>NZ_JBIAGO010000017.1:0-161500 GCF_042869775.1 Streptomyces sp. NPDC006711
GCGGTAGCCCTCGGCGCCGGAGTTCGCGTCGATCTCCCGCTTGACCGTGCTCGCCGGCCGGCCCAGGACGCGTCCGATCGCCCGAAGCGAGTGGCAGGCCGCGCGCAGATCGCGGATCTTCTCGCGCTCGGCCAGAGTCAAGAACCGGGGATGCAGTTGCTTGTCCAGGGTCGCCAAAGGCGCCGATGCCGTGCTCACACTGCACATCGTGGCGGCTCCCGCCGCGTAGTCGACACGGCGCCCGTCGGGATAGCTCCGGGTGGTGCGCGTCTTCTTGACGCCCTGGTCCCAGTCCCTGGCCGTGCGCTCGTTCACCCCCACGCGCCGAGCGGCCTCAGACTGCGAGGTGCCCGCCGCACGCAATCGCTCGTACTCGTCGCGCCCGGGGTGCCGCCGCGGCAGGCGCACCGAGGTCCGTCCGGCCTTCCGGGCCCAGCCGAACGCGGTGTTCCGGTTCACCCCCAGCTCACGCGCCACCACGGTCACGTTCCCCACGGCATCCAGCCGCGCAAGGAAACGCTCCCTCAGCCCCGCAAGATCATCGCGTCCAACGGCCACGGTCCTCGCAACTCCCACAGATCGCGGGTGTTGCGAGGACCGTTAGAACCCAAGTCCCCTTCGGGGGGTGCCGGGCCTTCGGCATTGGCATCGGGGGCACGTGGGCACGGGGGCGCGTGGCGCGTGCACGTGGACACACGGGCTGGGCGCCCGGCCCGGCTACGCCGAGCGCCAGAGCGTCATCGGGTGCACCGGGTCCGCGAAGGGCAGGCCGGAGGTGAAGCGCTCCAGTTCGGCCAGGGCGTGATCCGCCATGCGGTACAGCTCGTTGCCCAGCGAGCCGGCGATGTGCGGGGTCAGCAGCACGTTCGGCAGGTCGTACAACGGGCTTTCGCGGGGCGGCAGTTCGGGGTCGGTCACGTCCAAGGTCGCATGCAGGCGGCCCGACAGGAGCTCGGCGAGCAGGGCCTGTTCGTCCACCAGGGAGCCGCGCGCGGTGTTGATCAGCGTGGCACCCGCCGGCATCAGGGCGAGCCGGCGGGCGTCGATCATGCGGTGGGTCTCGGGGAGCTGGGGCGCGTGGACGGACACGACGCTGCTGCGGGCGCACAGGTCGTCGAGTGACACCTGCTCAACGCCCAGCGCACCCGCTTCGGTTCCGCTCACGTACGGGTCGTGGAGAAGAACCTCGAAATCGAAGGGGCGCAGAAGCTCGATCACGCGCCGTCCGATGCGCGAAGCGCCGATCAGGCCCACCGTGCGCCGGTAGTTGCCGGTGTGCTCCGTCTCGTTCAGCCAGGCGGGCGTGGTCCGCAGCTCCGTGTAGCGCTGGGCGGAGCGCAGCACCTCCTTGCCCGCGAAGAGGATCGCGGCCAGCGTGTACTCGGCGACCGGCAGGGCGTTGGCCGCCGCCGCCGAGGTCACCGCGATGCCGCGCTGCCAGCAGGCGTCGGTGACATGGTGCTTGACCGACCCCGCCGCGTGGACGACCGCGCGCAGCTCGGGGGCGGCGGCCAGGACGTCCTCGGTCAGCGGGGGAGCGCCCCAGCAGGTGAGCAGGACCTGGGCCTCGGCGAGGGCTTCGGCGACGGGTCCGGTGGGCGGGGTGAGGTCGTGGGCGACCAGGTACGGGTCGGTACGGGTGAGGGCGGCGAGCCGGGCACGGTGGCGCTCGGTGAGGAGACGGTCCGCGATGCCGGGGCCCATCGCGAGCAGCAGGGCGGGCCGGTTGTCAGTGGTCTGGTGCATGGTGGAACTCGGGCTCCTCACGAGGCGCTGGCCGGGGCGGACGGGGTGGCGTGGCCGGTCATTTGAGGCTGCCGGCGGTGAGCCCGGCCTTCCAGTGCCGCTGGAGGGAGACGAAGGCGACGATCAGGGGGATCACGGCGAGGAGGGAGCCGGTGACGACGAGAGGGTAGTAGCTCGGCTCGGCGTGGGTGTCGCTGTTCCAGGCGTACAGACCGAGGCTCAGCGGGAAGAGCTTCTGGTCGCTGAGCATGACCAGGGGGAGGAAGAAGTTGTTCCAGATCGCGGTGAACTGGAAGAGGAAGACGGTCGCGAAGCCCGGCATCACCATGCGCAGACCGATCGACCAGAAGGTGCGCAGCTCGCCGGCGCCGTCGATACGGGCGGCCTCAAGAGCCTCATCGGGGATGTAGCTCGCGCTGAAGACGCGCGACAGATAGACCCCGAAGGGATTGACCAGAACGGGTATCAGGACCGACCAGTACGTGTTGACCAGGCCGACCTCGCTGGCCAGGAGGTACATGGGCAGCGCGAGCGCGGTGGTCGGCACGAGCACCCCGAGCAGGACGACCCCGAACAGCTTCTCCTTGCCGCGGAAGGCGTACTTGTCGAAGGCGTACCCTGCGGCGACACAGACGAGGGCGCAGATCGCCGCGCCACCGCCCGCGTACAGAAGGGAGTTGAGGTACCAGCGGAAGTAGACGCCGTCGTTGTACGAGGCGAGCTGCGAGAGGTTGTGGCCGAGGTCGAAGCCCCTGAAGGAGAAGGTCTCGCCGGAGAGCAGGCCGCCGGTGTTCTTGGTGGCGGCCGTGACCAGCCACACCAGCGGGAAGAGTGTGTAGAGGACGGAAAGACCGAGCGCGCCGTTGACCGCGGCCCTGGACAGCCAGCGGTTCGACGGCCTGCCCGGCGTCCCGGTACGTGGTGGTGGTGCGGCGGCGTCGGGACGCGTGGCGGACTGGGGCGCGGTGGCGGTCGGGGAGGTCATGCCGTGGCCCCCTTGCGGTGGGTGAGGCGGGTGACGACGAAGGAGAGCAGGGCGGAGGCGAGGGCGAGCAGGACGGCGGACGCGGCGGCGAGGCCGTAGTCGTTGCGGCTGAACGCGGCGGTGTAGGCGTACAGGGTGGGCGTCCAGGTGGAGGTGACCGTGGAGCTGCCGCCCTGGTTGAGGATCAGCGGCTCGGTGAAGAGCTGGAGCGAACCGATGACGGTGAAGAGCGCGACCATCGTCAACGAAGCCCGGATCAGCGGGAGTTTGATGCCGAGCGCGGTGCGCCACTCGCCCGCGCCGTCCATGGTGGCTGCCTCCAGGACGGAGCGGTCGATGGCCTGGAGGGCGGCGTAGAAGATCACCATGTTGTAGCCGAGCCATTCCCACAGCGCGATGTTGACGACGGAGGGGAGCGTGCCGCTGGAGGAGAAGAAGTCGAAGCCCGCGCCACCGGAGCGCATGGCCCGCACGACGGGACTCAGGCCGGGGGTGTAGAGGTAGACCCAGATCAGCGCGGCGATGATGCCGGGCACAGCGTGCGGCAGGAACAGGGCCAGCTGGAAGAAGCGGCGGGCACGGGCGAGCGCCGAGTCGAGCAGCAGCGCGAGCGCGAGGGCGGCGGCGACCATCAGCGGGATGTAGACCACGCAGTAACCGGCCAGCACCAGGAAGCCCTCGCGGAAGGCCCGGTCGCCCAGGGCGGCCGCGTAGTTGTCGAGGCCGCTGAACACGGAGGTGGCGCCGCCGAATCCCAGCCCCGACTGCTTCTCGGTGAACAGGCTCAGCCAGAGCGCGTACCCGACCGGCACGACGGTCACGGCGGTGAACAGGACGAAGAACGGGGTGAGCAGCACCCCTGCGGCCCGCCCGGTCCGCCCGCGTGCGCCGGTCCGCCCGGGTGCGCCGGTCTGCCGCACGCCGTCAGCCCTCCACCTTCAGGCCGCGCTTCTTGAGTTCCGTCACCGTGGCGTCGTGGGCGGCCCTGATCGCGTCCGTGATCTTCACCGAGCCGCCGGCGACCTTGCCCAGCTGGTCCTTGAGCGTGGTGTTGGTGGTGCCCATGCTCGGGCCCCAGCCCCAGTTGGCGTTGATCGAGCCGCCCGCCGCGTCGAAGAGCCGGTAGACGTCCTGCCCGTGGTAGAACGTCGCGTCGAACGCCTTCTGCGCGGCCGGGCGCAGCGCGATGTCGGCCGGGAAGGCGCTCGACGTACCGGACTTGATGCGGGCGTCGACGCCCGCATCCGTGGTCGACATCCACGTGGCGAATTCGAGCGCTGCCCGGGTCTTGGTGCTGCCCTTGGTCACCGCCCAGGTGGAGCCGCCGAGCATGCCACTGGCGGGCTTGCCGTCCCAGGTGGGCACGGGGGCCACCGCCCACTTGCCGCTCTGGTCCGGCACCGTGCCGCTGAGCACGCCCGCGCCCCACGACGCGCCGAGGTAGCCGACGGTGGAGCCGTCCTTGAGCGAGGCGGTCCACTCGGGACTGAAGGAGACCGCGTTCTGCACGAGCTTGTCGTCGAGCAGGCCCTGCCAGTAGTCGGCGACCCGCTGGGTGGCGGCGTCGGCGGTGTTGAGCTTCCAGGTGTCGCCGTCGGCCTTGAACCACTGGGCGCCCGCCTGCCAGACCATCGCCTCGAAGGTGGTCGGGTCGTCGGGGAAGAACGTACCGATACGCGCCTTCGGGTCGGCCTCCTTGGCCTTCTGGGCGGCCGCCTTGAACTCGGCCCAGGTCTGCGGGACTTGGATGTGGTGCTGCTCGAAGAAGTCCTTGCGGTAGAAGTACGCCTGGGGCGCCGCGTCGAAGGGGATCGCCCAGTTCTTGCCGCCGAGCGTGGTCTGCTGGATCGCCTGCGGCAGGAACTGCTTCTTCACGTCGGCGCTCACGTACTGGCTGATGTCCTGGAACGAGCCCTGGCTGACGAACTCGGGCAGCATCGGATACTCGACGGTCACGAGGTCGGGCGCGTTGCCGGCCTTCACCGCGTTGGAGATCTTGGCGTAGCCGCCGGCGTTGCCGGAGGGGATCTCCTCGAACTTCACCTGGATGTTCTTGTGGGAGGCGTTGAAGGCGTCCACCACGTCCTTGGACCCCTTCTGCCAGGCCCAGAAGGTGACGGTGACGGGTTTGCCGGCGGTGCCCTTGCCCGCGTCGCTCGTGCTGCCGTCCTCGCCGCCGCAGGCCGTGAGCACGGCCAGAACGGTTGCGGTGCCGACGAGGGCAAAGGTCGATCTGGTCCAACTGCGGCTCACGGGACGGCTCCTGAACGTGAGGGGACGAGGCGATGGCCGCGATCCTTGGCCCAGCACCGACCGAAGTCAAGAGCGAAAGTTCGATTGATCGAAAAAAGATCAGAGAACGAGTGAACGCTCGCGTGTGAGGAGCGAACGCTCATGGCTGCCGCGTGGTCTCGGCGGGCGCCCCGCACGACGCCCGCACCCGCAGCCTCGGCAGCAGATCGACATGGCGCCGTGGTGTCTGTTCGCCGTCGCCGTGACCGTTCGCCGCCGCACGCAGACGCTCGACCAGCAGGTCCGCCGCGTACCGCCCGACCTCGTGCTTGGGCGGGGCGACGGCGGTCAGCGGCGTGTCCGCGAGCGCCGCCACCTCGTCGTCGTACGCCACGAGCGCCAGGTCGTCCGGCACCCGCACGCCCAGCTCGGCCAGGCGCTGCACGATCCGGATGGCGTCCACGTCGTTGTGCACGAGCGCCGCCGTGGCCCGCCCCTCCACGACCGCGTCACGCAGCGCCCGCACGGCCCCCTCGAACCCGTCGGCGTCCGCCTCCACCGGGATCGAATCGATCACCGGCAGCGGCGACTTGAGGCCCAGCGCGTCCAGCGCGTGCCGGTAACCGGCGCGCACCGCGATCGCCGTCGGGCTGTCGGACCGCGCCACCAGCACGGGTGTTCTGTGCCCGAGTCCCAGCAGGTGACGCACCGCGAGGAGGACGCCGTGGCCGTGGTCGGAGCAGACCCGGTCCAGGTCGTCCAGCTCGCGGCCCGGCACCCCGCGCCGCTCCAGGAGCACGGTGGGCACGGGCAACCCGGCGATCCAGGCGCCGTGCTCGACCGGGTCGTCCGGCTCCTTCCAGCCCGGCGCGATCAGCAGGCCGTCGGCCCCGGCCGTGAGCAGCCCCGCCGCCAGGCCCGCGTCCTCCTGCGGCCGGTAGTCCGAGATCCGCAGGATCAGGCGCGCCCCGGCCGCCGCGGCCGCCTCGTGCGCACCCCGGATGACCTCGGCGAAGTAGTACGTGGCGTGCGGCGCCAGCATGCCGATGACGAGCTCGCGGCCGTCGGCGGCAGTGTCCCCGGTGGGCCCCGGCCCGGGGTGCGTCCCGGGTTTCACCCCGGGACGCGGCGCGGCCAGAGCCCCGGCGGGCCCCGGCGCGGTGGTCCCGCCGCCCGGCCACGAGACCGAACCGTGCACCCGGTCCAGGCGCCCCTCGGTGGCCAGGGATTCCACGTCCCGGCGCACCGTCACCGGTGAGACCCCCAACTGGGCGGCCAGCTCCGACACCCGGGCCGAGCCGCGCCCGCGCACCAGGTCGAGCAGTCGGTCATGACGTTCAGCGGCGCTTTCCCGCACGGCGGCATCCCCTTCGCGGTGTTGGCGGCCCGGCGGGCCCCGACGTGACATCGTGATCGAACGACGTCAATTTCGATCATTCGGTCTGATCCATTGACGTTCGATCAAACCGGGTCTTACGTTCCCGGATATTTCGCGCGGCCCCGCCGACACCGACGCCGCCATTCGCTCAGGCCCGCCCTGCCCCGCCCCGCCCCGCCCCGAGGGAGCATCGCACCATGCCCGTCGCGTCCGAGAACCGTGAGCTCAGCCCGTACACCGGCTGGACCCGCGAGCACTGGGAGCGGTCGGCGGACCGGCTCCTGCTGGCCGTACGGCCCTACGCCACGCCCGGGCACGGGCTCATCCAGCTGCCCGGAGCGCGCCCCAGTTGGTCCGGGCCGCACTCGGACGGCCTCGAAGGCTATGCCCGCACCTGGCTGCTGGCCGCGCTCCGGGTGGCCGGCGCCCGGGGCGAGGATCCGCACGGCCACCTGGAACGCTATGCCGACGGCCTAGTAAACGGCACCCAACCTCCGCTTCCCAGCGGTGAGTTGGTGCCCGCGTCTCCCGACGCTTGGCCGTCGCTCGCCGAAGTCCGCCAAGCCCTCGTCGAGTCCGCCTCCATCGCGCTCGGCCTGCGCCTCACCCGCCCCTGGCTGTGGGACGTGCTCGACGACCGCACCCGCCAGCGCGCCGTCGACTGGCTGCTGCCCGCCCTCGGCCCCTCCCCGGTCGACAACAACTGGTGGCTGTTCGGCCTGACCGTCGCCGGATTCCTCCTGGACGCCGGCATCGAGACCGACCGCGCCGCGGCCACCATCGAACGCGCCCTGGAACGCGTCGACCAGTGGTACCTCGGCGACGGCTGGTACAGCGACGGACCCAACCGCTCCTTCGACCACTACAACGCCTGGGCCCTGCACTTCTATCCCGTCCTGCACGCTCATTTGGGTGACGACCAGGAACTCCTGGCCCGCTACGGACCCCGGCTGCGCGCCCAACTGGAGGCCCACAGCGGCCTGTTCGGCGCGGACGGCGCTCCGATGCCGTACGGGCGCTCCCTGACCTACCGCTTCGCCGCGGCGGCCGCGCCCTGGCTCGGCACGCTCACCGGCCACACCCCGCTCACGCCGGGAGCCACCCGCCGCCTGGCGTCGGGCACCCTTAAGTACTTCCTCGACCGGCCCGATGGCACCGGCGCCACCGACGCCGCCGGGTTGCTCACCCTGGGCTGGCACGGCCCCCACCCCCCGGCGATCCAGAACTACTCGGGCCCCGCGTCCCCGTACTGGGCGGCCAAGGGCTACCTCGGGCTCCTCCTGCCGCCCGAACACCCGGCCTGGACGGCGGTCGAGGAGCCGCTGCCCGCCGAGACCGGCGACGCCACCCTCACCCTCGGGCCGCCGGGGCTGCTGATCCAGTCGACCGCCGCGGACGGCCTGGTCCGCCTGCACAACCACGGCAGCAACAACCAGCTGGAGGGCGGCGCCGACGACCCCTGGTACGCGCGGTTCGCCTACTCGACCGGCACGGGGCCCACATCGGACGGTGTGCCCGACAACCACTTCGGACTCCTGGCGCGGGGCGCGTCCACGACCCGGGGACCCGCCGTACCGCTCGGAGGCGGCCCCGGCTGGGCGGCGTCACTGGCCACGCCGGAGCCCGGGCCGCCGGGCGTGCGGATCGTCTCGGCCACCCTGGCGCACGGCCGCGCCGAAGTCCGCGCCCACCTGGTGGTCGGCGCCATGCCCGGCACCCCCGTGCGCCAGACCGGCTGGGCCGTCACCCCGGGCCGCACCGCGCAACTGCACCCCGTGCACGGCTACGCGGGCGAGGCCTGCCAACTGGCGGGCGGATCAACCCTGTTCGGCGCCGGATCGGACGTCGGGGCGCTGCACGGGACGACCGGAGCCGGGCCGTCCCTCTTCGTCGCACTGGCCTCCTTGACGGCGGAGCCGGACCCGCTCCCCGTCCACGCCCTCGCCGACGTCGAGATCACCGGCCTCACCGTCCGCGTGACCTGGCGGGACGCCACGGTCCGCCGGCTCGTGTTCGACCCCGCTGCGGCGACGGTCCGCGCGGAGGACGAGTAAAGGGGCGTCACGACGTGACCAGGGTGCGGGCGGCGTACGTCCACGGTTCGGGCGCCACGCGTCCATGGCTCGGACGCGACGCGCCTGGATGCCGTCCGGGCGGGCGACGGCCACCCGGACGACCGGCTTCCGGACGACCGGCTTCCGGACGACCGACTTCCGGACGGCGCTCGCTCGCGCGGCCGCCCGGAAGCGGGCCCAAGGGGCTTACTGGGGACCGTACTTGCGGCCCGTCCTGGAGGTGAGCCCGCCGAGCAGACCGCGCGGCGCCAGCTTCACCGCGCCCATCAGCGCCTTGTAGCGCGGGTCGGGGATCGAGAGGGACTTGCCGCGCGCGAGGTCGGTCAGGGCGGTGGCCACCAGCTTGTCGGCGTCCAGCCACATCCAGCCCGGGATGTTGTCGGTGCCCATGCCGGCCCGCTGGTGGAACTCGGTGCGCACGAACCCGGGGCACAGGGCCATCAGCCGCACCCCGGACCCGGCGAGATCGCGGGCCGCGCCCTGCGTGAACTGCACCACCCACGCCTTGGACGCGCCATAGGTGCCGCGCGGCACGAAAGCGGCGACGGAGGCCACGTTGACGACTCCGCCGCGCCCCCGCTCGCGCATGGCGGCGGCCGCGGCCGACGTCAGCCGCAGGACCGCCTCGATGTGCACCTTCACCATGGTCAGCTCGTCCGCGACGGACACGTCGAGATAGCTGCCCTTGTTGCCGAACCCGGCGTTGTTGACCAGGAGATCGACCGGCCGTTTGGGCTGGGAGAGGCGGGACTCGACCGCGGTGATCCCGCCCTCCGTGGACAGGTCGGCGGTCAGTACCTCGGCCTCGACACCGTGCCGGTCGTGCAGCTCGGTGGCCTGCTCGCTCAATCGCTTGCCGTCCCGGGCCACCAGCACCAGATCGTGCCCGTCGGCCGCGAGGCGGCGCGCGAACGCGGCGCCGATGCCCGCCGTCGCTCCCGTAATCAGTGCAGTCGTCATAGGCGCACGTTAGTGCCCCGGCCCGGTGCCCGTTGACCGCCCCCGCCGGGCCGCCGAACCGGCGGTGACCGCCATGAACCGCCCCAATAGCGGCGGTTCACCGGCGCCCCCGGGCCACCCTGGCCGCCGGCGGCCGGCAGCGCCGCCGGCCCTCGCGACCATCGCGCCCCGGGCCCTACGAACCGTGTTGCGCCAGGTACTTCCCCGCGGTGTCGTACGCCTCGGGATCCAGGGCGTCGCCCGCCGCCAGGACGCGGGGCAGCAACGTCCGCTCGGTCGTGAACGCCCGGAACCAGAGGGCGACCGAAACTTCGTGATCCGGTCGTTCGATCACCTCGACCGGATCACCCGCCCGGATCGTCCCCGGTTCGATCACCCGGAAGAACGCTCCCGGGACCGCCGCCTGCGTGAAGCGCCGGACCCAGCCCGTCTGTTCGAGCCAGCCGGCGAACGTACGGCAGGGGATGCGTCCGCACGCGACCTCCAGGACCACGTCCCGGCCTATCCGCCAGCGCTCGCCGATCCGGGCGTCGTTCACGTCGGTCCCGTACGTGGTGAGGTTCTCGCCGAACGAGCCGTTGGGCAGGGCGCGGCCGAGCTCCTTCTCCCAGGCGTCCAGGTCCTCACGGGCGTAGGCGTAGACGGCCTGGTGGTCGCCGCCGTGGTGGCGCAGGTCGCAGACGTCGTCCCCCTCGACACCGCTGGCGCCCACCCCCCTGGGGCCCGGCGCGAACACCCGGACGGGCGTGGACACGGGGCGCTTGTCCACGCCGGTAAGCCCACCCTTGGCATCGGTATAGGGGACGACCTTGGCGCGGCCGACATTCACAGAAAGAAGCTCCATGAGCGAACGCTAACCGAAACGATCTCAAAGACGCTTCCCTGATTTCTCTGCCCGCCCCAAGATTCGCTTATGCTTGAACCATGATCGAGGCTCGTCATCTCCGCGTTCTGCGCGCTGTCGCCACCACCGGTTCCTTCTCGGCGGCCGCCAGGGAACTCGGCTGCACCCAGCCCGCCGTCAGTCAGCAGATGAAGGCACTCGAAGCGTCCGCCTGCACCCCGCTGCTCATCCGGACCGGCCGCGAGATGCGCCTGACCGAGGCCGGCGAGGTCCTGGTCCGGCACGCCTCGGGCATCCTGGCCGGCCTGACCGCCGCCGAGGAGGAGGTCGCCGCCATCGCGGGCCTGCGGGCCGGCCGGGTGCGCCTGGTCTCCTTCCCCAGTGGCTCCTCCACGCTCGTGCCGACCGCGCTCGCGGCCCTGCGCGCCGCCCACCCGGGCACCCGGGTCTCCCTGGTGGAGGCCGAGCCGCCGCGTTCGGTGGAGATGCTGCGCGACGGCGACTGCGACATCGCGCTCGCCTTCCGCTACGGCTCCAATGCCACGGAGTGGGACGATCTGGTGGTGCGCCCGCTGCTCGTCGACCGTTTGGTCGGACTGATCCCCGAGGGGCATCCGTTGGCCGGCGCCGGATCCGTGGCCATCAGGGACCTGGCGGAGGAGTCCTGGATCGCGGGCTGCCCGCGCTGCCGCCGCCAGCTGGTGGAGGTCTGCGAGGAGTCCGGGTTCACCCCGAGGATCGACTTCGCGACCGACGACTACCCGGCGGTCATCGGACTCGTGGGCGCCGGGCTGGGCGTCGCGGTGATGCCCGAGCTCGCCATCGCGTCGGTACGCCCCAGGGGCGCGCGCACCGTCAGCGTGGAGCCCGCCGTCGAGCGGGAGATCGTCGCGCTGACCCTGCCGGACCTCGCCCAGGTCCCGGCCGTCGCGGCCACCCTCGACGAGCTGACCGGAGCCGCCGCGCGCGGCTAGGCGCCACGACAGCTGTGCCGGGCGCGCCCTTATGGCGTCGCCCTGGGGGCGCCGCTTTGCCGACGCGGCTGCGCCAAACGGCGCAGGAACGTTTCTTCTGATCGGATCGGCCGCGGGGGCCGTCAGGGGGCCTCCATGCCGCCGCCGATGGGCGCCGCCGCCGACACCAGGCGGTTGCGCGCCCTGCCCATGAGCTCTTCGCGCTCGTCCTCGGTGAGCCCGCCCCAGACCCCGTAGGGCTCGCGCACCGCAAGGGCGTGGGCCGCGCACTGGGCGCGCACCGGGCAGCGCATGCACACCTCTTTCGCCGAACTCTCGCGCGCGCTCCGCGCCGCGCCGCGCTCGCCCTCGGGGTGGAAGAAGAGCGAGCTGTCGACTCCACGGCAGGCCGCGAGGAGCTGCCAGTCCCACAGATCGGCGTTGGGTCCGGGAAGGCGGGAGAAATCTGCCATTGCTCTTGTCCCCTTGAAACCGTGCTGAGGCGGATGGGCGGGCCGGTACGGGACGGGTGCGCGCGGGGGCTCATCCGAAACGTACGTACCGACGAAGGTACATCTCCTGTGTAAGTAGATGTAAATATGACTCATTGGGAATCTAGCCACAGACACCAGCAAAAGGGAAGAAAAGCCGCTAAATGGGGCATAGGGTCAAAAGCTGGGCGGATGGCGTGCCACACTCTCCTGTGTGCACGCTTCCTCACGTAGAGTGCCGAACGTGCCCGCCGGACCCGTAACTCTTTCGAGTGACCGTCGTTGAGAGTGCGGAGGCGATTGAAAGAACAAGCGCTCGGGCAAGTGTCCGAGAGCGTCAATCGCTCAGGTGACACATGTACCCAGCCTGGAGGCTCAAGGTGACGCGCATCAGCTGCGGAGGGCGGCCATGACATCAGTCCTCGTCTGCGACGACTCCCCGCTTGCCCGCGAGGCGCTCCGCCGCGCGGTTGCGACCGTGCCCGGCGTCGAGCGTGTGACGACGGCGGCCAACGGCGAGGAAGTCCTCCGCCGCTGGGGTGCCGACCGCTCGGACCTGATTCTGATGGACGTACGCATGCCCGGACTGGGCGGCGTGGAGACCGTCCGTCGGCTGCTGTCCGCGGATCCGGGCGCCCGGATCATCATGCTCACGGTCGCCGAGGACCTGGACGGGGTCGCGCTCGCGGTCGCCGCCGGGGCCCGCGGATATCTGCACAAGGACGCCTCGCGCGCCGAGCTGCGGGCGACCGTCACTCAAGCGCTCGCCGACCCGACCTGGCGGCTCGCCCCGCGCAGGCTGCGCTCGGCCGAGATGGGCGCGGCGCCCACGCTCACCGCGCGCGAGATCCAGGTGCTCGAAGGCATGAGCCACGGCCGCTCCAACGCCGAGATCGGCCGTGAGCTGTTCCTCTCCGAGGACACGGTCAAGACGCACGCCCGGCGGTTGTTCAAGAAGCTCGGCGCCTCGGACCGCGCGCACGCCGTCGCGCTCGGTTTCCGCTGGGGTCTGGTGCGCTGACGACAGGTATGACAGCTGGTCGGAGCCCCGTCCACCACCGGGTGGGCGGGCCCGGCCCTCCCGCGAACGGCAGCAGTAGGTGTTGCTTCCGCCGCGATGCCGCATCCTTGTACGTGTGGAGTTCCTCGGGGACAGGTCGGTCGAGCGGGAGGGGGGTGCAGGGGATGAGTTCCGGCGCACCCGCTCATAACGCTTCGGTGCACAACTACGGACGCGGTGCCGCGGGCGGGAAGACGCCGGGGCACCATGGACCGATGCGCGACGACGAGGTTACGGCGCAAGGGGCCGTCGGTGCCCTGGTGCACCGCGCTGTCGACGGCGACGAGCAGGCCACGCACGATCTGCTCGCGCATGTGCATCCGCTCGCGCTGCGCTACTGCCGCTCCCGGCTGAGCCGGCTGCCGGGTGACGCTCGCCACTTCGTCGAGGACCTGGCCCAGGAGGTCTGCGTCGCCGTCCTGATGGCGCTGCCGCGCTACCGCGACACCGGACGCCCCTTCGAGGCCTTCGTCTTCGCCATCGCCTCGCACAAGGTCGCCGACCTCCAGCGGGCGGCGATGCGCCACCCCGGGTCGACGGCCGTGCCCTCCGACGAGATGCCGGAGCGGCCCGACGACTCGCTCGGGCCCGAGGAGCGCGCGCTGCTCAGCAGCGACGCCGCCTGGGCCAAGAAGCTCCTCGCCAACCTGCCGGAGAACCAGCGCGAACTATTGGTGCTGCGGGTCGCCGTCGGCCTGACCGCCGAGGAGACCGGTCAGATGCTGGGCATGTCGCCGGGCGCGGTCCGGGTCGCCCAGCACCGCGCCCTGAGCAGATTGCGCGCGCTCGCCGAGCAGTAGGCCGCACGCCCTGAGCGGCCCGTTGCCGAGGAACGCGCACCGATAGGCGGGCGACAGGGATGCCAACCCCTCGCGCTCACGTGTGAACGTACAAAGAATCCTGATGATCTTGCTCGTGGAATGAGACACCCGCACAGCCCGTTAGCATGGACATCCGCACCGATCAAGGCCATTGGGGAAGGTGTCATGACTGCAAACGTCGACGGAGTGCCCGAGAAATTCGCGACGCTCGGGCTGACATACGACGACGTGCTGCTGCTGCCGGGCGCGTCCGACATGGCGCCCGACCAGATCGACACCTCTTCGTACCTCTCGAAGAACGTCAAGGTGAACGTCCCGCTGCTCTCGGCCGCGATGGACAAGGTCACCGAGGCGCGCATGGCCATCGCCATGGCCCGCCAGGGCGGCGCCGGCGTGCTGCACCGCAACCTCTCCATCGAGGACCAGGCCAACCAGGTCGACCTGGTCAAGCGCTCCGAGTCCGGCATGGTCACCGACCCGATCACGGTGCACCCGGACGCGACGCTGCGCGAGGCCGACGAGCTGTGCGCCAAGTTCCGCATCAGCGGCGTCCCGGTGACCGACTCGGCGGGCAAGCTGCTCGGCATCGTCACCAACCGCGACATGGCCTTCGAGTCCGACCGCGGCCGCCAGGTGCGCGAGGTCATGACGCCGATGCCGCTGGTCACCGGCAAGGTCGGCATCTCCGGTGTGGACGCCATGGAGCTGCTGCGCCGCCACAAGATCGAGAAGCTGCCGCTCGTCGACGACGCCGGCATCCTCAAGGGCCTCATCACGGTCAAGGACTTCGTCAAGGCCGAGAAGTACCCCCACGCCGCCAAGGACAAGGACGGCCGGCTGCTCGTAGGCGCGGCCGTCGGTGTCGCGGGCGACGCCTACGAGCGCGCTCAGGCCCTGATCGCCGCCGGCGTCGACTTCATCGTCGTGGACACCGCGCACGGCCACTCCCGCCTGGTCGGCGACATGGTCGCCAAGATCAAGTCGAACTCCTCGGGCGTCGACCTCATCGGCGGCAACATCGCCACCCGCGACGGCGCCCAGGCGCTCATCGACTCGGGCGTGGACGGCATCAAGGTCGGCGTCGGCCCCGGCTCCATCTGCACCACCCGCGTCGTCGCCGGCATCGGCGTCCCGCAGGTCACCGCGATCTACGAAGCCTCGCTCGCCGCCAAGGCCGCAGGCGTCCCGGTCATCGGCGACGGCGGCCTTCAGTACTCGGGCGACATCGCCAAGGCCCTGGTCGCGGGCGCCGACACGGTGATGCTGGGCTCGCTGCTCGCGGGCTGCGAGGAGTCGCCGGGCGAACTGCTCTTCATCAACGGCAAGCAGTTCAAGTCCTACCGCGGCATGGGCTCGCTCGGGGCCATGCAGTCCCGCGGCGACCAGCGCTCGTTCTCCAAGGACCGGTACTTCCAGGAGACCGTCTCCACCGACGACAAGCTGATCCCCGAGGGCATCGAGGGCCAGGTGCCCTACCGCGGCCCGCTCTCCGCCGTCGTCCACCAGCTCGTGGGCGGTCTGCGCCAGTCGATGTTCTACGTCGGCGGCCGCACCGTTCCCGAGCTCCAGGCGAACGGCAAGTTCGTCCGGATCACCTCGGCGGGCCTCAAGGAGAGCCACCCGCACGACATCCAGATGACGGTCGAGGCGCCGAACTACAACAAGCGCTGACGCCCGCAAAGCGTCCCAGGGGCGGTTCCGGAGTTCCCGGGGCCGCCCCTCGCCCGTGTGTCGGGGATACTGGAGCATGCAGACGTAGAGGGAAAGGCCCACACAACGTGACTGAGATCGAGATCGGGCGCGGCAAGCGCGGCCGCAGGGCGTACGCGTTCGACGACATCGCCATCGTCCCGAGCCGGCGCACCCGGGACCCGAAGGAGGTCTCGATCGCCTGGCAGATCGACGCCTACAGGTTCGAGCTGCCCTTCCTGGCCGCCCCCATGGACTCCGTGGTCTCGCCGCGGACGGCGATCCGCATCGGCGAGCTCGGCGGCCTCGGCGTGCTGAACCTCGAGGGTCTGTGGACCCGGTACGAGGACCCGCAGCCGCTGCTCGACGAGATCGCGGGTCTCGACGAGGCGACCGCGAGCCGGCGCCTCCAGGAGATCTACGCGGCGCCCATCAAGGAAGAGCTGATCGGGCAGCGCATCAAGGAGGTGCGCGACTCCGGTGTCGTCACCGCCGCCGCGCTCTCCCCGCAGCGCACCGCGCAGTTCTCCAAGGCGGTCGTGGACGCGGGGGTGGACATCTTCGTCATCCGCGGCACCACCGTCTCGGCCGAGCACGTCTCGGGCGCCGCCGAGCCGCTGAACCTGAAGCAGTTCATCTACGAGCTGGACGTGCCGGTCATCGTCGGCGGCTGCGCCACGTACACGGCGGCGCTGCACCTGATGCGCACCGGCGCGGCCGGTGTCCTGGTGGGCTTCGGCGGCGGCGCCGCGCACACCACGCGCAACGTCCTGGGCATCCAGGTCCCGATGGCCACCGCCGTCGCCGATGTCGCCGCGGCCCGCCGCGACTACATGGACGAGTCCGGCGGCCGCTACGTCCACGTCATCGCGGACGGCGGCGTGGGCTGGTCGGGCGACATCCCCAAGGCAGTCGCCTGCGGCGCCGACGCCGTGATGATGGGCTCCCCGCTGGCCCGCGCCACTGACGCGCCGGGCCATGGCCACCACTGGGGCATGGAGGCCGTCCATGAGGACGTGCCGCGCGGCAAGCTCGTGGACCTGGGCATCGTGGGCACCACCGAGGAGATCCTGACCGGTCCCTCGCACACCCCGGACGGTTCGATGAACCTGTTCGGCGCCCTGCGCCGCTCGATGGCGACCACCGGCTACAGCGAGCTCAAGGAGTTCCAGCGGGTCGAGGTCACGGTGGCGGACGCGCAGCACAAGCGCTGACACCGGACACCGGCGCGTCGGCCGCCCGCGACGCATACGAAAGGACCCGGATCGATCAATCGATCCGGGTCCTTTCGTATGCCGTGCGTCTGATCAGGTGGACGCCTTCTTGGCACCCGAGAAGGAGGCCACGGCGGCGAGCGCGAAGAACAGGAAGGTGATCGCGTCGGCGTCGGTCTTCCAGGCCTCGTTCAGGAGGCTGAAGTGGTCGAAGAACATCTCGGAGACCGTCACTGGGAGCTGCTTGCTGGCGATGATCGCCTCGCCGAGCAGCTGGCCGGCGTAGACGGCGACCAGCGACAGTACGGCGCCGAGGACGGGCAGCGCGGGGTTGCGGCCGCCCACCTTGCCGGCGGCGAAGCCGACGATGAAGCCGACCGCCACGGCCGCGTAACCGATCTCGTGCTTGGTGGCACCGATGATCGCGCCGTAGACGCCGGCTGTCACGACGGCCGCGACGATCGCAGTGATCAGGCCGAGCGCGAAGTTGTCCCGCACCGGAGCGGCCGGCGGCGCCGTCGGGTAGCCGAAGCCGCCCTGCGGCGCCTGGGCCTGGTCGAACGGGCCCGGCTGGGGCTGCTGCTGCGGTGGCGGAAAGGACTGACTCATCTTCGCGTTCCCCCTGGAAAACACACATGGACAAGCGCACGGTTGTGCGATTGAGCGGCCCCGAAGGGTAGCAGTCCGTAGCCGGTTGGTCATAAGGAATTGGTAAGGGCGGCCTCACAGCCGGTGTGCGGCGCCCGCCGGGGTGGCCCCGCGCGTGTCCAGGAGAAGCTGCGCCTTGACCGCCAGGCCCTGGAGGTCGTACGTGCGGTGGTGCTGGAGCAGGACGGTCAGATCGGCGTGGGCGGCGGCCTCGTACAGCGAGTCCGCGCGCGGCACCGGCTGGTCACGGACGCGCCAGGCGGGCACATGGGGGTCGTGGTACGTGATCTGCGCGCCCAGGTCCATCAGGCGCCCCGCGATCTCCTGGGCCGGGGAGCCCTCCTGGTCGGCGAAGTCCGGCTTGTAGGTCACGCCCAGGAGCAGGACGCGGGCGCCGCGCGCCGACTTGCCGTGCTCGTTGAGGAGCGTGGTGGAGCGCTGGATGACGTATCCGGGCATGTGCGCGTTGATCTCGCGGGCCAGACCGACCATGCGCAGGCCCGCGTAGGGCAGCGGGGCCGGGTCGAGCGGGATGCCGTGGCCGCCTACGCCGGGGCCGGGGCGGAACGCCTGGAAGCCGAACGGTTTGGTCTCCGAGCAGCGGATGACGTCCCAGAGGTCGACACCCATGTCGTGGCAGAGCACGGCCATTTCGTTGACCAGGGCGATGTTCACGTGGCGGAAGTTGGTTTCGAGCACTTTGGACATCTCCGCCTCGCGCAGGCCCCGGGCGCGGACCACCTTGTCGGTCAGGCGGCCGTAGAAGGCGGCCGCCGATTCCGTGCACGCGGGGGTGAGGCCGCCGATGACCTTGGGCGTGGTGGCGTAGCCGTGGGTGCGGTTGCCGGGGTCGACGCGGCTCGGCGAGCAGGCGAGGTGGAAGTCGCGCCCGGCGCGAAGGCCCGAGCCCTCTTCGAGGAGCGGGCGCAGAAACTCCCCGGTGGTGCCCGGGTGTCCGGCCGACTCCAGGATGACGGTGGTGTGCGGGCGCAGCCGCCCGGCCAGCGCCCGGGCCGCGTCGGCGACCGCGCCGAGGTCGAGGGTGCGGTCGGCGGCCAGGGTGGTGGGAGCGCAGATGACGGCGGTGCGGACCCGGCCGAGTTCGGCGGGATCGCTCGTGGTGTGGAAGCCGCCCGCGACCATGCGGCGCAGATCGGCCGGGGTGAGCGAGCCGTCGAGCGGGGTGCGGCCCGCGTTGAGTTCCGCGACGGCACGTGGATCGGTGTCGTGTCCGACGGTCTGGATGCCGGCGGCGACGGCGGCTTGGGCGAGGGGCAGGCCCAAGTGGCCGAGTCCGATGACGGCGAGGTCTGCGGGCATGGGACCGTCCTTTCCCTTAACCGGAGGGGACATGGGGCGCAAGCCCTGTGGACAGAATGGGCGCCCGGAATGTCAGACTAAGAGGAAATATGACTGATATGCCGCATTGCGGGGGCGAGTGGGCCCGAGTGTTGTCCACAGGCGGTGGCCGATGTCGGTGGTCCCGTCCAGAATCGAGGATGTGAGCCAGACCACCCGGTCTGCGGAACCACCCCGATCAACGGGAGGCAACGCCGTGAGGACAGCGACACTGGGACCCGAGCAGCGCGCACAGGCGCTCGCCGCCATGGCCGAAGGTGAGCTCGACGTGCTGGTCGTGGGCGCGGGGGTGGTCGGAGCCGGCACGGCGCTCGACGCGGCGACCCGGGGCCTCTCCACCGGCCTCGTCGAGGCGCGCGACTGGGCATCGGGCACATCGAGCCGGTCGAGCAAGCTCATCCACGGCGGCCTGCGCTATCTGGAAATGCTCGACTTCGCCCTGGTGCGCGAAGCGCTCAAGGAGCGGGGCCTGCTGCTCGAACGGCTCGCCCCGCACCTGGTGAAACCCGTCCCGTTCCTCTATCCGTTGCAGCACAAGGGCTGGGAGCGGTTGTACGCGGGATCGGGTGTCGCGCTGTACGACGCGATGTCCGTGTCGTCGGGACACGGCAGGGGACTGCCGACGCACCGTCACCTGAGCCGCCGCCACGCGCTGCGCGTCGCGCCCGCGTTGAAGAAGGACGCGCTGGTCGGAGCGTTGCAGTACTACGACGCGCAGATGGACGACGCCCGCTTTGTGACCACCCTGGTGCGCACCGCCTCCTCCTACGGGGCGCAGGTCGCCAACCGGGCCCGGGTGGTGGGCTTCCTGCGCGAGGGCGAACGGGTGGTCGGCGCCCGGGTGCAGGACGGAGAGGCGGGCGGGGAGTACGAGATCCGCGCCAAGCAGGTCGTGAACGCGACGGGGGTGTGGACGGACGACACCCAGGCGCTGATCGGGGAGAGGGGGCAGTTCCATGTACGGGCCTCGAAGGGCATCCACCTGGTGGTGCCCAAGGACCGGATCCACTCGAATACGGGCCTGATCCTGCGGACCGAGAAGTCCGTGCTCTTCGTCATCCCCTGGGGCCGGCACTGGATCGTCGGGACCACCGACACCGACTGGGATCTCGACAAGGCGCATCCCGCCGCGTCCAGCGCCGACATCGACTACCTGCTCGAACACGTCAACGCGGTGCTCGCGGTCCCGCTGACCCGGGACGACGTCCAGGGTGTGTACGCCGGCCTGCGGCCGCTGCTGGCGGGGGAGTCGGACGCGACGAGCAAGCTCTCGCGCGAACACACCGTGGCGCATCCGGTGCCCGGGCTCGTGGTGGTGGCGGGCGGCAAGTACACGACGTACCGGGTGATGGCGAAGGACGCCGTCGACGAGGCGGTGCACGCGCTGGACCAGCGGGTGGCGGCCTGCGTCACCGAGGACGTCCCGCTGCTGGGGGCCGAGGGGTACAAGGCCCTGTGGAACGCCCGGGCCAGGATCGCGGCCAGGACCGGGCTGCATGTGGTGCGCGTGGAGCACCTGTTGAACCGGTACGGCTCGATGGCCGAGGATCTGCTGGAACTGGTCCTCGCCGACCCCTCGCTCGGCGAACCGCTCGCCGCGGCCGACGACTATCTGCGGGCCGAGATCGTCTACGCCGCGTCGCACGAGGGCGCGCGCCACCTCGACGACGTACTGACCCGGCGCACCCGGATCTCGATCGAGACCTTCGACCGGGGCACGCGGTCGGCGCGGGAGTGCGCGGAG
Organism: Streptomyces sp. NPDC006711; assembly: GCF_042869775.1. Lineage (NCBI taxonomy): Bacteria > Bacillati > Actinomycetota > Actinomycetes > Kitasatosporales > Streptomycetaceae > Streptomyces > Streptomyces sp. NPDC006711. The sequence continues at coordinate 20,200 of NZ_JBIAGO010000017.1, forward strand.
CTGATGGCGCCGGTCCTCGGCTGGGACACCAAGCAGATCGAGAAGGAGGTGGAGCACTACGAGAAGCGGGTGGAGGCCGAGCGGGAGTCGCAGCGTCAGCCCGACGACCTGACGGCGGACGCGGCCCGGCTCGGAGCACCGGACATCGCGCCGGTCTAGGGGAGGGACGGCGAGGCGGATGGTGACGCGGACGGTCAGGCGGCCGGGGACCCGGGCCCGGGCCCGGTCGCGGGGGCGGGGGCGGGGGCGGGCGCGGGTCTCCGACCCGGGGCTGGGGCGGCCGGCGGTGCGCCGGACGGTTGCGGACAGAACACGGCGTTCAGGACAGCGAGTTCGAGGGAGGGATCGCTGAGGGCACCGGCATTGGCACGGAGCACGGCGGTGCGGGGGCCGTCGGAGGTGGTGGCGGCGGGCACATGGCTGCCGGCGGTGTGGCCGCCGTGGCCCCCACACCGTCAGGCCGCAGGCCAGGCGCCGGGGATGGATGCCGAGGGCGTACGCGCCCCGGGTGGCGGCGGTGCCAAGCAGTTCGTGGCGCTGGGCCGCTTGGTAGCAGGGCTCCGCCGCGCAGGGCCGCGTAGAAGCGGCTCAGGTCGGCGAGGGTGGAGATGAGTTCGCCGGATGCGCCCGCTTCGCGGGAGTCGAGTTCGGTGATGTCGCGGCCGTTCGAGGTGCAGGCGCGACTGTGGGGTTCGGGCAGGGTGGTACGGGCGCCGGGCAGCGAGGTGCCGGTGAATGGAGGGGGTTGATGAGGCGACGGGTGGTCTCGACCGCATAGGCGCGTCAACCGCATAGGCGCGTCAACCGCACAGGCGCGTCCGGTGACGGCCTGGATGATCTGGCCGAGGAGTACGTAGTTGGTGTTGGAGTAGGCGTACGTGCCGAGGCGTCCGAGGGAGTGGGCGAGCGCGGTACGGATGGCTTCGCCGGGACCGAGCGCGACCGGAACCGTGGTGTCGGCCGTGTAGTTGAAGAGACCGCTGGTGTGGGAGGGCAGGGAGCGGAGGGTGCGGCGGCGGCCGTCGTTGCCGTGCCCGCGGACGAGTCCGGGCAGATACCGGTCCACGAGGTCACCGAGGCGGAGCCTGTCCTCGGCGGCCAGTCGCAGGACTACGGTGGTCACGAACGTCTTGGTGACGCTGCCCGCGCGGAAATGGTCCGCGCGGCGAAGAGGGGCGCCAACGGCCAGGTACCGGGTGCCGGAGGGGTCTTCGGTGAGCAGGGAGGCTGCCGGGGCGCCGCCCTCGGTGACCAGTCGGGCCGGCGCGGCGCGTGGGACGCGAGGGCCTGCCCGGCCGGGCGACGACGCCGTGACGATGACGCACAGTGTTGTGGTCATCGCTGCGACGGACAGGGCCCGGAGCCTTGGCATGATGGGCTTCCCTTCGTTCGCGGCCATCTTGGCGGACGGCGGACCCGGGACCATCATCGGTCCTGGCGTGAGGGACAATGGGGGCTCTGCCAGGGCGGGTTACGGGCTCGCGCGGACGCGGGCCGGACAACGGCTCCGGACGGCCGGGCACCCGGCAGGACAAACAGGTCGGAGCGGTGTGCCGGGCCGCCTCCACGAGGGCAGGTAGCGGCGGGCCGTTGGCCGAAGCCGGCGCGGGCGAAGATCAGAAATCGCAGAGGGGACGCATGTCGGAGGCGGAGCAGTCGCGGGAACCCCAACGGGACGAGCGACAGGAACCGGGGGCGTCGTCGGCGCCCGCAGAATCCGCCTCGGGCGAGGCGGGCACGAAGTCCGGGCGGCGCCCGGCCGGTGCGGGGGACGCGGTGGCGAAGCCGGATACGACGGACGCCGTGGCGAACTCCGGTGCGGGTGAGGCGTCCAATGCCGGGCGGGACGCGGCGGACCCGAAGGGCCGCGCTTCGGCCACGCCGTCCGGCGGCGACGCGGCGGGCGCCGTGCGGGGTGCCGGCGGCGCGAAGGCCAAGTCGGCCTCCGCTTCCGGAGACACCGAGCGCGCCGGTGTGTCCGGCCCGGCGGAAACCGAGCCGGGCGGGAAGCCGGCCAAGGGCGTGGCGTCCCCGGCCACGGCCGCCGAGCCGGGCACGCGGGGGGCCGGGGCCGGCTCCCAACTGCCCACCGACAACCGGGACGCCGTGCCGAACGCCGCCGTATCCGACGCGGGGCCGCGTTCCGCCGGCGCCAAGTCGGCGGGCACGCCGGGTTCCGCGGTCGCGGATGCCAACCGCGCCGCCGAGCCGGCCGATGCCACGTCGCGTTCCGCCGGCGCCAAGTCCGTGGCCGGGTCGGGCTCCGCCGACGCGGAGGCCAACCGTGACTCCCGGTCCGCCGACGCCGAGCCCGGGCCGGCCGCTGCCAAGGCGGCGGCCAAGTCCGGCCCCGACGCAGACGGCGTCGACCGTGGCGCCGAGCCGGGTGCCGCCAGGACGAGCGCTGCCGCCTCCGGCGCCACGCCGAGTGCTGCCGACTCCGCTGCCAAGCACAACCCTGTCGCTTCCGGCGCGAAGCCCAACCCTGTCGCCTCTGGCGCGAAGCCCAACCCGGTCGGCTCCGGCGCGAAGCCGGGTTCCGCCGGCGCCAAGCCGGGCTCCGCTGACGGTAAGTCCGGTGTCGCCGGTGCCGGTGCCGGTGCCGCTGGTTCCGGCGTTACCTCCCGGGCGGGCGCCGGTAAGGGTGGGGCAGCCGGTGCCGGGGAGGACGCGGTCGGTGGGGAAGGGCGGCTGCTCGCCGGGCGGTACCGGCTCGGCGGTGTGCTCGGACGCGGCGGGATGGGTACCGTCTGGCGGGCGGTGGACGAGACGCTGGGGCGGACCGTCGCCGTCAAGGAACTGCGCTTCCCCTCCAGCATCGACGAGGACGAGAAGCGCCGGCTCATCACGCGTACGCTGCGCGAGGCCAAGGCGATCGCCCGGATCCGCAACACCGCCGCCGTGACGGTCTACGACGTGGTGGACGAGGACGACCGCCCCTGGATCGTCATGGAGCTCGTCGAGGGCAAGTCGCTCGCCGAAGCGGTCCGCGAGGACGGCACGCTGACGCCCCGCCGGGCCGCCGAGGTGGGGCTCGCGATCCTCGACGTCCTGCGCTCGGCCCACCGCGAAGGCATCCTGCACCGCGACGTGAAGCCCTCCAACGTGCTGATCGCCGAGGACGGCCGGGTCGTCCTGACCGACTTCGGCATCGCCCAGGTGGAGGGCGACCCCTCCATCACCTCCACCGGCATGCTGGTCGGCGCCCCCTCGTACATCTCGCCCGAGCGGGCCCGTGGCCACAAGCCCGGCCCGGCCGCCGACCTCTGGTCGCTCGGCGGGCTGCTGTACGCGAGCGTCGAAGGCGTACCCCCGTACGACAAGGGCTCGGCGATCGCGACCCTGACGGCGGTCATGACCGAGCCGGTCGATCCGCCCAAGAACGCGGGGCCGCTCCTGGAGCAGGTCATCTACGGTCTGCTCGCCAAGGACCCGGCCCAGCGCCTCGACAACGCGGCCGCGCGCAAGCTGCTCACCGCGGTGCTCAACGCGCCGGACGGCCCCGAGCCCGGGCCCGAGCCGGTGTCGCCGGAAGCGACCCGGGTGGTCCCGTTGCCGCCGCTGCCGTCCGCGCCCAAGAGTGACGTGGCCGCCGAGCGGGTGCGCGGCGCGCTCAAGTCCGTACGGAACGCGGCCGCCGAGGCCAAGACGTCGGCCAAGGAGAAGGCGCAGGGCGCCCGGGCGCGTGACGTCCGGTCCAAGGCGGTGCCCGCCGGGCGGCCGAGGTCCGGGTCGCCTTCGGGTCCGGTCCCGCCGCCCCGTGCCTCGCTCACCGACGTCGTGCCGCGCCGCACCCTGGTGATCATCGCGGTGGTCGCGGCCCTGGCCGTGCTCGGCACGGTGCTGGCCATATCCCTCAGCGGGGGAGACGACACCTCCGGCAAGCCCAAGGGCGACAAGGCGTCCTCCAGCGGACCGGTGGCCGGCGCGTCACCGGCAAGCAGCAACAAGGGCTCGGGCGGCCAGAAGTCGTCGGGCGGGAGCACCCCGTCGGCCAAGGGTTCCACGAACGGCCAGGTCGCATCGGGCGGCCAGGGCGACGGCAAGGGCGACGACAGCACCGGTGACGGCACGGGCACCGGAACCAACGCCAGTGCCGGCACGGGTGACGACAGCAAAGGGAGCGGCGCGGGCGGCGCGGGCGGCGTGGCCACCACGCCGTACAAGTCGGACCAGGGCTTCTCCATAGGGCTGCCCGCGGGGTGGGCGTACAAGTCGACCGACGACGCGGGCGCCCGGTTCACCGGGCCCGACGGGCAGCGCCTGCTGATCGGCTGGACCGACACCCCCAAGTCCAACCCGGTGGCGGACTGGATGAACCAGGAGTCGTCCATGACGAGGCCGGGCTACAAGCGGGTGAAGATAGCCGCGGTGGACTACCGGGGCTGGCCCGCCGCCGACTGGGAGTTCACCTATGACGACAGCGGCACCAAGTACCACTCGGTGGACCGCGGCTTCGTCGTGAGCGCGAAGCAGGGCTACGGCATCATGTTCTCGGCCAAGGACGACGCCTGGTCGAAGCCGGAGACCCAGCAGACCCTGGCCGCGCTCTTCGCCACGTTCCAGCCCGCCTGACCCCGGCGATCCCCGGGTACCAGTGGCTCCCGGGGAAACGGGTATCCCCCGGACGTGACGCGGCGGGGCCACGTATCGTGAGAGCTCGCGGACGGTACGCAGCCGCAACAGGCCGGTAATCGACCGTAATTGACGGTTGCGGCGCGATTGAGAGCCGTGGCCCGGGGGAACAGCGCGCTGTGGGGAGGCGTCGTGGACGAGTACGCGGGCCGGGTACTGGCCGACCGCTACCGCCTGCCCTCGCCCGCCGACGACGGCTTCGATCTGGTCGAGACACGCGCCTTTGACACCTACAGCGGCCAGCAGGTCCTGGTCCGGCAGATCCCCCTGCCCGAGGTCGTCGACGCGGAAGTGCTGGACGGCGACGACGAGTACGGGTACGGATACGGATACGGGAATGCGTACGGCGCCGACGGACACGGACACGGACACGGCACCGCACACAGCGGCGGTTACGGCGGCGGTTACGGCGAGGCACCCGGCTATGGGCGCACCACCCGGCGGCCGCCCGAGCCCGCCGTGCGCCGGGCCATCGAAGCGGCGCAGGCGGCCGCGCAGATCCCTGACCACCCGCGCCTCGACCAGGTCTTCGACGTGTTCGCGCAGGACGGTTCGCTGTGGATCGTCAGTGAACTGATCGCCGCCCGCCCCCTGTCCGCGCTGCTCGCCGACCGCCCGCTGAACCCCTTTCGCGCGGCCGAGGTCGCCTCGGACGTGCTGACCGCGCTGCGGGTGCTGCACGCGCACGGCTGGACGCATCGCAACATCACGGCGCGTACGGTCCTGATATGCGACGACGGCCGGGTCGTGCTGACCGGGCTCGCGGTGGGCGCCGCGCAGGAGGCGCTGTGCGGATACGCCCCCGTGCCGCTGCCGCCGGACGGCGACGGGTTCGGCGGCACACCGCCGCCCCCCGCCCCGGACGGGCCCAACGAGCGCTCCCAGCAAGCCACTTCGGCCCCCGAGCTCGGCCCCGCCCCCACTCCTGGCTCCGTCCCGCCGGGCTCCGTCCCGCCGGGCCCTGTCCCGCCCGGCGCCACCCCGCGCCCCGGGGCGATCGCGGCGTACCGCGCGGGCGCGGGCGCCACCGCGCACACCGGCGCGGACCCCGCCCTCCCGGCCCCGCGCCAGAACCCGGGGCCCGAGCGGCCCCCGTCCCCGCCCCAGAACCCCGGGCCGCACCCGGCCCCCGACCAGGCCACCCAAGGTCAGGATGCCCAGGGCGGGTCCGAAGGCAGCGGGGCCGGGGCCGGGCCGAGCATGTACGACCCCGTGCGGGGGGTGCGGGTGTCCGGCGGCGGCGCGAGTCCGTACGCCGATGACCAGGGCCCGGACTCCGGCCGTACCCGGCGCCAGTACGACCCCGTGACGGGCCGCTGGGTGGCGCGCCCCGCCGGGCGCCAGGCCGAGGGCCCCCGGCCGTCGCACCCCGGAGGTGCCGCGGGACCGGACGCCCCCCGCCGCCACACCGGTTCCGACGGACCCGAGACGTCGCGGGCCGCCGTCGCGCCCGCGCCCAGGACGCCCGCGCTGCCCCCGGGGTTCCGGGCCGACGCCTTCCGCGCCGACTCCCAGCGCACGCCGCACCCCGGTGCCCCGGCCCCCGCCCAGGAGCGCGCCTCCGCGACGCGCCGCCGCGCCTCCGCCGATGACCCCGGGCGCCCCCCGGCGGCCCGCCCCGAGGACGCCGAGCGCCGCCCGGACGCGGCGCGCACCGCCCCTTCCGCGCCCCAGGACCCGGCGTCCGGGCCCTACCGTGGCCCCGCCAACCGGCTCGACGCCGAGCGGGCCCGGGGGACCCGGATGGCCGTCGTGGGGGCCGTCACCGAGCGGTGGGCGCCCGAGCAGGCCGGACCCATACACGAGAACTGGCGGCTCGCACCGCCGATCGGCCCCGCCACCGACCTCTGGGCCCTGGGCGCCCTGCTGTTCCGCGCGGTGCAGGGCCACGCCCCCTACCCGGAGGACAGCGCGGCCGAACTCGTCCAGATGGTGTGCGGGGAGCCGCCCGCGTTCGCGGAGGAGTGCGGTCCGCTGCGTCCGGTCGTGGAGTCGCTGCTGCGTCAGGACCCCACCGAGCGGCCCGAGTTCGAGGAGCTGCGCGGCTGGCTGCGTTCGCTCGTGCGGTCCGCGCCCGAGCCGGACGCGGGCGCCCGCATCCCCCCGCTGATCGTCCCGGACGCCAAGAAGCTCCCCGTGCTGCGTCGCCGGGGCGAACTGGTGCGCCGCAGAGGGAAACGCGCCGCGCCGGTGGTCGAACACGGCCGGCACCGGCACCGCCAGGCCGCGCCGCCCACCAGGAAACCGCGCTCGCTCGGCCGGCTGCTCCTGGTGCTCGTGCTGCTGCTGTTGGCCGCCGCGATCGCGTACGCGATGCTCTTCATGCCCCGGTCGGACTCCACGCGGGACACCGCGGGCACCAACCCGCCGCGCACCAGCGGGCAGCGGAGTCCCGATCCGGCGACGGACGGGCCCCGGACGCCGTCCGCCGGGAGCACGCCGCCGTCCCAGCAGACGCAGACCACGGGATCCGGCGGGCCGACGCCCTCCCCGGCCGCCGGTTACGTGGTGCGCGACGACCCCGAGGGCTTTCGGATCGGCGTCGACGCGAGCTGGCAGCGGCAGCCGATGAACGACGCGGGTCAAGTCCGTTATGTCGGGGGTGACTTCACCCTTGTCGTCGTTCCCGGCCGGGACTCCGTGCGGGACGGCGGTGCGGATCCGCTGGCCTACCAGGCGGACAAGGAGCGCGAACTCCAGCCCTTCAGGGACTCCAGCTGGTCCACCTCCACCGGACTGCGGCGCATCGACGTGGGGCAGCAGTCCATGGCGGAGGGGCAGTTCACCTGGCAGGACAGCACCGGCCGGCAGGTGTACGTGCGCAACCTCGCGATGATCATCAATGGCCGGTATCACGTGGTCCAGGTCATCGGTCCCGAGTCGCAGCGCGACAAGGTGACCGAGATCTACGGACAGGCCACCCGCGCCTACCGGGCCACCCGCTGAGGCCCGCTGACGCCCGGTCACGCTCCGCGCTCCCCGAAATCGCCCCGTCGGTACGGGATTCCCGCTGTGCGCGTTATGGGGTGAACCGGTGAAAGCCCTGGTCACCGTGGTGTGGCCGGTCCCGGGACGTACGGTTGGGTGCCCCGAGGTTCCCTGGCCGGATTCCGCTCCGTAACCTGGCTCCGTAGGAAAGGTCTGGGCGGGCGGGGGACGTGGAAAACACTCACAGCACGAGCGGCTCGGGGGCGGGGCTGTTGCTGGCCGGGCGCTATCGGCTCGGGGACGCGATAGGCCGCGGCGGCATGGGCAAGGTCTGGCGCGCCCACGACGAGGTCCTGAACCGCACCGTGGCCGTCAAGGAACTGACCGCCGCCCTGTACGTCGCCGAGGCGGACCGCGCGGTCCTGCACGCCCGCACGCAGAAGGAGGCGCGCGCCGCCGCCCGCATCACGCACCCCGGCGTGGTCACCGTCCACGACGTGCTCGACCACGACAACCGGCCCTGGATCGTCATGCAGTACGTCGACGGGCCCTCGCTAGCCGACGCGGTCAAGGCCGCCGACGGCAGCCGCATCGAGGCACGCGAAGCCGCCCGCATCGGACTGCACGTGCTGGGCGCCCTGCGCGCCGCGCACTCGGCGGGCGTCCTGCACCGGGACGTGAAGCCGGGCAACGTCCTGCTCGCCAGGGACGGCCGGGTGCTGCTCACCGACTTCGGGATCGCCGCCATCGAAGGCGACGTCACCATCACCAAGACCGGTGAACTCGTCGGCTCCATCGACTATCTGGCGCCCGAGCGGGTCCAGGGCGCGCACCCGGGTCCCGCCTCCGACCTGTGGTCGCTGGGCGCCACCCTGTACGCGGCGGTGCAGGGCGCCTCGCCGTTCCGCCGGGACTCGCCGATCTCCACCATGCAGGCCGTGGTGGAGGAGGAGCCCCCGGCGCCGGACCGCGCGGGGGCGCTGGGTCCCGTCATCGTCGCGCTGCTGCGCAAGGCGCCGGAGGAACGGCCCTCGGTCGAGGAGGCCGAGCGGATGTTCCTCGACGCGATGGAGGGACGCGCCTCCCTTGCCGCCCAGGCCCATGTGCCCACCGACCGGTTCTCGGCGGCCGAACTGCGCTCGGCCGCGAGCGTGGGGACCGGGTCCACCGTGGCGAACCCGGTCTTGAGGCCCGCCCCCAGCCGGCCGGCCCCCGAACCACCGGCCCCCGAGCGCCCGGTGGCGGAGCGTCCCGCGCCCGCTCCATGGCCCGCAGCCGCGCCCGCTCCGCGGCCCGCGCCGCGACGGCAGCGCTGGCGCACCGTCGCTCTCGTGGTCGCGCTGGCCGCGGTGGTCGGCGTGGGCACCGGGTTCGGGTATCTGAAGTACCAGGAGCACCAGGGCGGTTCGGGCGCCGGGACCGGCACGGGCGCCTCCGGTTCCCCCGCGCCGTCCGCCTCCCCCGACGCGGGGCAGCCCTCCGGCGGCTCCGGCGACGGGTCGGTCCCGGTGGGCTGGCAGCGCGTCCAGGACAAGGCCGGCTTCAGCCTGCTCGTGCCCAAGGGCTGGAAGCGCCAGATGGACGGCGCCGAGATCGACTACACCCCGGACAACGGCAAGCACCGCATCCGGATCAGCGTCGACAAGGTGCCGGACTTCGAGAACCCGTACATGCACATGCTCAACATGGAGAAGTCGCTCAAGGACCGGCTGCCCCAGTACAAGCGGGTCACGCTGCACAGCAACAACTACCGCGACCAGGTGAAGTCGTCCCTGTGGGAGTTCACCTACACCGAGAAGCAGGACTTCCCCGGCAAGCGGCACGCCATCGACCAGATGTATTACGGGGACGGCGGCAAGCCCGAGTACGCCCTCTACATGTCGGGCCCCGACGAGGACTGGGCGACCACGCGCCAGCAGTTCGACACGGTGCTCCAGGGCTGGCAGCCCGGCTCGGCCACGGGCGGCTGACCGGGCCCGCCGTCACTCGTGGCGAACGCCGTCGCCGTCCGGCGGGGTGCGGCATGATGGGCTCTGCACGCGTGCGGGGAGATCGAGGGGGAACCCGGTGCCCACAGCAGAGCAGGATCCGCAGCAGCCCCTACACCGCCTGGACTCCCGCCTGATCGCGGGCCGTTACCGTCTGGGCGGTCGGCTCGGCCGGGGCGGGATGGGCACGGTCTGGCAGGCCCACGACGAACTGCTCGGCCGTCAGGTCGCCGTCAAGGAACTGCACCCCGAGGGCGGCGCCCCGGCCAGGGCCGCGCTGCGCGAGGCCCGCGCGGTCGCCCAGATCAAGCACCCCCACGTGATCGTCGTGCACGACGTGGTCGAGGACGGCGGCGCGGACGATCGCGGGTTCGGGGGCGTGAGCGATGGTGTGGGCGGTCGCGGGGCCGGGGGCTGGGACGACCGGTGGCGCGGCCGGGGCGAGGAGCCCCGTTCGTACATCGTGATGGAGCTCGTCGAGGGCGGCTCGCTCGCCGACCGGCTCGCCGCCAAGGGGCCCGTGGACGTGGACGAGGCCGCCCGCATCGGGATCGCGCTCATGGGCGCGCTGGCCACGGCGCACGCCCGGGGTGTGCTCCATCGCGACCTCAAGCCCGCCAACGTCCTCATCGAGCAGGACAGCGGTCGTGTCGTGCTCACCGACTTCGGCATCGCGCAGGTGCCGGGCGCCTCCACGATCAGCGAGGAGGGCGCGTTCGTCGGCTCGCCCGAATACACCGCGCCGGAGCGGATGCAGGGCGCGGGCGCGGGGCCCGAGTCGGACCTGTGGTCGCTCGGCGCGCTGCTGTGCGCGGCTCTGTCCGGCGAGTCCCCCTTCCACCGCGACTCCCTGGGCGGGGTCCTGCATGCCGTCGTCCTGGACGAGATCAAGCCGCCCGAGGCCGCGGGGCCGCTGCTTCCCGTCGTGCGCGGCCTCCTGGAGCGGGACCCGGGGCACCGTCTGGGCGCGGCCGAGGCGGAGTCGCTGCTGCGCGCCTTCACCGCGACGGGCATGATGCCCCGGCCCCGCCCGACACCGGCGGACCGTGTCCCGCCGCCCCAGGGCGAGCGCGGGCCAGGGGCCGATGGCGCCCCTGCCGACGTCCCGGACCGAGCCCACCCCGCGCCCGAGGACGAGCGACCTCCCAGCGCGCCCGGGGTCCCGGGCGGAGCCCCGGACGCGCCCGCGACCCTGGCGGCCTCCGATACCCCCGTGACCTCCGTCGCGCGGACGGCCAGCGCCGCCCGGCCGTGGCGGACGCGAAGCCTGCTCGCGGCCGGCGCGGTCGTGGTCGTGCTGGCCGGAGCGGGCGCGGCCGTCGCGGTGTTCGCGCTCGACGGCCTCGGCCCCGGCCGCGTCGGCGCGCGGTCCGCATCGAGTGCCGACGCCGAAGTCGGCTTCCCCGAGCCCGGCGCGGCCGCGCCCCGCCGGCCGCCCCCACCGCTCCCGCGCATCGCCGCGCTGCCCCCGGTGCCCGACGGTTTCCAGTTCGTACGCGACCCCAACGGCTTCGGCATCGCCGTGCCCGACGGCTACGTACGCACCACCGACGCGCAGCGCGTCTTCTACAGCTCGCCGGACGGCGCCGTCCGCGTCGGCATCAGGACGCAGAACGCGGTGGCCGGCGGCCCGCTCGGGGTGATGCGGCAGGAAGCCGCCAACGGGTCGGCCAGCAACCCCGGTTACCGCGACGGCAAGGTCACCGCGACCACGCACCGGGGTCATGACGCGGCGCTGTGGGAGTTCACCTGGAACGGCTTCACCAAGGCCGAGGGCGCCCGGCACACCTACGACCTGTGCTGGGAAGCGCAGGGGCAGTTGCGCGACGTGTGGGTCTCGGCGCCCGTGGGCCGGCTCGACGAGGCCAAGCGGGACTTCGACACCGCGCTCGACTCCTTCGTGCCGCGCCTCTGAGTCCGCGCCCCGCCGCTTGTGTCACGGGTGTGCATCCGCACACGGCCCGGCGTGGCACCGGGTTCCGGCGTTCGTCAGGATGTGCTCATGACGAACGATGGAGGCTGGGCGAACGAGCCCACCAGCTACGGCCTGCGACCCCCGTCGCCCCCCGCGATCCCGCGACAGGAGCCGGCCCCCGCCGCCCCCGCGGCCTACGAGCCGACGCGGCAGCACACGGTGGAGGACGGCGCCGGGCGGCTGCTCGGCGGCCGCTACCGGCTCCTCGGCCGGCTCGGGCACGGTGGCATGGGCACGGTCTGGCGGGCCCGCGACGAAGTCGTGGACCGCGAGGTGGCCGTCAAGGAGCCCCGCGTTCCCGACCACTTGGGGGAGCGCGAGCGCACCACGGTCCATCTGCGCATGCAACGCGAGGCCCGTGCCGCCGCCCGCATCGGCCACCCCTCGGTGGTCACCGTGCACGATGTCGTCCTTGAGGACGGCAGACCCTGGATCGTGATGGAGCTGGTGCACGGCCACTCGCTCGCCGACCGGCTCCAGGAAGGCACCCTCGACGTGCGCGAGGCGGCCAGGATCGGGCTCGCGGTGCTCGACGCGCTCGTGGCGGCGCACGCGGCGGGCGTGCTGCACCGGGACGTCAAGCCGGACAACGTGCTGCTCGGGCGCGGCGACCGTGTCGTGCTCACCGACTTCGGCATCGCCCAAGTGGAGGGCGAGCAGGGTCTGACCGAGACCGGCGGCTTCGTCGGCTCGCCCGAATTCATCGCCCCGGAGCGGGTGTTGGGCCAGCGCCCCGGTCCCGCGTCCGACCTCTGGTCGCTTGGTGTCGTCCTGTACGCGGCGGTCGAGGGCGTGTCGCCCTACCGGCGCAGCAACACCCCGGCCACCCTCCAGGCCGTGCTCTCCGCCGAACCGCCGACGCCCACGCGCGGCTCCGGCGCGTTCGCCGCCCTGGTCATGCGGCTGCTGCGCAAGGACCCGGGCGCGCGGCCGGGAGCCGAGGAGATCCGGGCCGCCCTTGAGGCGGTGTCCGCCCCCGAACCGGCACCGGCCACCCGGGCCCACCCGCAGGCCGACGCGGGCGCGGGCGCGCCGGCGGGTGCGAACCGCTGGGTGCCACCGGTCCTCGTGGGCAACCGCAGGGCCCAGTACGGCCTGGGCGGTGTGCTCGTGGCGCTGGCCGCCGTGCTCGTGCTGCTCGTCAGCGACCCGTTCGGCGGCGGCGGGCTGCCTGCGGGCTGGCAGGTCAGGCCCGAGAACGAGGTGCTGGGGGCGGACCTGACCGTTCCCGACGACTACGCGCGCACCCAGGGCAGCATGAACGACAGCGTCACCTACGACGACCCGAGCGCCGTGTTCAAGATCTCCGCCGACCGGCTCGATCCGGCCAAGGACACCGCAGGTGCCAACCACCCCACGCTGCCCGCCGATCCCGCCGCGTGGAAGGCGTACTACGAGAAGGGCGGCAAGGACGGCACGGAGTTCCGGGACGGCAAGGTGACCACCACGACCGTCACGCACCAGGGCAAGGAGGCGTACGACCTGGTCACCGACTACACCCCGCTCACCGCGTCCTCCTCCCCCCATCCGACCCGCTACCGCTACCACGAACTCCTGGTGCCGGGAAAGGGCACCGCTTACTGGCGGCTGCGGGTCGCGATGCCAGCGGCGGGCAGGGCGGCGGTTGACGGCGAGAAGCTGTTCACCGAGGTCTCGGACGGTTTCAAGATCCACGATCTCTGAGTCAGAGCGGAGTCCGAGCGCCCCCGATCCGGTCGTAACACGCTGATCAGCACTTATGCGGCCAGTGTTCGCTGGCGTGGTTGGCGGGGCCGGAAAAGCCGTTACCGACGGGTACCGAAAGTCCCCGCCCCGGCATACGCTCGGCCCATGACGGACTCGCAGGCTTCGCCCACGACCACCCGCACACGCGTCGGCACCAACCCGGCCGCCCCGGCCCCAGCGGGCGCCCGCACCGCGGCCGACGTGGTCACGAGTAGGCTGGTCGCCCAGCTCACCCGAGGCGTGGTCGGCTCGGGGCGGACCGCCAACCACACCCCGTTCAGCGGCGAGAAGCTGGCCGACCTGCCCGAGTCCACCCCGGACGACGTCGCCGAGGCGTTCGCGCGCGCCCGCGCCGCGCAGCGCGCCTGGGCCGCGGTGCCGGTCCGCGTCCGCGCCGCCGTGCTGCTGCGCTTCCACGATCTGGTCCTGGCCCGCCAGGGCGAAGTGCTCGACCTGATCCAGCTGGAGACGGGCAAGGCGCGCCTGCACGCGCACGAGGAGGTGCAGGCGGTCGCCGTGGCCGCCCGCCACTACGGGCGCAAGGCGCCGGCCTACCTCAAGCCCCGGCGGCACACGGGCGTGGTGCCCACCTTGACCAAGGTGACCGAGTTGCGCCAGCCGCGCGGGGTCATCGGGCAGATAGCCCCCTGGAACTACCCCCTGGAACTCTCGGTGGGCGACGCGCTGCCCGCGTTCGTCTCCGGCAACGCCGTCGTGATGAAGCCCGACACCGAGACGGCGCTGACCGCGCTGTGGGCGCGCGACCTGCTCATCGAGGCGGGACTTCCGCCCGAGGTGTTCCAGGTCGTCATCGGCGACGGCCCGGTCGTCGGACCCGAGGTGGTCAAGCACGCCGACTACGTCTCCTTCACCGGCTCGACCCGCACCGGACGCGAGGTCGCCCAGGGCGCCGCCGCCCGTCTGGTGGGCGTCTCCCTGGAGCTCGGCGGCAAGAACGCGATGCTGGTGCTGCGCGACGCCGACGTGGAGAAGGCGGCCGCGGGCGCGGTCCGGGCCTGCTTCTCCTCCGCGGGCCAGCTCTGCATTTCGATCGAGCGACTGTACGTTCACGAATCGATCGCCGACGCCTTCATCGATCGTTTCGCCGCACGGACGAAGGCGATGCGGCTCGGTCGCTCCCTCGCGTACGGGGCGGACATGGGCTCCCTGGTCGGCGAGCGCCAGCTGGAGACCGTCACCCGGCACGTCGAGGAGGCCGTCGCCAAGGGCGCCAGGCTCATCGCGGGCGGCGTCGCACGGCCCGACATCGGCCCGCTCTTCTACGAACCCACCATCCTGGACGGCGTCGAGGCCCCGATGGCGGTGTGCACCGAGGAGACCTTCGGCCCGGTCGTCTCCGTCTACCGCTTCCAGGACGAGGACGACGTCATCGACCGGGCCAACGGCACACCGTACGGCCTCAACTCCTCGGTGTGGACCAGGGATTCACGCCGTGGCCACGAGATCGCCGCGAAGCTCAGCACCGGCACCGTCAACATCAACGAGGGGTACGCCCCGGCGTACGGCAGCGTGCAGTCCCCGATGGGCGGCATGAAGGACTCCGGTCTCGGCCGCCGCCACGGCTCCGAGGGCATCCTCAAGTACACCGAGGCCCAGACCGTCGCCCAGCAGCGCGTCATCCCGCTCGCCCCCGCCTTCGGCATGGACGACGAGAAGTACGCCGCGTTCATGACCCGCAGCCTCAGGGCGATGAAGGCCCTGCGCCTGCGCTAGCCGGGGCCGCCCGGCGCAACACCCGGGCGAGCCCCCTTGCCGAAGGCGTCCGCCCCTCACCGACCGATCCGCCCGTGTACGAGGAGAGCCATGTCCCAGGTACCCCCAGCGCAGAACCCGGACGAGGCCGGCGAGGACGGCGGGTACGACTACGACGTCCTCGTGGTCGGCTCGGGATTCGGCGGGTCGGTGACGGCGCTGCGGCTCACCGAGAAGGGCTACCGCGTCGGGGTCCTGGAGGCGGGCCGCCGCTTCACCGCGGCGACGCTGCCCAAGAACTCCTGGGACGTCAAGAACTACCTGTGGGCCCCGAGGCTCGGCCTGTACGGCATCCAGCGCATCCACCTGCTGGGCCACGTGATGGTGCTCGGCGGCGCGGGTGTCGGCGGCGGCTCCCTCAACTACGCCAACACCCTCTATGTGCCGCCTCGGCAGTTCTTCGACGATCCCCAGTGGAAGGACATCACCGACTGGCAGGACGAGCTCGCGCCCTTCTACGACCAGGCGCGGCGGATGCTGGGGGTGCGGCTCAACCCGACGATGACCCCCTCCGACGTCCACCTCAAGGCCGCCGCCCAGCGCATGGGGGTCGGCGACACCTTCCACATGGCGCCCGTGGGGGTCTTCTTCGGCGACGGCCAGGACGGTGACGGCACGGCGAAGGCCGCTCCCGGCACGGCGGTCGACGACCCCTACTTCGGCGGCGCCGGTCCGGCGCGCAAGGCGTGCGTCGAGTGCGGCGAGTGCATGACCGGCTGCCGGCACGGCGCGAAGAACACCCTCAACGAGAACTACCTCTACCTCGCCGAGAAGGCCGGCGCGGCCGTCCACCCCATGACGACCGTCGTCTCGGTGACCGGCGACTCGCGCGGCGGCCACGCCGTCGCGACCCTGCCCACCGACCGCAAGGACGCCCCGGGCCGCCTCTTCACCGCCCGCCACGTCGTCATCGCGGCCGGCACCTACGGCACCCAGACCCTGCTGCACCGCATGAAGGCGGGCGGGCAACTCCCGTACATATCCAAGCGGTTGGGCGAGCTGACCCGGACCAACTCCGAGGCGCTTGTCGGCGCGCAGACCACGAGCCGGCGCTACCGCAAACGCCACGGCGTGCCCAGGGTCGACTTCACCCGGGGTGTCGCCATCACCTCCTCGATCCACCCGGACGAGAACACCCACATCGAGCCCGTGCGCTACGGCAAGGGCTCGAACGCGATGGGCAGCATGTCGATCCTCCAGGTGCCCTACGGCGTCAACCGGGTACGCAACTGGCTGGGCAACGCGGCCAAACACCCCCTGCTTCTCGCTCGTTCGCTCAGCAACCACCACTGGTCCGAGCGAACGATCATCGGCCTGGTCATGCAGTCACTCGACAATTCGCTCACCACCCACCTCAAGCGGGACGGCGTCGGCAAGGGCCTGCTGACCGCGGAGCAGGGCCACGGCGCGCCCAACCCCCAGCAGATCAGGGCGGCCGCGCAGGGAGCCGCGGCGATCGCCGCCGAAATCAACGGTTTCGCCGGGTCGAACATCGGTGAGCTCATGGGCACCCCGCTCACCGCGCACTTCCTGGGCGGCTGCCCGATCGGCGACTCGGCCGAGACCGGCGTGATCGATCCCTACCACCGGCTGTACGGGCACCCCGGCATCTCGGTCGTCGACGGCGCGGCCGTCTCGGCCAACCTCGGTGTGAATCCGTCCCTGACGATCACGGCGCAGGCCGAGCGCGCCATGTCGCTGTGGCCCAACAAGGGCGACGCGGACCCCCGCCCCGCCCAGGGCGCCGCCTACGTCCGCCTCGCCCCCGTGGAGCCGAGGTCCCCGGCGGTCCCGAAGGAGGCGTTCGGCGCGTTGAAGCTGCCGTTCCTCGGGATGCCCGCCGTCCCGCCGAAGAACGCGGGGCGTACGCAGGAGCCGACGCCGTAGCGGGACCGGACACGACAAGAGGCGCTGCACCCCCCTCCGAGTGCAGCGCCTCTCGCGTACGCGGAGACCTGGTGGAGCCCCGCAGACGTGAACAGAACACGGGCGAGGCTGTTGGTTCCGACTGCATGACCCGTGACAGACGTGAATGGTTGTCCACTCTTCACGGAATCCTTATGTGATCCACGCCACTTCGCCCCGGGGGCAACCATCGCCCTGCTCCGCCCGTCGAACGGCTGCCGCGGCCGTTCGCGCCGCCCAGGACATGCCGAAGAGGGACACAGTGAGCGAGAAGCAGCCGCCGTCGCGAGGGGCCTCGGGGGACGAGGTGCCGGATGAGGTGTGGGAGCGGTTCCTTCGCGACAGCGAGCTGGACATCAAGGCGTCCGCCGCGCCCCAGGAGCCCTCGGCGCGCGCCCGCATGGTGGCCGGCCGGCAGCGTGAGGAGCGGGCGGCGGCCAAGGCCCGGGGCGGCGGCCGCCGGAACAAGCGGCGCCCGGCCGAGCCGGCGGGCTGGCGCACCGGTCCTGCCTGGCACGAGACGAACGGGCGGGCGGCGCGCAGACGCCGCGTCCGGGGTCTGGTCGGCGTCCTTTTGGCCCTGGGCCTCCTGCTGGTGGCGCTCAACCCCGGCCGGGCCCTGTCCCTGCTGACCGGGAAGGACAGCGCCGGCGGCACGGCCGCGACCCCGCTCGCGGCAGAGACCGGGGCCCCCACCGGCGCCCCACCCTCCTTCGACCCGGACCGGCCGACCCTGAAGGAGCCGTTCCGCGGCTCCCCGGCGGCCCAGTACGCGGACGGCGCCGCCGGGATCGAGCCGCCCGAGGCCACCGCTGTCGGCGGTCTGTCCAAGGAGCGGATCTCGGCGGCACTCGCCGACACCCGCGCCCTGCTCATCGACGCCAACCTGAATCCGGCGACGCTGCGCGGCGAGCGCCCCGTGGCCGCGCTCGGCCGCATCGACCCGCTGGAGAAGGAGACGATCGACGACCTGAGCGCCGGTCTGGACCGGCCGGACAAGGACCACGATCCGCTCACCTTCGTCACGCGGTTCGATCCGAAGGAGGTCGCGCTCGTGGGGAACGTGGTGAAGACGCGCGGCCGGATGTCGCTCGACGCGCGGCCCGGCGGCGGCGCCGTCGTGCACACCGACTACACCTTCGTCTACCCGCTGGTGAAGGCGGCGCCGGGCTCGACGGAGGTGGCCCGCACGATCGTGCGCCGCACTCTCGACGTCGAGGTCCTGGACCCGGCCGTGACGGAGTCCACCGAGGGCAGGCTCTGGCTCGGCACCCGCCGGGTGGACATCGCCAACACCGCCTGCGGGGTGCGCGACGGCTACGCGCACCCGCACTTCGACGGCACGCCCAGGGAGGGCGCCGAACCGAGTGGGGCCACCGTCGACCCGTACGACCTCAACCGGCCGCTCCCCGAGGGGACGGGGGCGTGCCGCGTCCTCAGCCGTCTCTGAGGCGGGCCGCACCCGAAGGGCGCGGCCCGGTTGCCGTGCTCACACAGTGAGGGGAGGGGGAGGGGCCGCGTCCGGCGCCCGCTTCGACCGGATGCGGCCGGCCCCGGGCGTCCCCGGGAACCGACCGCTGTTGGGTGTGACCGGGCTGCTGTCCCCTGCCGTCCGGTCACGCACACTGGGGCGAGGTCCCACGACGTACTTGCAGATACGTCACACGCCCCAGCGGAGCCACGCGTGGATTTCTTCGGGCCCGCCCCTGGCTGGCACGGACACCCCACCAACGAAGCCGGGCGGCGGACGGTCACGGCGCCGTACGGGTGAGGAGTGCCCGAACTCAGATACGGCCCCGGCACAGTTCCAGCATCGTCATCGCGAGCGCGGTGCCGGGCCGGCCCAGGGCGTCGCGGAAGTGGGCCAGGACCTCCATCTCGCGGTTGAGGCTGACCCGGCGCCCGCCGGAGGCGATACGGGACTCCTGGATGACGGCCGAGACCGCCATGCGTTCCTGGATGAGACCGATGATGCGGTCGTCGAGGGCGTCGATGCGCTCGCGCGCGCCGGTGATCAGCGCGGCGGCCTCGTCGGTGCGGGCGCCGGTCTTCTCCGTGGCGGTGGCGGGGACTGCCGCAGGGGCGGTGGTCGTGGTCATGGGGGCTCCTCGAAGGGTGCGGGGCCCCGGGACCGGCAAGGACCGGACACCGCAGAGCGCCCCGGGCCTTGTCGGCCCGGGGCGCTCTGGGAAGTGTGTGTCAGTCGCTCATGCGGCGAGACCGACGAACCCATGGCGCCCGGCGGGCCGGGTGCCATAGGTAAAGACGAAGGTCTGGTGCTCGCGCATGGGGCCCAGTATGGACCGACGCCACGAGCGCGGGCCAACCAGGGTTCGGATGGTGAGACGAACCGGCCGTCGCCGGCCCCGGTAGAATTGACAAATACCGACCCCCTCCCCATTGCCGGAAGGCCGCCACCCGTGCCAGCAGCACCCTCCGCAGCCGCGCCCGACAGCAACCCGGACGTCGTCCTGGTTGTCGACTTCGGCGCGCAGTACGCCCAGCTCATCGCCCGCCGCGTCCGCGAGGCCCGGGTCTACAGCGAGATCGTCCCGAGCTCCATGCCCGTGGCCGAGATGCTGGCCAAGAACCCGAAGGCGATCATCCTCTCCGGCGGTCCGTCCTCCGTGTACGCCGAGGGCGCCCCGCGTCTGGACCGCTCGCTCTTCGAGGCCGGGGTGCCGGTGTTCGGCATGTGCTACGGCTTCCAGCTGATGGCGACGACGCTCGGCGGCACGGTCGACGACAACGGCGCCCGCGAGTACGGCCGCACCGCGCTGACCGTCACCAAGCCCTCCTCCACCCTCTTCGAGGGCACCCCGGACCAGCAGTCGGTGTGGATGTCGCACGGCGACGCCTGCTCGGCGGCGCCCGAGGGCTTCACCGTGACGGCCTCCACCGACGTCGTGCCGGTCGCGGCCTTCGAGAACGACGAGAAGAAGCTGTACGCGGTCCAGTACCACCCCGAGGTGCTGCACTCCACGCACGGCCAGCAGATCCTGGAGCACTTCCTCTACCGCGGCGCGGGCATCGAGCCGACCTGGACGACGCACAACGTCGTCGAGGAGCAGGTCGCCCTTATCCGCGAGCAGGTCGGCGACAAGCGCGCGATCTGCGGCCTGTCCGGCGGCGTGGACTCCGCGGTCGCCGCGGCCCTCGTGCAGAAGGCCATCGGCTCGCAGCTGACCTGTGTGTACGTGGACCACGGTCTGATGCGCAAGGGCGAGACCGAGCAGGTCGAGAAGGACTTCGTGGCCGCCACCGGCGCCAACCTCAAGGTCGTCGACGCGCAGGAGCGGTTCTTGAACGCGCTCGCCGGAGTCTCCGACCCCGAGGAGAAGCGCAAGATCATCGGCCGCGAGTTCATCCGCGTCTTCGAGCAGGCGCAGCTCGAAATCCTCCAGGAGGACGGCCCCGAGGTCGCCTTCCTGGTGCAGGGCACGCTCTACCCGGACGTCGTGGAGTCCGGCGGCGGCACCGGCACCGCGAACATCAAGTCGCACCACAACGTGGGCGGCCTGCCCGACGACATCGAGTTCGAGCTCGTCGAGCCGCTGCGCAAGCTCTTCAAGGACGAGGTCCGCATGGTGGGCCAGGAGCTCGGCCTGCCGGACGAGATCGTCCAGCGCCAGCCGTTCCCGGGCCCCGGCCTGGGTATCCGCATCGTCGGCGAGGTCACCAAGGACCGCCTGGACCTGCTGCGCGAGGCCGACGCGATCGCCCGCGAGGAGCTGTCGGCGGCCGGCCTCGACCGCGAGATCTGGCAGTGCCCGGTCGTGCTGCTCGCCGATGTGCGCTCGGTCGGCGTCCAGGGCGACGGCCGCACCTACGGCCACCCCATCGTGCTGCGCCCGGTCTCCTCCGAGGACGCGATGACGGCGGACTGGACGCGGATGCCGTACGACGTCCTGGCGAAGATCTCCACCCGCATCACCAACGAGGTGGCCGAGGTCAACCGGGTGGTCCTGGACGTGACCAGCAAGCCCCCGGGCACCATCGAGTGGGAGTGACCCCACCCCGCACAGCCGACGGCGCCGCCCCCTTCCGGGCCGGCGCCGTCGCCATATGCGCACACCTCACCGCAGTGCGCCTTCAAAACCTCAGTGCGCCTTCAAATGCTCCCGCGCCGCCGCGACGAACTCCCCGCGGAGGCGGGTGAACTCCTCCCACACCCCCGCCGGCTCCGCCTCCGCCTCATGCATCGCCCGGATCGCCGCGACCAGCGCCGACGCCTCCGGCGCCGCGCCGACCGCCTCCAGGTCGATCATGTTGAAGGCGGACTGCGTCGTGGAGAAAGCCGCGTCCGTCGCGGCCAGCGCCTGCTGGCGGTCCTCGTACTCCCCGCGCCAGCGCCGCCACGACACGCGGGCCTCCATGTCCGTCGCGGTCAAGAACGCGGCGTACGTCTCCCGGTGCGCCAGATAGACCGCCGTCCAGTCCTGCGCCACGTAGGTGCCCTCCCACTCGCCCGGTCCGTCACCTGACTGTCAGTCAAATCACGATGGCACGAGCCGCCCCGGACGAGAAGGGGGAAGAGGCAAGAGGGAGGAAGCCCTCAACGCCCGGGCCGGCGAAGGGGGTTACTTGTTGACCGCGAAGCGCAGCAGGCTCTCCTGGTCGCCCTGCTTGACCGTGCCGCGCGAGTTGATGACCTCGAGCTTCCACGACGCGCCGACGCGGTACGCCTTGGCGACCGCGATGGCGTTGCCGCTGCCGAGGAGCGAGGGCCATATGTCGGCGACCTGCTGCGTGGTGCCGCCCGTGCTGTCGTAGACCTTGAAGGACACGTTCGCGGCCTTCTTGAAGTCGCTGCCCTTCTTGTAGGCGGCGCAGACGAACACAATGCTGGTCACCTGCGGCGGGACCCGGTCGAAGGTGACCTCGATCAGCTCGTCGTCGCCGTCACCGCGCCCGGTCTGGTTGTCACCGGTGGAGGTCACGCCGCCGTTCTGGAGCGGGTCGGTCACGTCAAGGCCGGCGTAACGGACCGGGTCCTTGCCGTTCATGAGGATGGCGAAGACGTCGAGGTCGGTGCCGCGCGCCTTGCGCAGGGCGCCCAGCAGGGCGTTGCCCCCGCCGGCCGTGGTGTCCCAGGACGCGCCGATGCCCATCTTCGTCACACCGTCGAGGTCGGCTGCGCCGTGCTCCTTGGTCAGGGTGAGGACGTTGGGTGTGGAAGGCGTAGTCATGATGTGGAACCTTTCCGGTGTCAGGATTTGTCAAGGTGCGGCCCGTTGTGGGCCATTCAATCACTCGGACGGGCTACCGAGTTAGGGACGGAACCACACCCGCGCGGAACAACACCAGCCCCACCCCTGCCTCGTTCCTGACGTCGTACGACCAGTCGGCGTGGCCGAGCGGTGTCGCGCGGGGGATTGAGACACGCGTTCCCCCCGTCCGTATCGTCTGGTGACAGGTGAAAACGGATGGAGGCGGAATCAGCCATGGTGCATGGATACGCGACCGGGGGGCGGGCCGGGACGGACCGGCCCCGGGGGTGGCGGGCCACCGCCCGCACGTACGCGCTGGTGCCGCTGCGGATCTTTCTCGGCGTGACGTTCGTCTACGCCGGCCTGGACAAGCTGACCGACAGCGCGTTCCCGCATGCCGGCGGGGCCGGCTCGATCGGCGAGCTGATGCACGGCGTGCGGGACAGCGCCGCCGTCCCCGCGCTCGTGGACCTCGCCCTCAAGAGCCCGGCCGGCTTCGGGTACGCCATCGCGCTCGGAGAGCTCGCCGTCGGCGTCGGCACGCTGCTCGGCCTGTTCGGGCGGCTCGCCGCGCTGGGCGGCGCCCTCATCTCGCTCTCGCTGTGGCTCACGGTGAGCTGGCGGACCAGCCCGTACTACTACGGCAACGACCTGGCCTACTTGATGGCCTGGCTGCCGCTCGTGCTGGCCGGGACGCCATTGCTGTCGCTCGACGCCCTGCTCGCCGGGCGGCGGCGCCGGCGCACCCCGTAGTCGATCCAGCCCACCAGCGAGGCGATGCCAAGGCCCCCGCACACCAGCGGGATCACCGTGGGGGAGGGGGCGTCCCACCGTCCCGCCGCGTCCCCCGCGAACAGCACGGCGGTGGCGATCAGGGCGAGCCCGGCGACGACCCGGCCGGGGCGGAACTCATGACGCGGCACGGTCCACCTCCACCTCGCCGACGGCGACCTTGAGCCGCAGCTCCAAGGTGCCCGCGGGTTTCGCGCCGGCGGGCGGGTCCAGCGTGAGGGTCCGCTTCTGGTGCGTCGCGACCCGCATGTCGTCCGGCCTCTCGCCGGGAAGCCGGACACCGGCGACGCCCAGGTCCAAGCTCATCTTCACGGTCACGTCCTTCGGTACGACGACCCTGGCGCGGCCGGCGCCGAGCTCGGCGCCGGTGGTCAGGGTCCCTCCGGCCGGCACGGTGATCCGGCTCAGATCGAGGGTGGCGTCGCCCGTGCCGAGCCGGTACCCGGGCCGCACCTCGCCTGCCACCGCCGGTGCCCAGTCGGTCCGCGCCCACCGCGCGTCGATCGACTTGGGCAGGGCGGCGGACCCGGCGAGCAGGGCCGCCGTGAGCACCGCGAGGAACAGCGTGCCCCAGCCCGTACGGCCGAGGAACGAGCTGAACACGAGCCCGAGCCCGAACACCGCGAGCGCGGCCGCGAAGCCGAACTCCAGGCCGGTGCCGAGCGGTTGACGGCCCCAGCCGTGGCCGAGCCCCGCGCCGAAGGCGAGCAGCGCCGCCAGGAGGACGAGACCGCCGATGGAGCGCGAGCCCCGGCCTTCGCGCGCCGTCGCCTTCGCTGCCTTCCCGGTCTTGGCGAGCGGGGTCCCGGACGCGTCGGCGGGGCCCCACAGATAGCCCGTGGCCACCGGTCCCGTCGTGCCGTCCTTGATGATCGGGTCGCGCCACCAGGACGGCGGGGACGGCGCGGGCGGCGCCTTGGTCTCCGGCGGCGCGTCCGCTGCGGCCTGCGCGGCGACCGGGTCGAGCGGGGTGTCCGCCGGGGTGACGGCGCGGCGCTGCGACCAGACGCCGGCCCCCGCCGTCAGCAGGACGAGCAGCACGGCGAACGTCATCACCGGGCCGTTGCGCAGCATCGTCAGGAAGATGCCGCAGCCGGCCAGGGCCATCAGGACGGCGACGAGCGCCGCGCCCTCGACGCGGCCGGTGAGCAGGCGGCGGGCCTCGTTCTCGTCCTCCCCCTCGAGCGGCAGCAGCAGCCAGGCGAAGCCGTACAGGACCAGGCCGAGGCCGCCGGTGGCCGCGAGCACGCCGAGCGCGATCCGGAAGATCACCGGATCCACGTCGCAGCACCGGCCGAGGCCGCCGCAGACACCGCCGATGACCTTGTTGCGGCCGCTGCGGCGCACCTGGGGTGGCGCGGGGTCCGGGTCGGGCGGCGCGAGGGGGGTCTCGGTCGGCGTGCTCATACGTCCATGGTGACGGGCCCACGCGGCCCACGGCACCCGTCCCGACCCTGGCCTCACCCTGATTTCGCCTCCTCGGGGAAGCCTGGGGGGCAACCCTGATGCCCGGCGGGCCGGGGCCGTGTGACGATCGTGGCATGCCAGTCGCCACCCCCCGCCTGTCGCCGCCCGAGGCCGACGACGTGCCGGTCCGCAAGCTGTACCGCTCCGCCGAGGGGCGGATGCTCGGCGGCGTCGCGCGCGGCCTCGCCGGGCACCTCGGGCTTCCGGTGGTGTGGGTGCGGATCGTCTTCCTCGGCCTCCTGTCGGTCAACGGCCTGGGGGCGCTGCTGTACGCGGCGTTCTGGTTCGTGGTGCCGCTCGGGCTCGGCGGCACGGCCGAGCGGTACTCCGCCTTCGAGGCCAGTGCGGACGGCAGGCGCCGGTTGCGCAAACCGGACAAGGGCCAGGTCGTCGCGCTGATCGCGCTGGTGCTCGGCGCCGCGATCTTCGCCTCCAAGGTGGACGTGGGCGGCTGGGCCAATCCGTATGTCTTCCCCACCCTGCTCATCGGCGTCGGCGTCGTCCTGGTGTGGCGCCAGGCCGACAACACCCGCCGGGCCCGCTGGACCGAGGGCGCCCGGCGCAGCCGCTGGCTCCCGCTGGCCCGGGGGCTCGCCGGGGTCGCCCTGGTCGGCACGGGGCTGACCGGCTTCGTGGTGGTCAACGGCTCGGCGGCGCAGCTCGGCAGCGTGATGACCGCCGCGATCGCGGTGCTCGCCGGCATCGCCCTGCTCGCCGGGCCCTACCTGGTGCGCATGACGCAGGACCTGTCCGAGGAGCGCCTGATGCGCATCCGCGCCCAGGAGCGGGCCGAAGTCGCCGCCCACGTCCACGATTCGGTGCTGCACACCCTGACCTTGATCCAGCGCAACGCGGACAGCGCGGGCGAGGTGCGGCGCCTGGCCCGGGCCCAGGAGCGGGAGTTGCGGGCCTGGCTGTACAAGCCTGAGGGCACAGGCAAGGACAAGGAGGAGGAACCCCAGACGCTCGCCGATGCGGTAAAGAAGGCGGCCGCCGAGGTCGAGGACAAGCACGGCGTTCCCCTGGAGGTGGTCGTCGTCGGCGACTGCCCGCTGGACGACGGCCTGTCCGCGCAGATGCAGGCCGCGCGCGAGGCCATGGTGAACGCGGCCAAGTACGGTGGCGAGGGCGGCGCCGTCCAGGTGTACGCGGAGGTCGAGGGCCGCACGGTCTTCGTCTCGGTACGCGACCGGGGGCCCGGATTCGACCTGGACGCGGTGCCCGGCGACCGCATGGGCGTACGAGAATCAATCATCGGCCGGATGCGGCGCAACGGCGGCAGCGCCAGGCTGCGTTCGGTGCCCGGCGGGGGCACCGAGGTCGAGCTGGAGATGGAGAGGGCACAGGAATGACCGAGGAAACGACAGGCCGCCACGTCAGGGTGGTCCTCGTCGACGACCACCGGATGTTCCGCACCGGGGTCCAGGCGGAGATCGGCCAGACCGCGACCACCGGCGTCGAGGTGGTGGGGGAGGCCGCCGACGTGGACCAGGCGGTCACGGTCATCACCGCGACCCGCCCGGAGGTCGTGCTGCTCGACGTCCACCTGCCCGGGGGCGGCGGCGTGGAGGTGCTGCGCCGCTCGGCGGCGATGATGGCGGACGCGGAGAACCCGGTGCGCTTCCTCGCGCTGTCGGTCTCGGACGCCGCCGAGGACGTGATCGGTGTGATCCGGGGCGGCGCGCGCGGTTACGTCACCAAGACCATCACCGGCGCCGACCTGATCGACTCGATCTTCCGGGTGCAGGACGGCGACGCGGTGTTCTCGCCGCGCCTGGCGGGCTTCGTCCTGGACGCGTTCGCCTCGACGGACGCGCCGCCGGCCGACGAGGACATGGACCGTCTCACCCAGCGCGAGCGCGAGGTGCTGCGGCTCATCGCCCGGGGCTACGCCTACAAGGAGATCGCCAAACAGCTGTTCATCTCCGTCAAGACGGTCGAATCCCATGTATCGGCGGTCCTGCGCAAGCTCCAGCTCTCCAACCGGCACGAACTCACCCGGTGGGCGACCGCGCGGCGGCTGGTCTGACCGGCGGCCGCGGTTCACCCGCGTAAAACCATGGAAAAACCGGCAACCCGGGCCCGCGCATGTCACTCTTGGCGGTCGTGATGAGCCTGACCGGAACGCCCTTCTTCGCGACCGCGATCATGGTCGCCGCGCTCGCCGTCCTGGTGCCGCTCCTAGGGTGGCACCGGGTCAAGGGGTCGGCCCTGGTGCGCGGCGCCGTGCGGCTCCTCATGGTGGTCACCGCCCAGGCGTCGGCGGTCCTCGTGGTGTTCGTCGCCGTCAACGACGCCAACGGTCTCTACGACACCTGGGGTGACCTGCTCGGCACCGACAGCCATGTCGTCGCCGCGCCCGACCTCGGCGCCGACGGCACCGGCGGGCACGGCGTCGCCGGCCGGCCCCGGGTGCGGCAGAGCTTCACGGCGGCGGACGAGTCGGACCTCGGCGCGGGCGTCCGGGTCACCCAGCTGACCGGCCGGGTCTCCGGGGCGGAGGGCGAGGTGTACGTGTGGCTGCCGCCGCAGTACGACGACCCGGCCTTCCGCGACAAGGACTTCCCCGTGGCCGAACTGCTGCCGGGCTATCCCGGCTCGGCCCGGGACTGGTTCACCAACCTCGACGTCGCGAGGCAGCTCGCACCGCTGATGAACAAGGGCGAGGTCAAGCCGTTCATCCTGGTGGCGCCGCGCACCTCGCTGCTTCCGGGGCGCGACACGGGCTGCGCCAATGTGCCGGGCGTCGTCAACGCGGACACCTGGCTGAGCGTGGACGTCCGCAAGATGGTCACCGACAACTTCCGCGCCGACACCGAAGCCGACGGCTGGGCCGTCGCCGGGATATCGGCCGGGGCGCACTGTTCGGCCAAGCTCGCCATCGAACACCCCGACCGCTACCGCGCGGGCATCGCCCTGTCCGGCTACAACGACCCCGCCGCCGAGCCGGGCTCGGTCACGGCCGGCGACCCGGCGCTGCGGCGCCGGACCGACCCGCTGTGGATGCTGACCCACGCCAAGCGCCCGCCGCGCACCTCGCTCTTCCTCACCGGCCAGTCCGGCGACGGCTACGAGGACGGGCTCGCGCTGCGCGCCGCCGCCAAGCCGCCCACCAGGATCTGGGTGCGCGAAACCGCCGGGGGGCATCTGAACTCGGTGTGGCGGCCGCTGGTGCCGGACCTGTTCCGCTGGCTGTCCGGCCAGGTGAGCGGCGTCAAGAGCGCCCAGCACCCCAGGCCCGCGCCGCTCACCGGCCGGATGGGCGCTCACGCGGCGGTCGTGCGGGCCGCGGCCGGTGGCGGCGTACGGGGGGAGAAGTAAACGGCGCAAGGCGTCACCCTTTGGTAAAACACTGGCAAAGAGGGCAACTGGCGTCCATGGGCGCCCCTCTTCGGGTGCGTGATGAGCCTGACCGGAACCCCCTTCTTCGTGACCGCGATCCTCGCGGCCGCGGCCGCCCTGCTGCTGCCCCTCGTCCTGTGGACCAGGATCGGCGGTCCGGCGATCGTGCGCTGGATCTCCCGGCTCCTCATGCTGGGCTTCGCCCAGGTCACCGCGATCCTGGTGGTCTTCCTGCTCGTCAACGACGCCAACGGCCTCTATGACACCTGGGACGACCTGCTCGGCGGCGCCAACCACGTCAACGCGGCCCCCGACCTCGGCCCCGACGGCACCGGTGGCCGAAACGCCGCCAGTGAGCCCAAGGTGAAGCAGAAGTTCGAGCCGTACACGAACAAGGTCGGCAAGGACGTCATGAAGACCATGCTCAAGGGGCAGGTCTCCGGGGTCGAGGGCGATGTGGCGGTGTGGCTGCCGCCGCAGTACGACGACCCGGCGTACAAGGACAAGACCTTCCCCGTCGTCGAGCTGCTGCCCGGCTACCCGGGGTCGATAGGGGCCTGGTTCGGCACGCTGAAGTCGCAGGAACAGCTCACGCCGCTGATGGAGCGGGGCGAGGTCGCGCCGTTCATCCTCGTCTCGCCGCGCACCACGCTCCTGAGCGGCAAGGACACCGGCTGCGCCAATGTGCCGGGCGTCGTCAACGCGGACACCTGGCTGAGCGTGGACGTCCGCAAGATGGTCACCGACAACTTCCGCGCCGACACCGGCGCCGACGGCTGGGCCGTC
Organism: Streptomyces sp. NPDC006711; assembly: GCF_042869775.1. Classification (NCBI taxonomy): domain Bacteria; kingdom Bacillati; phylum Actinomycetota; class Actinomycetes; order Kitasatosporales; family Streptomycetaceae; genus Streptomyces; species Streptomyces sp. NPDC006711. The sequence continues at coordinate 48,726 of NZ_JBIAGO010000017.1, forward strand.
GCCGGGTACTCGGCGGGCGCCCACTGCGCCGCCAAGCTCGCCGTCGAGCACCCCGACCGCTACCGCGCCGGCGTGGACCTGTCCGGCTACAACGATCCGGCCGCCGAGAAGGACTCGATCACCGCGAAGGACCCCAAGCTGCGCGAGGAGTCCAACCCGCTGTGGATCCTCAAGCACGCCGCGACCCCGCCGCGCGTCTCGCTGTTCGTCTCCGGTGAGCAGAACGACGGCTACAACGACGGCCTGGCCCTGAAGAAGGCGGCCAAGGCGCCCACCTCGGTGACCGCGGTCAAGCTCAACGGCGGCGGCCACGCGAGCTCGGTGTGGAAGGGCCAGGTGCCCGACGTCTTCCGCTGGCTGACCAAGGAGATGGGCGCGGGCGCCAAGCCGGCCGCCGGGCGCGGGGTCTGACGGAGCGTCAATTATGACGGGGCGCGTGCCTCACGCGGGCCGCACCGCCCCGGCGAACGGCATCTCGTCCACCGGCGCGACCCGCACCGGCGCCCCCGGATGCGGCGCGTGGATCATCTTGCCGTCGCCGATGTAGAGCCCGACGTGGCTGATCCCGGAGTAGAAGAACACCAGATCGCCCGGCGCCAGCTGGGAACGGGAGACCGCGCTCCCCGCGTTGATCTGGGTGTACGTGGTCCTCGGCAGCTGCACCCCGGCCGCGCGCCAGGCGGCCTGGGTCAGGCCCGAGCAGTCGAAGGAGGAGGGGCCGGTCGCGCCCCAGACGTACGGCTTGCCGAGCGCGCTGTAGGCGAAGGCGACGGCGGCCGCCGCGCGGGAGCTCGGCGCGGCCGCCAGAAGCTCGCGCGGGGTGTCGGACGAGCGGCTGGCGCGCGCGGCGTCGGGCGCCGCGCCGTTCTGCTCGTAGGCCGCCCGCTCGGGCCGGCTGAGCCGGGCCAGCAGCGCCTCGGCCGAGGCGATCTTCGTCTGGATGGCGCTCTTCTGCCGGCTCAGCGTGGACTGCTGACCGCGCAGCTCGGCGAGCTTGGTGCCGGCGGTCGCGCGCAGCCGGTCGAGGCCCGCGAGCTGCCCCCGCACCCCGGCGACGGCGCTCGCGGTGCGCTCCCCGGTGTGCTGGGCGAGCGCGGCGTCGTCCAGGTACCGCGCCGGGTCGGCGGAGAGGAAGAGCTGGAGTTCGGGGGCGATGGTCCCGCTGCGGTACTGGGCGGCCGCGATCGATCCGAGCGCGGCGCGCGCCGAGTTGAGCTCGGCGGTCCTGCGCGCGGCCTCGTCCCGCAGCGCGTTCAGCGCCCGCTCGGTCGCGTCCGCCTTCTCCTTCGTCCCGTCGTACGCCTCCGTGGCGACCTCCGCGTCGTGGTACAGCTGGTCGACCTTGGCCTTCACCTGCGCCGGTGTGAGCTGGGGGTCCGCGTGCCCGGAGCCCTCGAAAAGTGTGGCGGTGGCCGCCGACGCCAGGGCGAGCGTCGCGGCGGTGCGGGCGGCGGGACCGGTGAGCGGATGCCGCCTGGGCTTGCGGTGCGCAGCCACGAGGGCCTTCACGTCCTTCCGTACGGCAGTGCTTGCGCGCTGCTGCGGCGCCCCGCGAGGGGAGCCGTTCCGACGACGGACCGCACAGGGGGAGCGGCCCGCCGCCGGACCTTTCGGCGCGGGTGTCCGACAGCCGCCCGGTGGTGCGGCGGCGGTGGGGAGTCGGTCACCTGGGCAAGGACGCTAAACCTGGGCGACACGGCCCAGCGAGGTCATGACGGGAAGTGCCGCTTTCCGGCGATGTACTGATCGGATCCGACCGGGCCGGGGACATCGCCGCCCCGCCCTGTGGGCCGGCTGTGACCGAAGTGCCGGTCCTGCCCCACCCGCCGCACCGGCCCTGCTACGCGGGAATTAGGCTCCGCCCCATGGACGTACTCATCAATGTCGTCGTCGGCCTGCACATCATCGGCATCGCCGCGCTGCTCGGCGGATTCCTCACGCAGATGAAGGCGATGAGCGCGGGCACCGCACGCTTCGTCCCCGGCATGCTGCACGGCGCCCTGACCATGCTGGTCACCGGCGTCGCCCTGGTCGGCCTCACCCAGGCCAACGCCGAGAGCGTGAACACGCTCAAGATCGGCGTGAAGCTCGCGGTCCTGATCGTCATCCTCGGGCTCGTCTACGTGAAGCGGGACGAGGAGCGGATCGAGAAGGGCGTGTTCGGCGCCGTCGGCGCGCTGACCGTCGTGAACATCTTCATCGCGCTGCTCTGGCACTGAGCCGGGCGCGCTCCGCGCGGGGCGGCGCGGACCCCGCGCGCTAGGGGGTGTCTGGTGGACCATGGCCGGGGGCGACCCTGATCCACCAGACACCCCCTAGCCGGGTCTGACCGCGCCCCGCACCGGCAGACAGCCGACCGGCTCCTCGCGGACGTACGCCCCCGAGTGCGGCGCGTGGATCATCATGCCGCGGCCGCTGTAGAGGCCGACGTGACTGCGGTCGTCGTAGAAGAAGAGCAGGTCGCCCGGGCGCAGCTCGCCGGGCGCGACCTCGGCGCCCGCCGTCGTCTGGTCACGGGCGGCGCGCGGCAGCTCCACTCCGGCCGCCATCCACGCCGCACGGGTCAGGCCCGCGCAGTCGTAGGAGGCGGGACCGGCCGCGCCCCGCACATACGGCTTGCCCACCTGGGCGCGGGCGAAGGCCAGGGCCCCGGCGGCCTTGAGCCCGTGGGTGGGCGCGGAGTCGGGCGCGGGCACCGGGACGGCGAGCAGCGCGCGGGCCGCCGTCAGCTTGTGCTGGGCCTCCCGCTTGGCGGCCCGCAGCGACCGCCGCGTGGCGCTCAGCGCGGCCGCCGCCCGGTTCGCCTCGGCCCGCCGGTGAGCGGCGGCGGTCGCGTCGTCCGCCCCGACGGAGGTGGCCACGGTGGCGGCCGCGGTGGCGACGGATCCGGTGACGGCCGTGGCGGTGGCCGGATCCGCCTGACGGTAGAGGTCGACGACCTTCCTGCGCACCTCATCGGCGCTCGGCCCCTGCCCGGCGGACCCGAGGCCCGCGCTCTGCGCGAGCAGGCTCAGCGAGGCGAGCGCGGCCGTCGTCACACCCAGGACGGGCGCGTGCGCGGTGAGCAGCGCGGCGCCGCCGTCGCCGTGGCGCGGACGCTCGCGCCGCCGGGTGCGGGCCTTACGGTGGGAGGGCAAGCCACAACCCTCCTTCCGCGTCGTTCCAAGCCGGAGGCACCCCCGGCTGCTGCGGAACGCTAGCCAACTCCCGTGCCCCCTGGGAAGGTTGATGTCGGACAGGCCCGATACATGCCGATGTCCTTCACGGTGCGTAGTCGTGGGCGCTCTCTCCGAAGGGGGCGGCGGACTGTCAGTGGGGCGGCCTAGACTCAAGAGACGATGAGCAGCCTCTTTGACGACAGCTTCCTGGCGGACCTCCAGCCCTCCGAGGAGGAGCACCCGCCCCCGCCTGAGGAGTCGCACGCGCCCGAAGCGGTGCCGGACGACCTGTTCGGCGGGCGGTTCGACGCGCCCGTGGACCGCGACGCGCACTACCGGGGCGGCGCCCCGCGCCCGGTGATCGACGCGGCGGCCCTCCTGGAGGGGCTGAACGAACAGCAGCGCGCCGCCGTCGTGCACGCGGGTTCGCCGCTGCTCATCGTCGCGGGCGCGGGCTCCGGCAAGACCCGGGTGCTCACGCACCGTATCGCCCACCTCCTGGCCACCCGGGGCGTGCACCCCGGCCAGATCCTCGCGATCACCTTCACCAACAAGGCCGCGGGCGAGATGAAGGAGCGCGTCGAGCAGCTGGTCGGCCCGCGCGCCAACGCGATGTGGGTCATGACCTTCCACAGCGCGTGCGTGCGGATCCTGCGCCGCGAGTCGAAGAAGCTCGGCTTCACCTCGTCGTTCTCGATCTACGACGCGGCCGACTCCAAGCGCCTGATGGCCCTGGTCTGCCGCGATCTGGAACTGGACCCGAAGAAGTTCCCGCCGAAGGCGTTCAGCGCCAAGGTGTCCAACCTGAAGAACGAGCTGATCGACGAGGAGACCTTCGCCGGGCAGGCGGCGGACGGTTTTGAGAAGACGCTCGCCCAGGCCTACACGCTGTACCAGGCGAGGCTGCGCGAGGCCAACGCGCTCGACTTCGACGACATCATCATGACCACGGTCCACCTCCTCCAGGCGTTCCCGGACGTGGCCGAGCACTACCGGCTGCGCTTCCGGCACGTCCTGGTGGACGAGTACCAGGACACCAACCACGCCCAGTACACCCTCGTACGGGAACTGGTGGGCCCCTCCGGCGAGGCGCAGGCCCCCGCCGAGCTGTGCGTGGTGGGCGACGCCGACCAGTCGATCTACGCCTTCCGCGGCGCGACGATCCGCAACATCCTCCAGTTCGAGGAGGACTACGCGGACGCGACGACGATCCTCCTGGAACAGAACTACCGCTCCACCCAGACGATCCTGTCCGCGGCCAACGCGGTGATCGAGCGCAACGAGAGCCGCCGCCCCAAGAACCTGTGGACGGACGCGGGGCCCGGCGCCCGGATCGCGGGCTATGTCGCGGACACCGAGCACGACGAGGCGCAGTTCGTCGCCGACGAGATCGACCGGCTCACCGACAAGGGCGAAGCCAAGGCGGGCGACGTCGCGGTCTTCTACCGCACCAACGCGCAGTCCCGTGTCTTCGAGGAGATCTTCATCCGGGTCGGCCTGCCCTACAAGGTGGTCGGCGGCGTCCGCTTCTACGAGCGCAAGGAGGTCAGGGACGTCCTGGCCTATCTGCGCGTCCTGTCCAACGCCGAGGACACCGTCCCGCTGCGCCGCATCCTCAACGTCCCCAAGCGCGGCATCGGCGAGCGCGCCGAAGCCATGATCGACGCCCTGTCGCTGCGCGAGAAGATCACCTTCCCGCAGGCGCTGCGCCGCGTCGACGAGGCGTACGGCATGGCGGCCCGCTCGGCCAACGCCGTCAAGCGCTTCAACACGCTGATGGAGGAGCTGCGGACGATCGTCGACTCCGGCGCGGGCCCGGCCGTCGTGCTCGAAGCCGTCCTCGAACGGACCGGCTACCTCGCGGAGTTGCAGGCATCCACCGACCCGCAGGACGAGACCCGCATCGAAAACCTCCAGGAACTGGCCGCCGTGGCCCTGGAGTTCGAGCAGGAACGCGGTGAGGCCGACGGCGGGGAAGGCGCGGGCACGGGCACGCTCGCGGAGTTCCTGGAGAAGGTCGCCCTGGTCGCCGACTCCGACCAGATCCCCGACGAGAGCGAGGACGGCTCCGGCGTCATCACCCTGATGACCCTGCACACCGCCAAGGGCCTCGAATTCCCCGTCGTGTTCCTGACCGGCATGGAGGACGGCGTCTTCCCGCACATGCGCGCGCTCGGCCAGGCCAAGGAGCTTGAGGAGGAGCGCCGCCTGGCCTACGTCGGCATCACGCGCGCCCGCGAGCGGCTGTATCTCACGCGCTCCTCGATGCGCAGCGCGTGGGGCCAGCCCTCGTACAACCCGGCGTCGCGCTTCCTGGAAGAGATCCCGGTGCAGCACCTGGAGTGGAAGCGGACCGGGCCGATGTCCGCGCCGGCGGGCCCGGTGTCCGGGAAGTCGCTCGGCGGCGGCATCGGCAACTCACTGTCGTCCTCGCGCTCCAAGGCGGGCCCGTCGGGCTTCGCGACCCGGCGCGGCAGCGACAAGCCGGTGATCTCCCTGTCGGTCGGCGACCGCGTCACCCACGACCAGTTCGGCCTGGGCACCGTGATGACGGTGACGGGCTCCGGCTCGGACGCCCAGGCCACGATCGACTTCGGCGACGAGCGCCCCAAGAAGCTGCTGCTGCGGTACGCGCCGGTCGAAAAGCTCTAAGCGCTCTTGGGCGTCACGTCGGGTCCAGGCCGTGGCCGCGCAGCCACGGCAGGGGGTCGATCGAGGAACCGCCGTCCGGCCGCACCTCGAAGTGGAGGTGCGGTCCGGTGGAGTTGCCGGAGCTTCCCGAGTACGCGATGACGTCACCGGCCTTCACCGGACCCGAGCGGATCTTGGTGCTGGACAGATGGCAGTACCAGGTCTCGGTGCCGTCGGCGCCGGTCACTATGGCCATGTTGCCGTAGGCGCTGTTCCACTGGGTGCGCACCGTGCCGTCGATCGCCGACATCACGGGAGTGCCGAAGGAGACCGGGAAGTCGATGCCGGTGTGCACCGACATCCAGTTGACGCCGGCCTGCCCGTAGTAGGCGCTGAGGCCCTTCTGCGTCACCGGCAGGACGAACTTGGGACGGGCGGCCTCCTTGGCGGCGGCCGCCTCCTCCTTTTTCTTCTTCTCCGCGTCCTGGCGGGCCTTGAGGTCGATACGTTCCTGCGTCCGGCTCGCCCGGTCGGCGAAACTGTTCGCGCCGGCGCTGAGATGGGCGAGCTGGGTGTCCAGGTTCTTGTTGGCCGCGACCGGCTTGACCGAGGCGGGATCGGACGCGGCCAGCACGGCGCCGCCCCCGTCCTTGCCGCCGCCCAGCCCGTCCACCGAGGCCACCGCGACACCGGCGACGCCCATCACGCACACGGACGGCACCGCGACGGTCAGCAGCGCCGAACGCTTGGCGGGGGTACGCCGCCGCCGGTTGCCGGCGCGCCGCGCCTCGGCCCGCGAGGCCGGGACCGCCGCGCCGGACGGCGATGCGCCGGCGTCGCTCTCACCCGCCGCGTCGCTCTCGCCCGGCGCCTCGCAGGGCCCGGGGCCGGACACCTCGGCGAGCTCCACCTGGGGGAACTGGGCTGTCTCGTGCGGGAGTTGGGCCCCCGCGTCCGCCAGGGTCGTCGTGGTCGTCGTGCCGGCCGTCGCGTTCCACGCGGTCGCGCCGGTCGTGGCGTTCCAGGCGGTCGCGTCGTACGTGCCGGTGTCGGCGTGGGTGCCGGGCACGGTCCACTGCCCGGTGGTGTCGTACGCGGAGGCGAGGGCGGTGGTGGCGTACTGGCCGGTGTCCTGTGCCTGGGCCCAGGCGTGGGCGTCCCACTGGCCGGTCGTGTCGAAGCGGCCGGTGTCGTACTGGCCGGTGTCGAACTGGCCCGTGTCGCACGTGCCGGTGGGGGCGGCGAAGGTGCCGGTGGTGAAGGTGCCGGTGTCGAACGCGGCGGTGTCGAACGCGGCGGCCGGGAACGTGCCGGTCCCCAGCGGGTCGTGGTGCGGGGCGCCGCCGTGTCCGTACGCCGTCGCCTGGGCCGGGACCGTCCAGGTGCCGGTGGTGTCGTACGGGGAGGCGAAGGCGCCGGTGTCGAACTGGCCGGTCCCGTCCGGGGCGTGGCCGCTCGGCGCGGAGGGAGCGCCGGGGCCGCCCCGCATGGTGCCGAAGAGCGGGTCGACGTCGAAACTGCCCGTGCTGTGCGCGTGGGGGCCGTCGCCGCCCGGGCCACTGCCGCCGTTGAGGTATCCGTCATGTCCGACGTACCCGGCGTGGGCGTGCTGGTCAGTCACCAACTTCTCTCTCGCCTCGGCAACAGAACCTGCGGCCGGGGTCCCCACTGGGGTGGGGGTCCCGGGGGCAGCAGTGGCGTGACTGTACCCGGCGGTACGCGACGGCGACAATCTTCGAGGCTCGCGCGGGCCGCGGAAACGAGCAATCGGCTTCCTTTGGGCGGCCCCTGGGCACAGCCTTGGCCCTGTGTTCGGCCCGCGTTCGACGCGGAGCGGACGTGCGTACGTTCCGCGCGGCCCCGACTCGCGCCGCGCGGGGGCGTGTTCAGGCCACTGCCGTTCAGGCCACCGCCGTTCAGGCCACCGAGAACGCGTCCTGGCCGGCGGCCTCCGGCTCATCGGCGGTCAGCGCCTGCCGCACACCGGCCGCGACGGCCGGGTGGACCGGCAGGGCCAGATGCCCGATGCCCGTGACCCTGATGTTCCGCGCGATCAGATCCGGGTGCTCCACGCGGGCCGTGCCGACCGGGATCATCAGCGTGTCGAGGTCGCTCCAGAACCCCACGAACCGGGTGCGCACGCCGGGCGCGGGAGCGCGCAGCTCCTCGATGAGCGCGGAGCCCGGGCACATCTGCCGGCCGATCGGGTGGGCGTGCGCGAGCTGCGCCGAGCGCGTCCCCCCATGCGGGGTGCCGAGCGTGACCAGCGTACGGACCCGGCGCTCGCCGCCCAGGCACTGCACGTAGTAGCGGGCTATCAGGCCGCCCAGGCTGTGCCCCACGATGTCCACCTCGGGGTGGCCGGTGCGGGCGCAGATGTCCTCGACATGACGGCCGAGCAGGGCGGCGGCGGCCCTGATGTCGGCGGTCAGCGGCGAGTAGTTGAGGGATTCGAGGTGCCGCCAGCCGTGGCGGGCAAGCGAGCGGCGCAGCAGGACGAAGACGGACCGGTTGTCGATGAAGCCGTGCAGCAGGACCACGGGCGGGTGCGAACGGCCCGTTGTGGGCAGCGTGGTGGCGTCCGGGCCGGTCGCCGGGTGGCGCTCGGGGGTCAGGCCGGTGGGGTAGAGGAGCAGGTGCCCGGCCAGCACCGCCAGGTCGAGCGCGGTGGCGCGGATCAGCGCCACCGAGAGCCACGCCCGGCGCAGGCACCCGGGCAGTAAGGACAAGAGCGGCACGGCGGCGACCTCCCGAATGGCATGCGGACGACCGCTCCGTCCCCCGTGTGCCCTCATGGGGCTCCGCCGGCAAGGGCCGGCCCGCCCGGGCCGGCCCCTCGGTACGCGGAGCCGGACCACCGTGCCGTGCGGCTGACGGCACGGTGGTGCGGCGCCTTCACAGCGGCTCCCCTGCGCCGTGCCCGCCCGGGAACGACCCGCCTCCTGCCGCGCCGACGGGCAGGCCGGGGCGGCTGCGGTGCGGGTGCCGATGCGGGTACGGTGCGAAACGAACGTGTCCCACGTGTGATTTCCCCCTCCCTCCCCACCGCGAAACGGCGGGGTGCGGGATGCTGTGGATAACGTTCGTTCACTTCCCCGGGTTTCGGCGCGGGGTGCGCAGGTGGGACAGGTGGAGGCAGTGATGGGTGTAACTGGTCCGATCCGCGTGGTGGTGGCCAAGCCGGGGCTCGACGGTCACGATCGCGGAGCCAAGGTGATCGCGCGGGCGCTGCGGGACGCCGGCATGGAGGTCATCTACACCGGGCTGCACCAGACGCCCGAGCAGATCGTCGACACCGCGATCCAGGAGGATGCCGACGCGATCGGGCTCTCCATCCTCTCCGGGGCGCACAACACGCTGTTCGCGAAGGTGCTCGAGCTGTTGAAGGAGCGGGAGGCGGAGGACATCAAGGTCTTCGGCGGCGGCATCATCCCGGAGGCGGACATCGCCCCCCTGAAGGACCTCGGAGTGGCGGAGATCTTCACGCCGGGGGCGACGACCGGGGCGATCGTCGGATGGGTACGCGAAAACGTCCGAGCCGCGTAAACCCGACCCGGGCCGAGTCGGCCAACGCGGGCCAGCACCGCCCCCGCCAGGGGCGCGGGGAACTGCGCGCTCAGCCACGCATGGCCCGCAGCCGAGGTCCCTGGGGCTCCGCCCCAGACCCCGGTGATGGCCCCACCCCGCCCCTTCCCGAAACCCTCCGGGGGATTGTGAGCGGGCCGAGCCTCAGGATCCCGGGGCTCCGCCCCAGACCCCGTTCGCGCTGAAGGCGCTCGTCCTCAATCGCCGGACGGGCTAGGTATGCGCAAGTGGGCCAGCACGGACCCCGCCGGGGGCGCGGGGAACTGCGCGAGAAGCGACCACGGCCCGCAGCCAAGCTCCCCGGGGCTCCGCCCCAGACCCCGTTCGCGCTGAAGGCGCTCGTCCTCAAACGCCGGACGGGCTGGGTATGCCCATGCGGGCCAGCGTCGAGTGGTCAGGGGCGCGGGGAACTGCGCGACCAGCCACCCACGGTCCGCAGCCGGGGTTCCTGGGCTCTGCACCCGAGCCCGTTTGGGAGGCTGCCAACGCGGGCCAGCACCGACCCTGTCAGGGGCGCGGGGAACTGCGCGTGGGGCCGGGGCTCAGCGTGGGGGACGCGCATCCAGTTCCTCCCGCATCGCCAAGCGCAGCGACAACGTCGCGACCAGCCGCCGAAACGCCTCCGCCCAGTACGACCCCGCCCCCGGCGACGCCCCCTCCCGTTCCGGCGGCGCAGCCGTCAGCGCCTCCAGGCGGGGCGACTCCGAAGGATCGAGGCAGCGCTCCGCCAGGCCCATGACCCCGCTGAAGCTCCACGGATAGCTGCCCGCGTCCCGCGCGATCTCCAACGCGTCCACCACGGCCCGCCCGAGCGCCCCGGCCCACGGGACCACACAGGCCCCGAGTAGCTGGAACGCCTCCGACAGCCCGTGCGCCGATATGAACCGGGCCACCCACTCCGCCCGTTCCTCCTGCGGCAGGATGGACAGGAGTTTGGCCCGCTCGGCCAGAGACCCCGTGCCCGCCCCCTCGCCGGGCGGCTGCGAAGGCGCGCCGAGCAGCGCCCGTGCCCACTCCGCGTTGCCCTGCCGCACCGCCGCCCGGCACCACGCCGCGTGCAACTCGACGCCCCAGCCGTCCGTCACGGGCAGCGCGACGACGGCCCGGGCCGTCCGCCCGCCGAGCCGCGCCGGCCAGCTGTCCAGCGGCGCGGACTCCACCAACTGCCCCAGCCACCACGACCGTTCACCCCGCCCCCCGGGCGGCCTCGGCGCGATGCCGTCCCGCTGCATCTCCGCGTCGCACTCATGCGGCGCCTCCACCGCGATCGCCGCCCCGTCACCCGTCCGGTCGAGGGACACGCAGGACGCGGCTCGCCGTGCCATCCGGCCCGCGAGCGCCGAACCGGGCAGCGCCGAAAGCAACTCCGCCGCCGTCGCCCGCACATTGCGGCTCCGGTCGGCAAGCGCCCCTTCGAGGAACGGCTCGTCCGCAGCGGAGAGGCCGTCGCGCAACGAGTCGAGGAACATCAGCCGGTCCTCGGCCCGCTCCGTGGACCACGTCCCGGCCAGCAACGCGCGTGCCGCGTCCGGATCGTGGGCCCGCACCGCCCCGAGCACCGCCACCCGTTCCGCGAACAGGCCCTCCTGCCACAGGCGTTGTACGCCGACGGTGTCCCCGGGGTCGGTCAGCGCCGCGCTGCCCGAGGCGCCCCGCAGCGCGAACCGCCACTCCGGGTTGTGCCGGGCCAGCCACAGCCCGCGCGGGCCCGCGAAGGTCAGGGCGCCCGGGCGCAGATCGGTACGGGCCCGGGCCGCGTCGAGCAGCGCGGGCAGCAGCGCGGCGGGCGCGCGCATCCCCCGTTCGTTGGCGAGGGCCAGCCACTGCGGCAGCAACTCGCCGAGATCGGGTGCCGTGCCGCGCCGGCCACCGGCGTGGGCGGGCGCCGAACGGTCCGCGAGGAGCTGGGCCAGCCGACGCCGCGCCGCCTGTGGCACCGCACGGCGCGGATCGGGCGGCGCGGCCGGCGGACGCCCAGCCGCCATCGCGGGGACCAGCCCCGCCCTGCGGCGCACCGTCTGTATCGCGGCGTTGTCCAGCAGTTCCTCGGGCGGGCCGGCCGCCGGCCGCCGGTCCGTACCGAGGAGCGCCGCGCTCACCAACTCGTCCCAGGGCGGGGACACCGCTGTCGTCGCCCCCTTCGGCTCCCCATCGCCGTCCCCATCCCCTTCCATGCCGGTGCCGACCATGCTCGTGTGCGTACTTGTGTTCGTGCTCGTGCTCGTACTCGCGCTCATTGCTCCCCCTTCGCTTCGGCCCGGGCCGTCCGTGCGTGGACCCGCGCCCCGCCCCCGGCGCACCCGCTCCCGCCGCCCTCCCTCACGTCAACGCCACCGCTTCCGCGCCCCCTTCGGGCCACACCGCCAGCGGGGTGAAACCCCGGTGGCCGCATTCGCCGAACACCGTCACCGGGGAGCCCCCGGACACGGCGAGGAGCTTCCACAGCCCCGCGCGGCCGACGCCACCCGAGGCCACTGGCAGCGCCAACTCACCTACGGCGTCGGCCAGTTGCCACCTGTCGGGGCCGTCCTGAGGGGGTATCGGGACGACCTCGGTGAGCGTCGTGGGGCACGCGTCGAGCCACGGATCGTCCAGGAGCGCCCGGCCGTACCGCTCCAGCGCCCGCGCCGTCGTGGTGCCCGGCGGCGGACCGCCGGCCGGGACCGGAGCCCCGTACCGCTCGCCCAGGGCGGCCCGCACCTGCCCCGCGCCGGGATACGGCGTCAGATCGGCGTCGATCGCCAGGCCCACCGGCAGCGCGACCGACGGGGCGCGGCCCGCCGCGCCGAAGTCCAAAACCAGCGCCGAGCGGCCCGATTCCCTTCCGTACAGCCAGATCCGGCGCGTGGTGAGCTTCGCGTCGGCCGTGTCGTACTGGGCGATGACCTGCCAGCTGTCGCGGATCGCCGGGCCCTGCGGGGCTGCGGGCACGCCGACGCGTGAACGCACCGTGGCGGCCAACGGGGCCGGCACGGCGTCCCGCCCGAGCCACGCCCGGTCCAGGAGGCGCAGCAGCGCGCACTCCTCCAAAAGCCGCGTCGGCCAGCCCGGCCCCGAGCCCGGTATCGCGCCCAACTCCCGTACCCGCGCGGCCAGTCCGGGCGCCTGGGCGTCCACCATGCGGGCCGCCGTCTCCTCCCACAGGCCGTACCCGGGCCGCTCGGCCGCCGCGAGGCCGCCCCGCAGGAGATCCGCGAGCCGCTGCTCCAGCTCCAGGGCCCCCGAGGTAATCCGGGCAGCCCGTTTCTCGGCCCGCCGCCTGGCCGCCTCGGGGTCGGCGACGGCCCCGGTGCCGCCCGCCGGTCCCGTACCGTCTCTCCCGCCGCGCTCGCCGCCCCGGCGGCCGTCCAGCCACCGCTCCGCCCAGTCCGGCGCCGTCCCCTCCGGCACCGCCCCGCCGCCCGTCCAGAGCAGAAGCAGCCCCACCGCGTGCTTGCACGGGAACTTCCGGCTCGGGCAACCGCACAGGAAAGCGGGGCCCGTTGTGTCGACCACCGTCCGGTACGGCTGCTCGCCGCTGCCCGCGCACAGGCCCCACACGGCGCCCGTACCGTCACACCCGCTCTCCGACCACGGCCCGGCCACGCCGAGCCTGCTTCCCGCCTTGCGTGACGCGTCGTCAGGCGCCAGGGCCAGCACCTGCTCCGCCGTCCAGCGGACCCCCTGCTGAGTCATGTCCCCGAAGGTACGGGCGGCCACTGACAATCGGCTCCGACCTGCGACGATCCACCGCCCACGGCCGATTGTCAGTGGCGTGGTGCACGGTGGGACCACAGCCGGCCGAACGGCTCGAACGATCTGGAGGGGGAGCCATGACCGTGTCCGAAATCGGGTCCGACGTCGCATCCGCAACCGAGCCCCTGCGGCCCCATGCCGAGCACGCCTTCGCGGACGAGCTGGCGGCGCTCGCGGCGGCCGACGACCGTCCGCGTCCGGCCCGTTGGCGGCTCTCGCCGTGGGCCGTCGCCACGTATCTGCTCGGCGGCGTCCTGCCCGACGGCACCGTGATCACCCCGAAGTACGTGGGCCCGCGCCGCATCGTGGAGGTCGCCGTCACCACCCTCGCCACCGACCGCGCCCTGCTCCTGCTGGGTGTGCCCGGCACCGCCAAGACATGGGTGTCGGAGCATCTGGCGGCGGCCGTGAGCGGAGATTCCACCCTGCTGGTGCAGGGCACGGCGGGCACCCCGGAGGAGGCGATCCGCTACGGCTGGAACTACGCGCGGCTGCTCGCCCACGGCCCGAGCCGCGAGGCGCTGGTGCCGAGCCCCGTCCTGCGGGCCATGGCGCTGGGCATGACCGCCCGGGTCGAGGAGCTGACCCGCATGCCCGCCGACGTCCAGGACACCCTGATCACGATTCTGTCCGAAAAGACGCTGCCGATCCCGGAGTTGGGGACACAGACGCAGGCCGTGCGCGGCTTCAATCTGATCGCCACCGCCAACGACCGCGATCGCGGCGTGAACGAACTGTCCAGCGCCCTGCGCCGCCGCTTCAACACGGTGGTCCTGCCGCTGCCCGCCACCGCCGAAGCCGAGGTCGACATCGTCTCGCGCCGGGTCGACCAGCTGGGCCGCTCGCTCGACCTGCCGGCCGTGCCCGACGGCATGGCGGAGATCCACCGCGTCGTGACCGTCTTCCGCGAACTGCGCGAAGGTGTGACCAGCGACGGCCGTACCAAGCTCAAATCCCCGTCGGGGACACTCTCCACGGCCGAGGCGATCTCCGTGGTGACGGGCGGTCTCGCCCTCGCCGCCCACTTCGGCGACGGAGTGCTCAGGTCGGCCGACGTGGCCGCCGGACTCCTCGGCGCCGTGGTGCGCGATCCGGCGGCGGACCGTGTCATCTGGCAGGAGTACCTGGAGACGGTGGTCCGGGAGCGGGCCGGCTGGCAGGACTTCTACCGCGCCTGCCGTGAGGTGTCCGCATGACCACGCCCGGACCGCGCGCCGCCCCGCCCCACGCCGTCCTGCCCGGCGACGTTCCCCCCGGCGCCGTCCCGCCCAGCGCGGACGGGCCGCTGCTGCTCGGGGTGCGCCACCACGGGCCCGGGTCCGCGCGTGCGGTGCGGGCCGCGCTCGGGGCCGCGCGGCCCCGCGTCGTCCTGGTCGAGGGACCCCCTGAGGGCGACGCGCTGCTGGCCCTGGCCGCCGAGGAGGACATGCGCCCGCCGGTCGCGCTGCTCGCGCACGTCGCCGACGACCCGGGGCGCGCCGCGTTCTGGCCGATGGCGGAGTTCTCACCGGAGTGGGTGGCGATCCGGTGGGCACTGGCGCACGGCGCCGAGGTCCGCCTCATCGACCTGCCCGCCGCCCACTCGCTCGCCCTGGCGGACGGTACGGATCCGGCCGACCCCGACCCCGACCCCGACCCCGACCCCGGCGCCCCCGCGACCCCCGTCGACCCGGTCGGCGCGCTCGCCGAGGCCGCCGGATACGACGCCCCGGAGCGCTGGTGGGAGGACGTCGTCGAGCACCGGGGCGCGGCGGCCGACCCCTTGGCGCCGTTCGCCGCGCTCGGCGAGGCCATGGCCGCGCTGCGCGAGACGTACGGCGCCAGCGGTCATCCGCACGACCTGATCCGCGAGGCTTACATGCGGCAGCAACTGCGCGCCGCCACAAAGGAGTTCGGGGCGGAAAAGGTCGCCGTCGTCTGCGGGGCCTGGCACGTGCCGGCGCTCGCCGGACGGTTCACCGTCGCCGCCGATCGAGCCCTGCTCAAGGGGTTGCCCAAGGTCAGGGCGGAGCTGACCTGGGTGCCCTGGACGCACCGCAGGCTCGCCCGGCGCAGCGGCTACGGCGCGGGGATCGAGGCACCCGGCTGGTACCGGCATCTGTTCGAGGCCACCGACCGGCCGGTGGAGCGCTGGATGACCAAGGTGGCGGGCCTGCTCCGCGAGGAGGACCGCCAGATCTCCTCGGCCCATGTCATCGAGGCCGTCCGGCTCGCGGGGACGCTCGCCGCGATGCGCGATCGGCCGCTGCCGGGCCTCGCCGAGACCATGGACGCGGTACGGGCCGTGATGTGCGAGGGGTCCGACGTGCCGCTCGGCCTCATCCACGACCGGCTGGTCGTCGGAGACGTGCTGGGCGAGGTGCCCGACGCGGCGCCCGCCGTCCCGCTCCAGCGCGACCTGGTGCGGATCCAGCGCGGCCTGCGGCTCAAACCGGAGGCCGCCGAGCGGGAGTTGGAGCTCGACCTGCGCAAGGAGACCGACGCCGGGCGCAGCAGGCTGCTCCACCGGCTGGGGCTGCTCGGCATCGGCTGGGGCGAGCGCGTCCGGGCGCGCTCCACCGGTACCTTCCGGGAGAGCTGGCGGCTGAGCTGGGAGCCCGAGCTCTCGGTGCGGGTCGCCGAGGCCGGGGTGTGGGGCACCACCGTGGTGGCCGCCGCGACCGCCAAGGCGCGGGCCGCGGCGGCCGCCGCGACCTCGCTCGGCGCCGTCACCGCCCTCGCCGAGCACTGCCTGCTCGCCGAACTGCCGGGCGCGCTGCCGGTGGTGATGCGGGCGCTCGCCGACCGGGCCGCGCTCGACACCGACGTCGCCCATCTCGCCCAGGCCCTGCCCGCCCTCGCCCGCGCCCTGCGCTACGGCGACGTCAGGGGCACCGGCACGGCGGGTCTCGCCGAGGTCGCCGCAGGCCTGGCCGAGCGTATTTGTGTGGGCTTCGCGCCCGCCTGCTCCGGCCTCGACGCGGACGGCGCCGCCGAGATGCGTACGCACCTGGACGCCGTGCACACCGCGACAGGCCTCCTTCCGACCACCGGCCCGTCCGGGGCCGGCGCGGACGGGTTGCGCGAGCGCTGGAGCGCCGTGCTGGTCCGGCTCGCCTCGCGGGACACCGTCCCCGGGGCCATCCGGGGCCGGGCGGCCCGGCTGCTGCTCGACGAGGGGAGCGTCGAGAGCGAGGACGCGGCGCGGTACATGGGCCTCGCCCTGTCCTTGGGGACGGCGCCCGCCGACGCGGCCGCCTGGATCGAGGGATTCGTCGGCGGGGCATCGGGCGGCGGCATGCTACTGGTGCACGACGACCGGCTGCTCGCCCTGGTCGACGGCTGGCTGACGGGCGTACCACCGGACGCGTTCACCGACGTACTGCCGCTGCTGCGCCGCACCTTCGCCGCGTACCACGCGGGGGTGCGGCGCACGCTGGGGGAGCTGGTGCGGCGCGGACCAGCCGAGCGCCCAGGCCCCGGCGACGCGGCCGCCCCCGGATTCGGCGCCGCCCTCGACGCCGCGCGCGCCGACGCCGTCCTGCCGCTGATGGCTCTGCTGCTCAACCACGGCGATGACCGCGACCGCGTTCACGGCGCCAACCATCGCGCCAACTGCCTTACGGAGGTGGGATGTTGACGACCACGACGCGACCAAACGATGACGAGCGGCTGCGGCGCTGGCGGCTGGTGCTCGGTGGGGAGCCGGGCGCCGAGGGGACCGGCCGCGCCCTGAGCGGACGGGACGCCGCGATGGACGGCGCGCTGGCCGCCCTCTACGGCGGCGCGGGTCACACGGCCAGGAGCGGGGCCAAGGACCGGGGCGCGGGACTCGGGGCGTCCGCGCCGTCGGTCGCGCGCTGGCTCGGCGACATCCGTACGTACTTCCCGTCCTCCGTCGTACAGGTCATGCAGCGCGACGCGATGGAACGGCTCGGCCTGTCCGCCCTGCTCCTGGAGCCGGAGATGCTGGAGGCCGTGGAGGCCGACGTGCATCTCGTCGGGACCCTGCTCGCGCTCAACAAGGCGATGCCCGAAACCACCCGGGAGACCGCCCGCGCCGTGGTGCGCAAGGTCGTCGAGGACCTGGAGAAGCGGCTGGCCACCCGGACCAGGGCCACCCTCACCGGCGCCCTCGACCGGAGTGCCCGCGTCAGCCGGCCCCGCCATCGCGACATCGACTGGGACCGCACGATCCGGGCCAACCTCAAGAACTACCTGCCCGAGCACGGCACCGTCGTGCCCGAGCGCCTGATCGGGTACGGGCGCGCGGCGCGGGGGGTGAGGAAGGAGGTCGTGCTCTGTGTCGACCAGTCCGGTTCGATGGCCGCGTCCGTCGTCCACGCCGCCGTCTTCGGCGCCGTGCTGGCCTCGATGCGCTCCATCGCCACGCGTCTCGTGGTCTTCGACACCGCCGTCGTCGACCTCACCGACCAGCTCGACGACCCCGTCGACGTCCTGTTCGCCGCCCAGCTGGGCGGCGGCACCGACATCAACCGGGCGCTCGCGTACTGCCAGTCGAAGATCACCCGTCCTGCCGACACCGTGGTCGTTCTCATCAGTGATCTTTACGAGGGCGGCATACGGGACGAGATGCTGAAGCGGGTCGCGGCGATGCGGGCGTCCGGGGTGCAGTTCGTGGCCCTGCTGGCGCTCTCCGACGAGGGCGCCCCGGCCTACGACCGCGATCACGCCGCGGCCCTCGCGGCCCTGGGCGCCCCCGCCTTCGCCTGCACCCCCGACCTGTTCCCCGAGGTGATGGCCGCGGCGATCGAGCAGAGGCCGCTGCCGATACCCGAGGGGTGAGGGAAGTCATACCTGGGCGCGCCCTGAGCAGGGGATCTGTGACAGGTATCACCGCTCAGGTGTGATCCTTGATTTAGGGAGGCGCGGCCCACGGAGATAACCTGCGAGACGGACATGCCGCGTACTCGGACACCGTGTACGCCTCCCTCAGTGACAGCGCCGTCACGTTGCCCTTCGCGGCACGCCCAGCAGACAACGCAACCGCGATACCACTGAAAAGGGACGGACGCGCGTGGACCTGTTCGAGTACCAGGCGAGGGACCTCTTCGCCAAGCACGGTGTACCGGTGCTGGCCGGTGAAGTGATCGACACGCCTGAGGCGGCGCGCGAGGCCACTGAGCGTCTCGGCGGCAAGTCGGTCGTCAAGGCGCAGGTGAAGGTCGGTGGCCGCGGCAAGGCCGGCGGCGTGAAGCTGGCCGCCGACGCGGACGAGGCCGTCGCCCGCGCCACGGACATCCTCGGCATGGACATCAAGGGCCACACGGTCCACAAGGTGATGATCGCCGAGCTGTCGCCCGAGATCGAGGCGGAGTACTACGTCTCGTACCTCCTCGACCGCACCAACCGCACCTTCCTCGCCATGGCGTCGGTGCAGGGCGGCATGGACATCGAGGAGGTCGCGGAGAAGACCCCCGAGGCCCTGGCGAAGGTCCCGGTCAACGCCGTCGAGGGCGTCGACATCGAGAAGGCCCGCGAGATCGTGGCCCTGGCGAAGTTCCCGGCCGACGTGGCCGAGGGCGTCGCCGAGGCCATGGTGACCCTGTGGAAGACCTTCGTCGCCGAGGACGCGCTCCTCGTCGAGGTCAACCCGCTGGTGAAGACCAAGGACGGCCGCATCCTCGCCCTCGACGGCAAGGTGTCGCTCGACGAGAACGCCGAGTTCCGTCAGCCCGACCACGAGGCGCTTGAGGACAAGGCCGCGGCCAACCCTCTTGAGGCGGCCGCCAAGGCCAAGAACCTCAACTACGTGAAGCTCGACGGCGAGGTCGGCATCATCGGCAACGGCGCGGGTCTCGTCATGAGCACCCTGGACGTCGTCGCGTACGCCGGTGAGGCCCACGGCGGCGTGAAGCCGGCCAACTTCCTCGACATCGGCGGCGGCGCGTCCGCCCAGGTGATGGCGAACGGCCTGGAGATCATCCTCGGCGACGCGGACGTCAAGTCCGTGTTCGTCAACGTCTTCGGCGGCATCACCGCCTGTGACGAGGTCGCCAACGGCATCATCCAGGCGCTGGCCCTGCTCGCCGACAAGGGCGAAGAGGTCACCAAGCCGCTCGTCGTCCGTCTCGACGGCAACAACGCGGAGCTGGGTCGCAAGATCCTCAGCGACGCCAACCACCCGCTGGTGCAGCGCGTGGACACCATGGACGGCGCGGCCGACAAGGCCGCCGAGCTCGCGGCTGCGAAGTAAGGGAAGAGGTTAAGACACCACCATGGCTATCTTCCTCACCAAGGACAGCAAGGTCATCGTCCAGGGCATGACCGGCGCCACGGGCATGAAGCACACCAAGCTCATGCTGGCCGACGGCACCAACATCGTCGGCGGCGTGAACCCGCGCAAGGCCGGCCAGTCCGTCGACTTCGACGGCACTGAAGTACCCGTCTTCGGCTCCGTCAAGGAAGCGATGGAGAAGACGGGCGCCGACGTCTCCGTCCTCTTCGTGCCGCCGGCCCACGCCAAGGCCGCCGTCGTCGAGGCGATCGACGCGGAGATCCCCCTCGCCGTCGTCATCACCGAGGGCATCGCCGTGCACGACTCGGCCGCCTTCTGGGCGTACGCGAACTCCAAGGGCAACAAGACCCGCATCATCGGCCCGAACTGCCCCGGTCTGATCACGCCGGGCCAGTCCAACGCCGGCATCATCCCGGGCGACATCACCAAGCCGGGCCGTATCGGCTTGGTGTCGAAGTCCGGCACGCTGACGTACCAGATGATGTACGAGCTGCGCGACATCGGCTTCTCGTCCGCCGTCGGCATCGGTGGCGACCCGGTCATCGGCACCACGCACATCGACGCGCTCGCCGCGTTCGAGGCCGACCCCGAGACCGACCTGATCGTGATGATCGGCGAGATCGGCGGCGACGCCGAGGAGCGTGCGGCCGACTACATCAAGGCCAACGTCACCAAGCCGGTCGTCGGCTACGTCGCGGGCTTCACCGCGCCCGAGGGCAAGACCATGGGCCACGCCGGCGCCATCGTCTCCGGCTCCTCCGGCACCGCCCAGGCGAAGAAGGAGGCCCTGGAGGCCGCCGGCGTCAAGGTCGGCAAGACGCCGACCGAGACCGCCAAGCTCGCGCGCGCCATCCTCGGCAGCTGAACCGCGCCTGACGGAGCCCGGCTCCGGACGTACGCGTGAAGGGCCCGCACCCCACTGGTGGTTTCCAGGGGTGCGGGCCCTCATGCGTACCGGCGCCGCGTCAGCGGATGTCGAGGACCAGGCGGTAGGGGCCACGGGCGGGTTCCGCGCGCAGCTTGTCCCGCAGCTCGACGTCCTCGCTGCTCAGTCGCGGGGGACCGGCGTAGACGGGCACGCCGCCGACCCGCTGGCCGAAGGGGACCGGCCGCACGTGGTAGTGCGGCACGGTCACCACGGTGAACGCCGTCGCGCCCACGATCATCGCGGTGAACGCGATCGCGGCCCGGGTCCAGAACCGGCGGCGCCGCTCGCCCCCGACGCGTACGCCCCGGGCGGCCGGCAGCACGGTCAGGGCGGGGGGCCCGGCGAGCGCGAGATCGGTGATGCGGTCGCGCAGCACCGCCGACAAGGCCCCCGGAGTCTTGGCGTGGTGCACGGCCGGCACCCGCTCGACGATGGCGGCGCGCGCGTTCAGCACCCGGTTCGCGGTGGCCGGCGTGCTGGCCTGGATCTCGGCCGCCGTCTCCGGCAGGTCGAGTCCGAGCCCGTCGTAGAGCAGCACCGTGCGCCGGTAGGCGGGCGGCAGCGCGAGCAGCGCGTCGAGCAGGGCGCGGCGTTCGGGCTCCACGGGGGGCCGGTCGGGGTGTTTGTGGGTGCGCCGGAAGCGGTGCCAGGGGGACATCGCGTACTCGTACGCCGCCGTCCGCACCCACCCCGCCGGGTCCCGGTCGGTGGCGACCTCGGGCCAGTTCTCCCAGGCCAGATGGAAGGCGCGCTGCACGGACTCGCGCGCGAGCCGGATCCGGCCGGTGAGCAGATAGGTCTGCTGGGCGAGCGCGGGCGCGGTGGCCGCGTACAGCGCGTCGAACGCTTCGGCGGGGGTGAGTCCCGTGATGGGCGACGGCTCGGGACGCGGGACGGCGGGTGCGGGGCGCGCCTCGGGCGTGGCGCCGGGCTCGGCTTCGTCCGGCACGGCGGGGCCGGGATCGTGTTCCGCGTCCGGCGGCCGCTCGGGAAGGGTGCGGACGCCACCCGTGGACAGCGCTCCCGCGCCGGTCAGCGCGGCGGACTGCGACGCCTCCTTGGCGGGTTCCGGCACGGACACGGCGCCGGCGGGGGCCGGCTGGGGCGCGGGGGAGGGCTTGGCGGTCCTGCCCCCGGGTCTGGACGACTTGCCGGCGGACCCGTCGGCGGCGGGCTTGGGCCGGGTGTTCACCGCGTGCGGCTTGGCCGGCGGTTTGCCGGCGCTCGCCCCCTGGCCCCGCCCCGCGACGGCATGGCGCTCCCCGGAGCCCTGCGCGCCCCCCGGGCCGCCGTCCTGGACGGTGTCGCCCTCGTCGGGCCCGGCCGATGCGCCGCCCCGCCGGCCGCCGGCTCCGTCGGCTTCATCACGATCGGCGCCCGTGCCACCCGGGTGACCTGGTTGGTCCGACTGGTCCGACTGGTCTGGCTGGCCCGGGTGGCCTTGGTGGTCTGGCTGGCCCGTGTGTTCTGGCTGGCCCGGGTGGCCGGGGTGGCCGGCGCCCGGATCGGCGGGTCGGGCGCGGTGGGTGCCGGGGCGCTCGTGAGGGGGCGAATCGTTTCTGGAGACGGCCGCGTCCTTCGACGCGGGCGAAGGCGCCGTCTCCGCTTCGAACGTGGCCAGCAGCCGGGCGTAGATCGCGCGCCTACGTCCGCGTGGCGCGGTGCGGCCGGTCTCCCAGGAGCGGACGGTCGCCCGTGTGACGCCGACGGCCGACGCGACCTGCGCCTCGCTCAGCGCCTTCGCCTCACGCAGACGGCGCCGTTCCTTGGGGGTGGGCAGGGGGGACGTGGCATCGGATTCACCGGTACCGGCGGTGCTCTGTGTCATCAAGGGCTCCCAGGACTCCCCGCGAAGGCCGTGTCGGCTCGTGCACCCGGGGAGAGGGCTGCTCGACGGACCCCGGATGAAAAGTACATAACCGTATATTGGGCGACACATCGGGCATTCGCCTATTACGCGTAGAAAGCGCGTGTCGTTGGCAGCATGGCCCGCGTGACCCAAGTGACCGACCGCAGCCTGCCGTTGCCTTCCGCCCAGGCGCGCTCCTCCGTGCTCGTCACCTGTCTGCTGCGCGGCGCGATCGCGGCGGGGCTCGGCCTCGGCGCCCTCGCCGTGCTCGTCATGGTGCTGTGGATCAGCTCCCCCTACCCCGACAGCGGGCCCGGCGGCGCCCTGCGCACGGCCGCCTCGCTCTGGCTGCTCGCCCATGGAACGCGGCTGGTCAGACCCGAGACGCTGACCGGCTCACCGGCCCCGGTCGGCCTCGTCCCGCTCCTGGTGACGGCGCTGCCCGTCTGGCTCGCCCACCGCGCCGCACGCGACGCGCTGATGCCGGGTCAGGAGGACGTCTACGAGACCGAGGAGGCGCCGCTGCCCTCGGGATGGGCCGTGTTCGGCGGCGTGACCTGCGGCTACCTCGCGATCGCGAGCGCCACCGCGCTGTACGCGTCGGCGGGCCCGCTCCCCGCCGCACCGCTCAGCGCCGCGCTGCACCTGCCGCTCACGGTGGCGCTCGCGACCGCCGCCGGGATCTGGACCGCCCACGGCCGCCCGCTCGGGCCGCTGCCCGCCCGCGTCCCGGCCCGCGTGCGCGCCGCCCTTTTGGGTGTTCGTACGAGCGTGGCGGCGCGGGCCGCGGGGGCCGCCGTCGCGACGCTGCTCGGGGGCGGCGCGCTGCTCGCGGCCGCCGCGCTCACCTGGCACATCGGCGGGGCCGAAGACGCTTTTCTGCGGCTGGCGGAGGACTGGTCGGGCCGGTTCGCGATCCTGCTGCTCGCTCTCGCGCTGGTGCCGAACGCCGCCGTGTGGGGCGCCGCGTACGGGCTCGGACCCGGGTTCGCCGTCGGCGCGGGCGCGGTGGCGAGCCCGCTCGGGGTGACGGGCGCCCCCGCCCTGCCGCACTTCCCGCTGCTCGCGGCGGTGCCCGGAGGCGTGCACGGGGCGTGGTGGAACTGGGTATCGGCCGGGGTGCCGCTCGTGGCCGGGGCGGTCCTGGCCAGGTTCACCGCGCGAGCCGCCGTGGCCGAGGGGTGGGGGCGGCGCGAGACCGCGCGGGCCGCGCTGCTCGGCGCGGTCCTGTGCGGCTGCGCGCTGGCCGCGCTCGCGGCCCTCGCGGGCGGCCCGCTGGGCAGCGAGGCCCTGGCGGCGCTCGGCCCGGTCTGGTGGCGCACCGGGGGAGCGGCGCTGCTGTGGACGCTGGTGGTGGGGGTGCCGGGGGCGGTGGCCCTGCGGGCGTTGCTCGCCCGGGGCGCGGCGGCGGCGCCCAAGGCGCCCCGGGTGTCCGCGCGATCCCGGCTCATGGGCATGCTGGCGTGGCGGCCTCGGCGCGGGGCGGGCCCCAAGAGCCTGCCGGGGTCGGCCCCGGCCCCCGTGGACGAAAGAGGCGACGACTACGAACCGTACGACTTCCTGCCGGTGGGCGGCGGTGACCTCTGGCACGAGGACGGCGCGCGCGAGGCCCGCTGGGCGGCGCTCAAGGAGGCGTCGGGCGGTCTGATGGCGGACATTCCGCCGACGGACGCCCCGCCGCCCGCGTCCGCGCCCCCGCCCGCGTCCGCGCCCGCACCGGAAGCGGCGCCCGCCGTCGAACAAGCCCCGGCGCCCGAACCCGGTGAGCCCGCGCCGGAACCCGTACGGCCCTCCGAGCCCGGAGCAGCCCAGCCGAAGGAAACGCCTCCCGCGAAAACTCCGGACGACCGGGCGGACCAGGCGGACCGGGTGGACCCGGAGGACTCGCAGGACCCCAAGGACCCGGCCGGGACCCGCCCCCGGGACGGCGGCGAGTGACGAGCGACGAGCGACGAGCCCGCGCTACTCCTTCACGCCGAACAGCGGGACCAGCTTCTTCGGCAGGTGGTCGTTGCACGACAGCTGACCCGTCTTGGTCAGGGCGTCGTCCACGCAGCTGTAGTAGTCGCGGTACACGATCTGCATCGTGAAACTGGAGGCCACCACCATCAGCGCGAGGACCGCCGTGACCAGGCCCGTCACCGCCGCCGTCACCTGCGGCCTGCCCTGCGCGGGCCGGGGCGCGGGCGGCGGCCCGGCCTGGGTGCCCTGCGGGGCGGCGTACGGCATGGGAGGAGCGGCGGCGCGGGGCGCACCGCCGACGGCGTTCGCGGCGGACGCCTCCTGCGGCTTCGGCTTGGCCCGCAGGGAGCTGATCGCCCAGTACAGGCCGAGCGCCCCGAGCAGCAGCGCGATCTCCGGCATGTCGAACAGGGCGAAGAAGAAGGCCCACATTCCGGAGAGCAGCGCGTAGCGGGCGCGGCGCTGGGCCGGGTCCGTGGGGTCCCAGCGCAGGCCGGATGAGGGCTGCGGGTTCTGGTTCTGGCCGCCCTCGGGCCGCTGGGGGCGCTGCCCGAACCCGCCGGGCGCGCGGCCGGGCTGCTGGTTGCTCCACTGGCTGCCCCAGGGCGAACCGTGTCCTGCACCGCCCTGGCCGTGCGGGCCGCCGTCCTGGCCCGCCGGCCGGCGCGGGCGCCACGGCTGGTCGGGCCGGCCCTCGGGCGGCGGCGCGAAGGGGTTGTCGTCGGTTCCGTTGGCGGGGCCCGCGCCGGTGCCGTTCCCCGTGCCCTCGGCCCCCGAGTCCTGCGGGTCCGTCGCCTTGGAGGAGCCGGAAGAACCGGAAGAACCGGAAGAACCGGGGCCGGAAGAGCCGGGGGAGCCTGAGGAACCGGCAGAAGAGGACTGGCGGGCTGCGAACAGCTGGTGGCGTCGGTCCGGCATCTGGTGAACGTCTTCCCCTCGGACCCGGTCGGCCGGTTCGGGCCAGGGGTCGCATCTCGCAAGTAAGTGAAACAAGTAAGCCTGTAAGTGAAACAAGTAAGTCAAGGACGTCAAGCAAGTCGGCCCCGTGGCGGAGCCCGGTCATCGATTCCGGTGTCGGTCCCGTCTCCCTCACGTGAGACGTGTCTCGTCTCGCGGCGTCCTCCCAGACGCTACCTGGCGGTCCGGCCCCCGTCCCGTGGGGGCCGTCCGGTGTGCCGGTATCGTTGCTGACGGTCGGCGCTTTCGTAGAGTTCCCCGTATCGAGGGGCACGATTCGTTCGTACGACCACACAACGACGTACGACCGCGAGAAAGAGCCCCGCCGTGGCCTCCCCGCCCCCCTCCGCGTCCGCCTCTCCCCCCGGTGTCCCGCCCGCCCGCACCCGTCCCGCCCGGATCGTGGTGCTGGTCTCGGGATCCGGTACGAATCTTCAGGCCCTGCTCGACGCCATCGCCGCCGATCCGCAGGGGTACGGGGCCGAGATCGTGGCCGTGGGCGCCGACCGGGACGCCATCGCAGGCCTCGAGCGCGCCGAACGGGCCGGGATCGAGACGTTCGTCTGCCGGGTCAAGGACCACGGCTCGCGCGCGCAGTGGGACGCGGCGCTGACCGCCGCCACCGAGGCGTACGCACCGGACCTGGTGGTCTCGGCCGGGTTCATGAAGATCGTGGGCAAGGAATTCCTCGCCCGCTTCGGCGGCCGGGTGATCAACACCCACCCCGCGCTGCTGCCCAGTTTTCCCGGGGCCCACGGCGTACGCGACGCGCTCGCGTACGGCGCCAGGGTCACCGGGTGCACCGTCCACTTCGTCGACGACGGCGTCGACACCGGCCCGATCATCGCCCAGGGCGTGGTCGAGATCCGGGACGAGGACGATGAAGCCGCTCTGCACGAGCGGATCAAGGAAGTCGAGCGAGCGCTGCTCGTCGATGTCGTGGGGCGTCTGGCCCGTAACGGCTACCGCATTGAGGGACGAAAGGTTCAGATCGGTGAACTCGGTCAACTCCGCTAACACGGACACCGTCAAGCCCATCCGGCGGGCGCTGGTCAGCGTCTACGACAAGACGGGCCTGGAGGAGCTGGCGCAAGGGCTCCACGCCGCCGGTGTCGAGCTGGTGTCCACCGGGTCGACCGCCGCGAAGATCGCCGCCGCCGGGGTGCCCGTCACCAAGGTCGAAGAGCTCACCGGATTCCCCGAGTGCCTGGACGGGCGGGTCAAGACCCTGCACCCCAAGGTGCACGCGGGCATCCTCGCCGACCTGCGCCTCGACGCCCACCGCGCGCAGCTCGACGAGCTCGGTGTGCGCCCCTTCGAGCTGGTCGTCGTCAACCTCTACCCGTTCAAGGAGACCGTCGCCTCGGGCGCGAGCCCCGACGAGTGCGTGGAGCAGATCGACATCGGCGGCCCCTCGATGGTCCGCGCCGCCGCCAAGAACCACCCCTCGGTCGCCGTGGTCACCAGCCCGGCGCGGTACGCGGCCGTGCTCGACGCCGTCAAGAACGGCGGCTTCGACCTGACCGCCCGCAAGCGCCTGGCCGCCGAGGCCTTCCAGCACACGGCCTCCTACGACGTGGCCGTCGCCTCCTGGATGACCAACGTGTACGCGCCCGAGGAGACCGACGGGAACGCGGCCGCGCTGCCCGAGTTCCTGGGCGGCACCTGGGAGCGCAAGTCCACGCTGCGCTACGGCGAGAACCCGCACCAGGCCGCCGCGCTCTACACCGACGGCCAGCCGGGCGGCATCGCCAACGCCGAGCAGCTGCACGGCAAGGAGATGTCCTTCAACAACTACGTGGACACCGAGGCCGCGCGCCGCGCCGCCTACGACCACGACGAGCCCTGCGTCGCCATCATCAAGCACGCCAACCCGTGCGGCATCGCGGTGGACGCCGACCTCGCCGCCGCCCACCGCAAGGCCCACGCGTGCGACCCGCTGTCCGCGTACGGCGGCGTCATCGCCGTCAACCGGCCGGTCACGGTGGCGATGGCCGAGCAGGTGGCGGAGATCTTCACCGAGGTCATCGCGGCCCCGGGCTACGAGGACGGCGCGCTCGAAGTGTTGGCCCGCAAGAAGAACATCCGGGTGCTCAAGGTGGACGGCGCCCCGCACCAGCCCGGCGACCTCAAGGCGGTCTCGGGCGGCGCGGTGCTCCAGCAGACCGACGTCTTCCAGGCCGAGGGCGACGACCCCGCCAACTGGACGCTGGCCGCCGGCGAGGCGCTGAGCGAGGCCGGGCTGAAGGAGCTCGCCTTCGCCTGGATCGCCTGCCGGGCCGTCAAGTCCAACGCGATCCTGCTCGCCAAGGACGGCGCGTCCGTCGGCGTCGGCATGGGCCAGGTCAACCGGGTCGACTCCGCGAAGCTCGCGGTGGAGCGGGCGGGCGAGGAGCGGGCGCGGGGCTCCTACGCCGCGTCCGACGCGTTCTTCCCCTTCCCCGACGGCTTCGAGATCCTGGCGGCCGCCGGGGTCAAGGCCGTGGTCCAGCCCGGCGGTTCGGTCCGTGACGAGCTGGTGGTCGAGGCGGCGAAGAAGGCGGGCGTGACGATGTACTTCACCGGCACGCGGCACTTCTTCCACTGAATCCGGTAGCTCCGGTGGCTCCGGCAGGTACGCCGAAGGCCGCACCCCGTGCGGGGTGCGGCCCTCCTGTTCAGCGTGGGGAGCCTGGCGGCCCGGAGCTCACCGGCTCAGTACTGCGGACGCTTGAACCACTGGGCGCCGCTCTGCTTGCCGACGAACACGGCGATCAGGATGGCCAGCACCGTGTGGATGAGCCCGATGACGACGAACGGATAGATGCCGAGCACCGCCGTCACGATGGCGAAAACCATCGTGGTGACACGCAGTCCGTTCCCACCCGTGCCGAACTTCGCGGCGAGCACGATGGCGAAGATCAGCCAGGCGACCGCGAAGACCGCCATGACGTAGAGCACGCCGGTCGGGTAGTCGGCGAGCTGCTGGAACTGGACATCGTCCCTCGCCGCGGCCTGGTTCTTCGCGGCGCTCATGCCGATCGCCCCGATCACCATGATGACAGCGCCGATGGCCTGGAGGCCGACGATGACCCACAGCATCGCGCGGGCGGCGGAGACGGTTCCGGGCATCGTCTGCGGGCCCATGGGGGCGCCGCCGTACGGCTGTTGCGGGTATCCGTAGCCCTGCTGCGGCGGCACCCCCTGGGGGGCCTGCTGGCCCTGCGGGTAGCCGTAGCCCGGCTGGCCCGGCTGCTGGCCATAGGGGTTGGCGCCCTGCTGGGGCTGCTGCCCATAGGGGTTGTTCGGGTCGCCGAAGCTCATGACGGGCTTTCCTCCGTTGGTTGTGCGGGGACGACGCGGCCCGAGCGGAGAGCAGAGCTGTTCTGAGCGGATCGCCCCCCGGCACTGCCCGCGGCACTGCGGGGATCATCGTTCTAAATAAGACATAAGTTTGTCCAGCCGAATGCTGGATGTGTTGTGCAAGTGCAACTTGGGCGATCACGTGTCGCCCTGAAAGAATGGGAAACATGACCGCCCAGATTCTCGATGGCAAGGCCACCGCCGCAGCGATCAAGTCCGAACTGGCCGTCCGCGTGGCGGCCCTGAAGGAGCGAGGCGTCACCCCCGGCCTGGGGACCGTGCTCGTCGGGGACGACCCCGGCAGCCAGAAGTACGTCGCGGGCAAGCACCGCGACTGCGCCCAGGTCGGCATCGCGTCCATCCAGCGCGAACTGCCCGCGACCGCGACGCAGGAGGAGATCGAGGCGGTGGTGCGGGAGCTCAACGACAACCCCGAGTGCACCGGCTACATCGTCCAGCTGCCGCTGCCCAAGGGCATCGACGAGAACCGCGTCCTTGAGCTGATGGACCCGGCCAAGGACGCCGACGGGCTGCACCCGATGAGCCTGGGCCGCCTCGTCCTCAACGAGCCGGGCCCGCTGCCCTGTACCCCGTACGGCATCATCCAGTTGCTCCGCAAGCACGGCGTGGAGATCAACGGGGCCGAGGTCGTCGTCGTGGGACGCGGCGTCACCATCGGGCGCTCCATGCCGCTGCTGCTCACCCGGCGCTCGGAGAACGCGACGGTCACCCAGTGCCACACCGGCACCCGCGACCTGTCCAAGCACCTGCGCCAGGCCGACATCATCGTCGCGGCCGCAGGCGTCCCGCATCTGATCAAGCCCGAGGACGTGAAGCCGGGTGCGGCCGTGCTCGACGTCGGCGTCAGCCGCGACGAGAGCGGCAAGATCGTCGGCGATGTGCACCCCGGCGTCGCCGAGGTCGCGGGCTGGCTCTCGCCCAACCCGGGCGGTGTGGGCCCGATGACCCGCGCCCAACTGCTCGTCAACGTCGTCGAGGCGGCCGAGCTCGCCGCCGCGGGCTGACACGAAAGGGCCTGACCCATGGGTGCTGGTAGGAGTCACGAGCCGTCCGGGGACACGGAGAACTCCGCGTCCGCCAAGGCCGGTTCGCGGCGGCCCCCTTCGCTGACCCGGGACACCGCGCGCCCCGAGGGCGGCGGCCGGGCCGCGGCGGGCGACGCGCCGGCGCCCGCCCGGCAGTGGCCGCTGCTGTGCGTGCTGCTCGCCGTCGGCCTCGGGCTGCTCATGGTCGCGATCGACCCGTTCGGGGCGGCGTTCCGGATCGGGCTCGTCATCGTCGGCGCGGCCCTGATGGTGGGCGCCGCGCTGCGCTGGACGCTGCCGTCGGTGGGCATGCTCGCCGTCAGGTCCCGCTTCACCGACATCTCCACGTACGGAGTGCTCGGCGTGGCCATCGTGCTGCTCGCCCTGATGGCCCAGCCCCGCCCGTGGCTGAACGTCCCCTTCCTTGAGGACGCGGTCCACTTCACCGTGCGCTAGCGGTACCGGCAGCCCGCCGGAGAGACGGAGCGGCCCGCGCCCACCCCCAGTGGGCGCGGGCCGCTCCCGTCTCCCCGCCGGGCCCCCGCTACAACTCACGCTGTACGGCGCGGAGTTGACGTACGCGCCCCGCCTCGTCGTTACGCTGCGACGATGCGGATCCGCCCCCAGTTCGCCGACGCGCTCCTGGCCGTGGCGCTGACGTGTGCCTCGGTGGCGCTCGGGCAGGAGTCGGCGCGGCAGGGCTGGAACGCGCTGGACGCCCGGGGGTACGCCCTGGCCGCGCTGGCCGGACTGCCGCTCGCCTTCCGCGTCAGGGCGCCGGTCGCGGTGCTGCTCTGGTCGCACCTGGTGTTCGTCGGGTACGTGGCCTGCGGATACTGGCCCGTGGTCACGAGCTTCGGCCCGATGCTCTCGCTGTACACGGTGGCCTCCCTGCGCGCCCTGCCCACGGCGGCGGCCTGCGCGGCCCTCATGGTGGGGGCCTGGATGTACGCCGGAGTGGCGAGCCCCCGCAGCGCCATGGTCTCCGTCGTCGCCCAGGCCCTCGTCTTCGCCCTGCTACTGCTCCACTTCGGAGCGCTGGCCCGCCGCACCGCCGAACTCGCCCGGCGCCTGCGGCAGGAGCAGGCCGACCGCGCGCGCCGCGAGGTGGCGGCCGAACGCGGGCGTATCGCGCGGGAGTTGCACGACGTGGTGGCCCACCACATGTCCGTCATCTCCGTGCAGGCCGGGCTCGCCGGGTTCGTCTTCGCCTCCGATCCGCCCACCGCGCGCGCCGCCCTTTCCACCATCTCCGGCACCAGCGCCGAAGCCCTTGAGGAGCTGCGCCGGATGCTCGAAGTGCTGCGTGACGCCGACGACGAGGCGCCCGGGGCCCCCATGCCGGGCCTCGGCCGGATCGCGGAGCTGGCGGAGCGGATCGGGGCCGCCGGTGTTCCGGTGACCCTGCGCACCCTCGGCACCCCGCGCCCGCTGCCGCCCGGCGTCGAACTGTGCGCCTACCGGGTGGTGCAGGAAGCGCTCACGAACGTACTCAAGCACGCGCCAGGGGCCGAGACCGAAGTCCAACTCCAGTACGGCCGGAACCAGTTGGTGGTGTCCGTCGTCAATGGGGGCAAGGGCGGCGGACGCGGGGTGCCGCATCAGGACGGAGTGCCCACCGGCGGCGGCCACGGCTTGCTCGGCATGCGGGAGCGGGCCAAGCTCTACGGCGGGTCGGTCAGCGCCGGCCCGTGGAGCGAGGGCGGGTTCGCGGTGACCCTGACCCTGCCGACCTCCGCAGGGGCGCCGCCGGGGGAGGAAGGCACATCGGGATGATCAGGGTGCTCGTCGTCGACGACCAGTTCCTCATCCGGGCGGGCCTGACCGGGCTGCTGAGGGCCGCCCCCGGCGTGGAGGTGGCCGGGGAGGCGGGCGACGGCGCCGAAGCGGTGCGCCAGGCCGCCGCGACCCGCCCGGACGTGATCCTCATGGACATCCGGATGCCCGGCATGAGCGGCATCGAGGCCACCGAACGCATCCTGGCCGAGGCCGCCGATCCGGCGCCGCGCATCCTCGTCCTCACCACGTTCGACCTCGACGAGTACGTCTATGGCGCGCTGCGCGCCGGGGCCTGCGGGTTCCTGCTCAAGGACTCGGGGCCGGAGCGGCTGCTGGCCGCGGTGGCCGCCGTGGGCGGGGGCGACGGGCTCTTCGCGCCGAGTGTCACCCGCCGCCTGGTCGAGGCGTTCGCGCGGCGGCCCGAAACCGGCCCGGCGCCCCAGCTCGACGTCCTCACCGCCCGCGAGACCCAGGTGCTGCGCCTGACCGCGTGCGGCCTGGCGAACCAGGAGATCGCCGGCCGCCTCTACATCAGCGAGGCCACGGTCAAGACCCATCTGAACCGCGCCATGAGCAAACTGGATCTGGCCAGCCGGGCCCAAGCGGTGGTGGTGGCGTACGAGACCGGCCTTGTCACCCCGGGCGGCGCCTGCCCCTGAGCGCCGGCCGTCCCGAGGGCCGTCCTCGCGCGAGCCGGTGCGCGCCACCTGTGGAGCTGCCATCCTGGACCCGCGCGTGCCGCCCGCGCCCTGGCAAGCGAGAACTTGGGGGAAGCGATGCCTCGCTGGAAGGCGCTGCCGGACCAACTCGATCCGCAGGTACGGGAGTTCGCGGATCAGCTGCGCCGGCTCGTGGACCGCAGCGGACTCAGCGTCGCGGCGGTCGCCGAGCGCACCGGGTACAGCAGGACGTCCTGGGAGCGGTATCTGGGCGGCCGGCTCTTCGCCCCCAGGGCGGCCGTCGTCGCGCTCGCCGAGGTGACCGGCGCGAACCCGGTCCACCTGACCACCCTGTGGGAGCCGGCCGAGCGGGCCTGGGCGCGCTCCGAGCAGCGTCACGACCGCGTCATGGACGCCGTGCGGGCCGACCGGGCGAGAACCGTGACGGCCGAGCCGCGACGGCCCGCCGCGCCCCGCGCCGCTTGTCAGGCCCCGCCCGCCGGGCCGGGCGGCCGGAGCCGGATCGTCATGTTCCTGGCCGGGGTGGTGGGCGCGCTGCTCGTCATCACGGCGGCCGTGCTCCTCACCGGCCTCGGCGGGCCCGCAGGCGACAAGCCGGCCGCCGCCAGGCCCCCGGCCGCCGCGCCGTCGTCCAGCCGCACCGCCGCGCCGCCCAGCCACACCGCCGCCCCGGCGGCCGTGCTCCCTCCCGGCGTGTCGTGCCTGGCCGCCTCGTGCACCGGCCAGGATCCCGAAACGACGCGCTGCGCCGACACGTCGGTCCGTACGGTGGGCAGCGCCAGGGTCGGCGTCGCGGTCGTCGAGGTGCGCTACAGCCGGACGTGCGAGGCGGCCTGGGCGCGGCTGAGGCAGGTCGTCCCGGGCGACCGGGTGCGGATCAGCGCGGGCGCCCTGGCCCGGGACGCGGTGGTGAAGGGGGCTGGCCGCGACACGTACACGAGGATGCTCGCCGTCCAGGGTCCCGCCGCCGCGCGGGCCTGCGCCACGCTGACGGACAACAAGAGCGGCTGCGCCACCGGAACGGACACAACCGGCCGATGATCGATCAGCGTGAGCCGTCCCACAGGGCGGCGGGGGTGTAGAACTCCCAGGGTCGGATAGCCTGACCGCTGGACATCTCTTCACGTCAAGATTCAGACGGTCGCACGTCAGGTTGCCGGCGTTTACGGGGTGCCCGGAAGCCAGGGGCAACCCCCCACCACCTGCTGTTTCTTACGGAGATCGCCATGACCCGCACTCCCGTGAATGTCACCGTCACCGGCGCGGCCGGCCAGATCGGCTACGCGCTGCTCTTCCGCATCGCCTCCGGTCACCTGCTCGGCCCGGACGTGCCGGTCAACCTGCGCCTCCTGGAGATCACCCCGGCCCTGAAGGCCGCCGAGGGCACCGCCATGGAGCTCGACGACTGCGCCTTCCCGCTGCTGCGCGGCATCGAGATCACCGACGACGCCAACGTCGCCTTCGACGGCGCCAACGTGGCCCTGCTCGTCGGCGCCCGCCCGCGCACCAAGGGCATGGAGCGCGGCGACCTGCTCTCCGCCAACGGCGGCATCTTCAAGCCGCAGGGCAAGGCCATCAACGACAACGCCGCCGACGACATCAAGGTCCTCGTCGTCGGCAACCCGGCCAACACCAACGCGCTCATCGCGCAGGCCTCCGCCCCGGACGTACCGGCCGAGCGCTTCACCGCGATGACCCGTCTCGACCACAACCGGGCGATCTCGCAGCTGGCGAAGAAGACCGGCACGACGGTCTCCGACATCAAGCGCCTGACCATCTGGGGCAACCACTCGGCCACCCAGTACCCGGACATCTTCCACGCGGAGATCGCCGGCAAGAACGCCGCCGAGGTCGTCAACGACGAGCAGTGGCTGGCCGACGAGTTCATCCCGACCGTCGCCAAGCGCGGCGCCGCGATCATCGAGGCCCGTGGCGCGTCCTCGGCCGCCTCGGCCGCCAACGCCGCCATCGACCACGTGCACACCTGGGTCAACGGCACCGCCGATGGCGACTGGACCTCCATGGGCATCCCCTCGGACGGCTCCTACGGCGTCCCGGAGGGCCTGATCTCCTCCTTCCCGGTCACCGTCAAGGACGGCAAGTACTCGATCGTCCAGGGCCTGGACATCAACGAGTTCTCCCGCAAGCGCATCGACGCCTCCGTCAAGGAGCTCACCGAGGAGCGCGACGCGGTCCGCGAGCTCGGCCTCATCTGAGCCTGGTGGTACGCCCGTTGGCGTACGCCTGACGAAGCCCCGGCAGCCACTGCCGGGGCTTCGCCCGTTCTCTAGCCGCGCGCCGCGTCCCGGGTCAGCTGGACGGCGGCGAGCAGGCTGAGCTCGGGCCGGGCGTCGCGCAGTGCCTTGACCGCGTGGACCGACTCGTCGTCGGGGCCCGTGTAGCCGACCGACGCCCGCTGCTCGCGCACCCAGCGGCCCCGGCGCTCCCGGTCCGGCTCGGCCGCCGCCGTCTCGGCGATCGCCAGTGCCGCCTGAAGACCCGGCCGTTCGGCCTCCCCGGCGTCCGCGAGCGCGTCGCGCAGCTCGGACGCGATGTCGTCCGCGTCGCGCAGCCACAGGACCGTGAGCTGTTTGCGGCCGAACAGGCCCCGCATGTCGGACATGACGAACTCCCCGCTGTCGCGTTGCTTGTTGTGGTTCCACTCACCAATGTAGTACTTCTTATACATGAGCGAGCAGGTGCACAACAGGCTGGCGATGGTGCGTGCCGAGCGCAAGGTGTCGCGTCAGAGCCTGGCCGAGGCGGTCGGGGTCCACTACCAGACCATCGGCTACATCGAGCGGGGGCAGTACAACCCGAGCCTCGACCTGGCGTTGAAGATCGCGGAGCACTTCGGGCTCCCGGTGGAGGCGCTGTTCTCCCTGAAACCGTTCCGCCCGCTCACCGACGAGGCCTATGGGAGGAACCAGTGAGCGACGCGCGGCTGACGCGTTATGACCGGTGGATGCACAAGACCATGAACCGCCGCGAGTACGAGGGTCTGTACGCGACGGCGGCCCGCAGGAGGGTGCTGTTCGGGGCCCACCTGGCGATGACCGCCGCGTACGTGACGGCGGGGCTCGCCGCGGTCCTGGTCCCTTCCGTGACCGCGCTGTGGGTGACGATCGTCGTGCTGCTGCCGTGGTGCGTGGCCATGGGGGCCATCAACACCGCCACCCGGGGCCTGCTCGAACTGCGCCGCCGGGCCCTGGACGAGCGCCAGCGCGCCGAACGCAGCGAGGTCATGGCCCGCGCCCACCGCGTCACCACCGTCCTGCTGGTGGCCACCGCCGCGGCCGCCGTCGTGTACGGCAACGCGGGCGGCGACCTGGCACCCGTGACGCTGCCGGTACTGGTGGGCGCGCTGGTCACGCACTGGCTGATGCCGAGATGGGTGGCGCTCCTGCGCGTCCAGGACGAGCCGGACGACGAGTAGCGGACAGGGACGCCCGGTCAGCGGGTCGTGTCGTACCTGTTCCGCAGCGAGCCGTCGGGCCCGAACACGTCCAGGAAGTAGCCCTTTTTCAGGGAGACTTGACCCTCCCGCCCGATGAACCCCATGACGGACTGCCGCAGCCGCTCGAAGTCCCCGCCGTCCGGGTTCTTCGTCCACACGGTGACCACGGGGGCGCCGTGCGACCCGGTGGCCTGCTGGATGCCGTACACCTCATCGAGCCCCCCTGACGTCCGGTACCGCTCCGCCAGGCGGGCCGCCTGAGCCGGAGCGGCGGAAGTGGTGGCGGTCGGTCCTGCGGTGCCGTACGCGGCGCCGGGCGCGGCGGGAGGTTCGCTGGAGCAGCCGGTCAGGGCGGCCAGGAGGCAGAGCAGGGGCCCGGCGTGGCGGATGCGCGTCATTCTCGGCATCCTCCCGCACGCCCCGGCCGCCCCGCACTGTTCCAGCCGCCAACGCGGCTACAGCGCGCGTACCTGCTGAGCGATGTCGCGGAGGGCCTGGGTCGCGCGGTGTTGGAGGCCGGGGCCGAACGTGATGCGGGTCGCGCCCAGTTCGGACAGGCGGCGCGGGGTCGGGCCGTCGGGCAGGGCCGCCATGTTGACCGGCGCGGGCACGGCCGCGGCGATCTTGGGCAGGTGGTCGGCCGGCGCGGCGAACGGGTAGACGCCGTCGGCGCCCGCCGCGACGTACGCCCGGACCCGCGCGATGGTCGCGTCCAGGTCGGGCAGGCCCCGGATGTAGGTGTCGACGCGGGCGTTGATGAAGATCCGATCGCCCGCCTCGGCCCGCACCTCGGCCAGCCAGTCCGCGTGCCGCGCCGGCTCCTTCAGGGCGCCGCCCGCGGAGTCCTCCAGGTTGCAGCCGACCGCGCCCGTCTCAAGGAGCCGGTCCACCAGCTCCTTGGGCGCGAGCCCGTACCCGTCCTCGATGTCCGCCGACACCGGGACCGACACCGACCGCACGATCCGGGTCACGGCGGCGAACATCTCGCGCGCCGGCGTCGAGCCGTCCTCGTACCCCAGGGACGCCGAGACCCCCGCGCTCGGCGTAGCCAGGGCCGGGAAGCCGGCCTCTTCGAAGACCCGGGCGCTGGCCGCGTCCCACGGGCCCGGCAGGATCAGCGGGTCGCCCGTGGCGCGGCCCTGGTGCAGGGCGCGGAAGGCGGCGGCGGGGTTCAGCTGTGCCATTGCGTGTCTCCGGGTGTCGTGCGGCGGGTCACCATCAGCCGGTTCCAGCTGTTGATGACGGTGATGACCGCGATGAGGTGGGCGAGTTGGGTCTCGGTGAAGTGCTCGGCGGCCGCGTCGTACACCGCGTCGGTGACGGCTCCTTGCCCGGGCTTCGTCCGGGAGGCGCCCCGGGCCAGGACGGTGACCGCCTCGGTCAGCGCGAGCGCGGCCCGCTCGCGCGCGGAGAACAGCCGGCCGCTCTCCTCCCAGGCGGCGATCAGGGCGAGCCGTTCCTCCGCCTCGCCGGCCTTGCGGGCGGCCGTCAGATGCATGTCCAGGCAGAAGGCGCAGCGGTTGAGCTGGGACGCCCGGATCATCACCAGTTCGGCAAGGGACGCGTCGCCGAGACCCCGCTTGGCGGCGGCACTGATCTTCGCGAGACCATCGTAGACCGCGCCCGGCACCCGGAACTCCCGCACCGCACCGCTCACTTGTACATCCCCGGCTTGTAATGGCCCGCCGTCGCCCGCGTGGTCACACCGAAGCGGTTCCAGGCGTTGATCACGACGATGGTGGAGACGAGCTGCGCCAGCTCGCCCTCCTCGAAGTGCTCGGCGGCCCTTTCGTACACCTCGTCCGGCACGAATCCCTCGGTCAGGACGGTGACCGCCTCGGTCAGCGCGAGCGCCGCCAGCTCCTTGGCCGTGTAGAAGTGCGCGGACTCCTCCCACGCGCTGAGCTGCGTGATCCGCTCCACCGACTCGCCCGCCGCCAGCGCGTCCTTGGTGTGCATGTCCAGGCAGAAGGCGCAGCGGTTCAGCTGCGAGGCCCGGATCCTGACCAGCTCGGCGACGACCGGGTCGAGCCCCCGCTCGGCGGCCTCGTTCAGCTTCATCATGGCCCGGTAGACCTCGGGCGCCGCCTTGGCCCAGCGCAGACGCGG
Organism: Streptomyces sp. NPDC006711; assembly: GCF_042869775.1. Classification (NCBI taxonomy): domain Bacteria; kingdom Bacillati; phylum Actinomycetota; class Actinomycetes; order Kitasatosporales; family Streptomycetaceae; genus Streptomyces; species Streptomyces sp. NPDC006711. The sequence goes on from NZ_JBIAGO010000017.1 coordinate 86,182, forward strand.
GGCACGCTCGGGCGCGTACGCGGTGTTCTCGTTCGTCGTCATGGTTACGACCGTAGGGCGCGGATGGCACCCCGGTATGGTCCACTCCCATGGTGAAATCCTGGGCCACTTCTCCGGAAACCCTCGGTGTCGATCTGCACATCGACGTGGGCGGCGCGGGCCTGCGCTCGGGCCTCATGGACGCGCTGCGCGAGGCCGTACGCACCGGACGGCTCGCGCCGGGCGCCCGGCTGCCCTCCTCGCGCACCCTCGCCGCCGACCTCGGTATCGCCCGCAACACGGTGGCCGACGCCTACGCCGAGCTGGTCGCCGAGGGCTGGCTCACCGCGCGCCAGGGCTCCGGCACCCGGGTCGCCCAGCGCTCGCGGGCGCGCCAGGACCGAGGCCACGCGCCGCGTCCCACCGCCCGGCGCAAGCCCGCGTACAACCTGATGGCGGGCTCGCCCGACCTCGCCTCCTTTCCGCGCGCCGAGTGGCTGAAGGCGGCCCGCCACGCGCTGACCGAGGCCCCGCACGAGGCCTTCGGCATCGGCGACCCGCGCGGCCGCATCGAGCTGCGTACGGCGCTCGCGGACTATCTGGCCCGGGCCCGCGGCGTGTACGCGTCGCCGGACCGCATCGTGGTGTGCTCGGGGTTCCTGCACGGCCTGATGCTGATGGCTTCGGTGCTGCGGGCGCGCCGGGTGCGGGAGGTGGCGGTCGAATCGTACGGGCTCGACTTCCACCGGAAGGCGCTGACCGACGCCGGCCTGCGCACGCCGCCGCTCGCGCTGGACGAACGGGGCACGCTCACCGAGGAGTTGGGGGAGCTGAAGGGCGCGGGGGCGGTGCTCATGACGCCGGCGCACCAGTTCCCGATCGGGCTTCCGCTGCCGCCCGACCGGCGTGCGGCGGCCGTCGACTGGGCGCGCGCCACCGGCGGCCTGATCGTGGAGGACGACTACGACGGCGAGTTCCGCTACGACCGCCAGCCCGTGGGCGCCCTGCAAGGACTCGACCCCGAGCACGTCGTCTACCTCGGCACCGCGAGCAAGGCCCTCGCGCCCGGGCTCCGGCTCGGCTGGATGGTGCTGCCCGCGCGTCTGGTCGAGGAGGTCGAGCGCGCCAAGTCCGCCACGAACGGGGACTGGGCGTGCGGCGCGCTCGACCAGCTCACGCTGGCGCGGTTCATCAGTTCCGGCGCGTACGACCGCCATGTGCGCACCATGCGGCTGCGCTACCGGCGCCGCCGCGACCAACTGGTGGCAGCCCTCGCCGAGCGCGCCCCCGACGTACGGGTCAGCGGCATCGCCGCCGGCCTGCACGCCCTGCTCGAACTGCCCCCCGGCACCGAACGCTCCGTGGTCCAGGGCGCCGCCTGGCAGAGCCTGGCCCTGGAGGGCCTTTCCCATTTCCGCCACCCCCAACTCCCGCCGGACCGCGACGCGTTGGTGGTCGGGTACGGGACACCCCCGGATTCGGGGTGGGCGGGGGCGCTGGACGCGCTGATGAGGGTGCTTCCGTGAGCCCCGTGGCGGGAAGAGCTAGGCCTCGGGCGGCGCGGGCGCCGTCTCCGGGGCCTCACCGAAGCGGGCCAGGGCCAGGGCGCCCGCCACCGCCACCGCGAAACCCGCGACCGCCAGCCAGCCGAGCCCCGCGCGGGTGTGGTCGCCCAGCCAGGCGACGCCGACCAGGGCCGGGCCGATGGTCTCACCGATGACCATGCCCGCCGTCGCCGTGGTGACCGAGCCGCGCGACAGGGCCGAGGTCAGCAGCAGGAATGCGGCGCCGCCGCCGGCCAGCAGCGCGTACAACGCCGGGTTCGTCAGGTCGAAGGGGTCGTCGATGAGGCGCACGGCCACCTCCACCACGCCGAACCCGCAGCCCGCGCCGAGCCCGAGCACCAGCGCCCTGGCGCGTCCCGGCAGCCTGCCGCCGGCCGCGCCTGCGACGAGGACCGCGGCGGCCACCCCGAGCAGCCACCAGCGCAGGGACACGGGGCCCGCCTCGTCGCCCTCCGCGCCGGAGGACAGGCCCAGCATGGCGAGCCCCGCGCAGACGACGCCGACCGCCGCCCACTCCGTACCGGAGAGCCTGACCCGCAGGATCCTGGCCGCGACCACCGCCGTCACCGCGAGCGAGGCGGCGAGCGCCGCGCCCACCGCGTAGATCGGCACCGACCGCAGCGCGATGACCTGGAAGACGAACCCGAGACCGTCCAGCGCGAGCCCCACGACGTAGCGCCACTGGCGCACGGCGCGCAGCAGCAGCGCCGCGTCCAAGCCCGAGCCCGCCCCCGACCCCGTACCGGGTTCGGCCGCACGCGTCGCGGCGGCCTGGAGGACGGTGGCCGTACCGAAGCAGAGCGCGGACGCGAGCGCGCAGATCATCCCGAACACAGGGGGACTGTAGTCGCAGGCCCGGCGGCCCTGCGAAAGCCCGGGGGTGGGGGCGGCGCGGGCCGGGAACTAGGGTGTGGCCGGAACGCGTCCCACCAGAGAGACCTGGCGGGGACAGGACAACACAGCAGGGCAACGAAGCAGGGCAACGAACCGACAGCGGGGGAGGTCGCGCGATGCGCAGGTTCAGGTCCACCACGGTGGTGCTCGGCGGCATGGGCGTGCTCGCCGCGACGCTCACGGCGTGCGGCAACGAGCCGGACCGGCGGTGCGCCGACCCGGTCACCTACAAGGAACTCCCGAAGTACCAGTGCAAGAGCGGCGGCTCGGGCCAGTACTACTACGGCGGGACCAGCCGCAACGGCAAGCTCTCCGGCGGTTCCTTCGACAAGTCCGGCGTCTCGCGCGGCGGATTCGGCCACGGCGGGTCCAGCGGCGGGTGAGCGCCGCGATGCCGTGACGCGGTGACGCCGCGGGCGGGGTGAGCGCGGGAACACCGTACGGAGGGATCGAGGGACCAGGGACATGGAACGCCATCGCATACAGCCGCGCCCCGACTGGCAGCGCACCGTCGAGGAGCAGGGCGTCATCTACCCTCTGACACGGCATCCCGACGACTCCCTGCACCCCTACTGGGACGAGAGCGCGTACTACTCCTTCACCGGGCCCGAGATCGAGGCGCTGGAGGAGACCGTCGAGGAGCTGCACGGCATGTGCCTGGCCGCGGCGGCCCACATCGTCGAGAAGGGGCGCTTCGCCGACCTCGGCATCATGGACGGCCGCCTCGCGGACCTGGTCGCCGAATCCTGGCGCAGACGGTCCGAACTCCCCTCCCTGTACGGCCGGTTCGACCTGCGGTACGACGGCACGGGCCCGGCCAAGATGCTGGAGTACAACGCCGACACCCCGACCTCGCTCGTCGAGGCGGCGAGCGCGCAGTGGTTCTGGATGGAGGACCGCTTCCCCGGCGCCGACCAGTGGAACTCGCTGCACGAACGCCTCGTCGACGCCTGGCGGCGACAGGCGCGGCTGCTGCCGCCGGGACCGGTGCACTTCGCCCACTCCGACGGCGACGAGCTCGGCGAGGACCTGATGACCGTCGCCTATCTGCGCGAGACCGCCGAGCAGGCGGGCCTGGACACGGAGGCGCTGTCGATGGAGACCATCGGCTGGGACAGCGTCACCGGCCGCTTCGTCGACGACCGGCTCCGCTTCATCCGCGCCTGCTTCAAGCTGTACCCGTGGGAGTGGCTGGCCTCGGACGCGTTCGGACCGCAGGTCCTCGACACCCTCGACAACGGTGGCGGCACGGGAACGACGTGCTGGATAGAACCGGCGTGGAAGATGCTGCTCTCCAACAAGGCGCTCCTGGCGGTGCTGTGGGAGCTCTACCCCGGCCACCCCCATCTGCTCCCCGCCTATCTGGACGGGCCGCGCGAGCTCGCCACGGGGCGGGGGTACGTGGCGAAACCCCTGCTCGGCCGCGAGGGCGCGGGCGTCACGCTGCACCCGCCCGGTTCCGGCCCGGCCCCCCGCCCCGAAGAGCCGTGCTGCTACCAGGAGTTGGCTCCGCTGCCCGACTTCGAAGGGAACCGGACCGTGCTCGGGGCCTGGGTCGTGGAGGACGAGGCGGCGGGGCTCGGCATCCGGGAGTCCGCGGGCCCGGTCACGGACGAGTACGCGCGGTTCGTGCCTCATCTGATCAGGTGACGCTTCCGGTCGGGTAGCGCGCCCGGTCGGTGGCGCATGCGGTCCGACGACGCCGGGCGGACCCTGCGCCCCCGCGTGCGCCCGCTGCCCCGTGTCATGCCTCGCAAGAAGCTGTGGGGAGGGTGTGGACGGGGCGCTGTGCGGGGTGGCGCGCCGCTACCATGTCCAGCCGGCGGGCGCCCGCGAACACCCCCTTCGCTCAAGCGGATTGGAACGCGGCGCACGCCCTCGTTCACGGGGGAGAAGAACATGACGCAGGCCCACGTGCCGCAGCAGGCCCAGCCGGCGGAGCCGGAGGCCGGTGGGCTGCCGCCGGTGCACCCCTCGCTCAGCGAGGCCACCCGGCTGATGGCAGCGGGCACCTACCTCGACGCCGAGTACCGCGACGCCGTCATCGACGAGCTGTACGTCCACGAGGAGCGGATCGTCGCGCCCTCGCTCGGCTTCGACGCGGCCCGCGTCCTCGCGCACGCGCTGCGCGCCCGGACCCTCGAACTCGCCTGGGCGCTCGGCATCCTGGCGCTGTGGTTGCTCAGCGTGGTCCTCACGCACTTCGTCATGCTCGTGCTGTTCGTGGTGCCCTCGCTCATCCTGGGCCTGGCCCGGCTGATCCGGGGCACCGCCCGCGTCGCCCCCTGGTACCGCACCGTGCCCGCCTTCCTGGCCCGGTGGTGGGCCCGCGCCGTGCTCGCCTTCTTCGCCGTCGCGGTCGTGATCTCCCTCTTCGGCGGATACGACTCATCGGACGGCTACGTGCCCGGCTACGAGGGCTCCCCGGGCTCCTACGGCGGCGCCTTCGGGCATTCGAGCGGCGCCGTCCCGTCGTACCTCACCGGCTCCGCCGAAGCGGTCGGCCCCGGCGCCTTCGACGTGGCAGACCGCGGCTTCAGCCCCGGATACGGCTGGGGGATACTGGCCTGCTTCGCGGTTCTCGCGCTCTGCGTCGCCCTGCGCCACGTCCAGTTCACCCGCGTCATGGCGGGCGAACTGTCCCCCGAAGGCTTCCAGGACTTCGCCGGTGACCCCGCCCAGAACAACGACAACGCGCGGCTCCAGCGGCTCAGCGCCCTGATCCGCGCCGAGCAGCACGCCCCGCTCGCGGTCTACCGCGCCGATGCCCCCTTCCGGGGCGCGGGCGACCCGCTCGACCCGTGGTCGGTCTCCATCCAGCTGCGCCCGCGCACGTCCCTGGACGAGCGCGCACCGGAACCGATCAGCAACGCCGAGATCCTGCGCATCGTCGAACCCCTCATCACGCGGCTGCGCGTCCCCGCGCCCACGGCGCCCGCCCAGGCCCTCGCCGTACGCGACCGGCTGCGCCAGCTCGAAGTGGCCGAGTACGTCTTCCTGCCGGTCGACGGGCTGCCCTCACGGGCCCGAGCCCCCTATGGCGAGGGTCAGTTCGAGCAGCACCGCGCGGCCGCGCTGGAAGAGGGCGGCGAGGCCCGCCGCCACTTCCTGCGGATCCGGGTCGGCGGCTGGGAGGAACACCTCGTCACCACCGTGTACGTCCGCGTCCACACCCAGGGCGGCATGCTGGTCCTGGAGATCGCGCCGCACGTCCTGGCCCCGCTGCGCGAGGACTTCATCCGCGCCGACCGCGTGGCCCACGCGTTCCGCTGCCGCACCCCGCTGGGGAAGGCGGCCTGGGCGCTGTGGCGCACGCCGGGCTCGCTGATGGCCTCCTTGCTCGTCGTGGGCCGGGCGGCCCGTTCCGGCTGGGTCCGGTTGTCCGGCGGGTACGGACGTGCGCTGCCCGACGGCCCCGCGTGCTCCGTGCGCGAGCTGGCCGCCGCGCCCGACACCTCGCTCTTCCAGGCGATGGACTGCCGCCGCTATGTGAAGTCCATCGAGGACCGGGTGACCAGCGGCGTACGCAGCGCCCTGTACGAAGCCGGCTACGACACCGGGCAGTTCGAGCAGAAGATCATCAACGTCACCCAGGGCGGAGTCATGATCGAGAACGCCCGGGGAGCGATCAGTGTCGGCGACCACAACACCGTCAAGAACGAGGGCTGAGATGAGCATGCCGGGTGACGACAGCGCGCAGCGCGACCACGCACACCGCGACCCCCAGCGGTCCGTGCACATCAGCGGGGTGACCGGCTCCGTCTCGGTCGGCGACCACAACACGGTGCACAGCGCCTACCACGCGGGCGGCGCCGACGACGAGGCGCACCGCCAACTCATGGAAGCCATCGTGCAGTTCAGGGCGGGCCTCGCCCAGCTCGTGGTCAACGACCGCACCCGCGTCCTGGACGCCGAACTCGCGGACGCCGAGGGCGAGATCCGTACCGAGGGCCGGGCCACGCCGGGCCGCCTGGCCCGGCTCGGCGACATCCTGGCGGGCGCGACCTCCCTCACCGGCCTGCTCGCCTCGGGCGAGACGCTGGTCCAGCGCGTCCACGACCTGATCGGGCGGTGAGAGCGAGGTGAGCGGCGGCAGAGGAGAGGTCCGCTGGAACGCGGCGACGCAGAAGTGGGAGCCCGTGACGGCCGCGCCCGAAGCGGCGCCGCCACCGGCCGCGCCACCCTCGTCCACGCCACCATCGGCCACACCGCCACCGGTCGCGCCCCCGCCCCTTCCGCCCCGGCCGCCGGGCGACGCGTTCGCGCCGGACGGATACGCCCCCGGGCCCCTCACCGAGCCGCTGCCGCCCCCGGGGCCGGGGCGCGTGGAGCCGGGGCGCCCGCGGCGGGTGCCCCTCGCCGTCGTCATCGCGATGGTCGTCGTCGCGGTGGCCGGCGCGGGCGGCGGCTACCTCCTTGCCCGTGGCGGGCACGGCGGCCCGAAGGTCACGCCCACCACGTCCGCGAGCGGTTCCACCTCAGACATCCCCGGCCGGGACGGCGGCGTGAAGGGCGGCCCGTCCGCTTCGGCCTCCCCCTCTCCCTCCCCGTCCCCGAGCGCGACCACCCCCGCCGGATACCGGCTCGCCCAGGACCCCCAGGGCTTCAGGCTCTATGTGCCGCAGGACTGGACCCGCGACGACCAGGGCACCAAGGGCGTCTTCTACAACTCCGCCGACCACAAGCGCCTGATCCAGGTGTACCGGGTCGGCGGGGCGGACCTTCGGCCCTATGACGCGCTCAAGCAGACCTCCGGCGAGCTCGCGCGCCAGCACCCCGACTACCAGGAGATCAGCCTGGCCGACGACGCCACCGTGCCCGGGATCGCGGGGCCGGTGGCGCGCCTGGTGTACGCCTACAACAACCAGGAGCTCGGCCACCGGCGCCAGGTGGTGGACTACGCCTTCCTGACGCCGGGCGGCACGCACTACGCCATTCTGTCCGCGGCCCCCGACGACGCCTGGCCGGAACAGGAGACCACCTTGAAGACGGCGCTCAGCGTGTTCTGCGCCGACTCCAACTGCCCCTCGATGCCGCCGGGTTGACGCGTGGCCGTCAGTGCTCGGCGAGCACCGCGCGCAGCTGGTCGAGCCCCCAGTCCAGGTCCTCCTTGCTGATGACCAGCGGCGGGGCGATCCGGATCGTCGAACCGTGGGTGTCCTTGACCAGGACCCCGCGGTCCATCAGCTTCTCCGAGATGACGCGCCCCGTCCCGTACGAGGGATGAATGTCCACGCCCGCCCACAGGCCGCGCCCCCGGACCGCCTCGACGGCGCCGGTGCCGGTCAGCAGGCCGAGCTCGTGGTGCAGATGGTCGCCGAGCTCGGTGGCGCGCTGCTGGTACTCGCCGGTGCGCAGCATCGCGATGACCTCAAGGGCGACCGCGCAGGCCAGCGGGTTCCCGCCGAACGTCGAGCCGTGCTCGCCCGGCCGGAACACGCCGAGCACGTCGCGGGAGGCGGCGACGGCGGAGACCGGGACCACGCCGCCGCCCAGCGCCTTGCCCAGGATGTACACGTCGGGGACCACGCCCTCGTGCTCGCACGCGAACGTCCTGCCGGTGCGGCCGAGCCCGGACTGGATCTCGTCGGCCATGAACAGCACGTTCCGCTCGCGCGTCAACTCCCGTACGCCCGCCAGGTATCCGGGCGCCGGAACCAGCACCCCGGCCTCGCCCTGGATGGGTTCGATCAGGACGGCCACGGTGGTGTCGGTGACGGCGGCCCGCATGGCGGTCAGGTCGCCGTACGGGACGATCTCGAAGCCCGGCGTGTAGGGGCCGTAGTCCGCGCGGGCCTCCGGGTCGGTGGAGAAGCTGACGATCGTGGTCGTACGGCCGTGGAAGTTGTTCCGGGCGACGACGATCTTCGCCTGGCCGTCCGGTACGCCCTTGACCTTGTACCCCCACTTGCGGGCGGTCTTCACCGCGGTCTCCACCGCCTCTGCCCCCGTGTTCATGGGCAGCACCATCTCCTTGCCGCACAACTCGGCAAGCTCCGAGCAGAATTGGGCGAACCGGTCGTGGTGGAAGGCTCTCGACGTGAGGGTGACGCGCTCCAGCTGGGCCTTGGCGGCGTCGATGAGACGGCGGTTGCCGTGGCCGAAGTTGAGCGCCGAGTAGCCGGCCAGCATGTCCAGGTAGCGCCGGCCCTCGACGTCCGTCATCCAGGCGCCCTCGGCGGATGCGACCACGACGGGCAGCGGATGGTAGGTGTGCGCACTGTGTGCCTCGGCGGAACGGATGGCGTCTTCGGTCGATGCGTGTGTCGACACGGGTTCTCCGATCGTCATGCGGCATGGGGCGTTGGTGGTGCCCTTTTCTATCGTCGCTCGGATGCCGGACGCGGAAACCTTGCCGCAGGGGTCGCCGGTAGGGTGTCCGGTACGCGCGGCGACTGGCGAGCGGGGAAGCGACCCCGGGGGAGCCGTGCGCGGCCTGCCGCAGAGGTGCCGCCCGCCTGGGCACCCCGGGAACCTGTCAACGGACCCGGAGGACGCCATGAGCCTTCCCCTTTCCCACCCCGCCCTGCTGAGCGCCGACCCCGAGCTCGCCTCGCTCGTCGCCGCCGAGGAACAGCTCCAGTCGGACACCCTGCGCCTGATACCCAGCGAGAACTACGTCTCGACGGCGGTTCTTGAGGCGTCGGGCACGGTGCTCCAGAACAAGTACAGCGAGGGCTATCCGGGGCGGCGCTACTACGAGGGCCAGCAGAACATCGACGAGATCGAGCGGCTCGCGGTGCTGCGGGCGAAGGCCCTGTTCGGCGTCGAGCACGCCAATGTGCAGCCGTACTCCGGCTCGCCGGCCAACCTCGCGGTGTACCTCGCCTTCGCCGAGCCGGGCGACACCGTGATGGGCATGGCCCTGCCGATGGGCGGCCACCTCACGCACGGCTGGGACGTCTCGGCGACCGGCCGGTGGTTCCGCGGCGTGCGGTACGGCGTGCGGGCCGACACGGGCCGTGTCGACCTGGACGAGGTGCGCGACCTCGCGCTCAAGGAGCGGCCCAAGGTGATCTTCTGCGGGGGTACGGCGCTGCCCCGCACGATCGACTTCGCCGCGTTCGCCGAGATCGCGCGGGAGGCGGGCGCGGTGCTCGTCGCGGACATCGCGCACATCGCGGGGCTGATCGCGGGCGGGGCGCACCCGTCCCCGGTGCCGTACGCCGATGTCGTCTCGACCACCACGCACAAGACCCTGCGGGGTCCGCGCGGGGCGATGCTGATGTGCCGCGAGGAGCACGCGAAGGCCATCGACAAGGCGGTCTTCCCCGGGCTCCAGGGCGGGCCGCACAACCAGACGACCGCGGCGATCGCCGTCGCGCTGCACGAGGCGGCGCAGCCGGCCTTCTGCGCGTACGCCCATCAGGTGGTGGCCAACGCGAAGGCGCTCGCGGACGCGCTCCTCGCGCGGGGCTTCGATCTGGTGTCCGGCGGCACGGACAACCATCTGATCCTGATGGACCTCACCTCGCGTGACGTCTCCGGCAAGATCGCGGCGAAGGGGCTCGACCGGGCGGGGATCGTCGTCAACTACAACACCGTCCCCTACGACCCCCGGAAGCCTTTCGATCCGTCCGGGATCCGGATCGGGACGCCGGCCCTGACGTCGCGGGGGCTGGGGGTCGAGCACATGCCGCTGGTGGCGGAGTGGATCGACCGGGGCGTCACGGCGGCCCGGGCCGCCGACGAGCCGGCCCTCGCGGCGATCCGGGCCGAGGTCACGACCCTCCTGACCCCCCACCCAGCCCCAGCCCTCGTCCACGCCTGAAGGGTGCTCGTCCTCAATCGCCGGACGGGCTAGGTGTGTGCATATGCGCCAGGGCCGAGTAGTCAGGGGCGCGGGGAACTGCGCGCTCAGCCACGCACGGTCGGCAGCCGAGGCCCTTGGGGCTCCGCCCCAGACCCCGTTCGCGCCTGAAGGGCGCTCGTCCTCAATCGCCGGACGGGCTGGGTATGCCCATGCGGGCCCGCACCAAATGCTCAGCGGCATGGGCTGAGGTTGCCCATGCGGGCCCGCACCAGCCCCGCCAGGGGCGCGGGGAACTGCGCGCTCAGCCACGCACGGTCGGCAGCCGAGGCCCCTGGGGCTCCGCCCCAGACCCCGTTCGCGCCTGAAGGGCGCTCGTCCTCAATCGCCGGACGGGCTAGGGATGTGCATACGGGCCAGCGTCGAGTAGTCAGGGGCGCGGGGAACTGCGCGGCCAGCCACCCACGGTCCGCAGCCGGGGCCCCTGGGGCTCCGCCCCAGACCCCGTTCGCGCCTTAAGGGCGCTCGTCCTCAAATTCCCCCAAGGCCTTAAGGGCCAGGGGGGACCCCCATGACGGGCTAGGTATGCGCACAGGGGCCAGCACCAGGGGACCTGTGGGGGCGGTCACAAGTGTGGGGTTTCCGGGGGAGCGCGCGCACCTGAGAGAATGATGGGCATGGCCTCCACTCGCCCGCCCGTCACCCCCAGCCACCCGCAGGGAAACGGCTCCGCCACGCCGCAGCGCCCACGCGTGCTCTCCGGAATCCAGCCCACCGCGGGCTCGTTCCACCTCGGCAACTACCTCGGCGCGGTCCGCCAGTGGGTGTCGTTGCAGGAGTCGCACGACGCGTTCTACATGGTCGTGGACCTCCACGCGATCACCGTCCCGCAGGACCCGGCCGAGCTCCGCGCCAACACCCGGCTCGCCGCCGCGCAGCTGCTCGCCGCCGGTCTCGACCCGGAGCGCTGCACGCTGTTCATCCAGAGCCACGTGCCCGAGCACGCCCAGCTCGCCTGGATCATGAACTGCCTGGCCGGTTTCGGCGAGGCCAGCCGGATGACCCAGTTCAAGGACAAGTCGGCCAAGCAGGGCGCGGGCAACGCGACCGTGGGCCTGTTCACGTACCCGATCCTCCAGGTCGCGGACATCCTCCTGTACCAGGCCCACCAGGTCCCGGTCGGCGAGGACCAGCGCCAGCACATCGAGCTCACCCGTGACCTCGCCGAGCGCTTCAACGGCCGCTTCGGCGACACGTTCACCGTCCCGGAGCCGTACATCCTCAAGGAGACGGCGAAGATCTACGACCTCCAGGAGCCGTCGATCAAGATGAGCAAGTCGGCCTCGACGCCGAAGGGGCTCATCAACCTGCTCGACGAGCCGAAGACGACGGCCAAGAAGGTCAAGAGCGCGGTCACCGACACGGACACGGTGATCAAGTACGACACCGAGAACAAGCCGGGTGTCTCCAACCTGCTGACCATCTACTCGACGCTGACCGGCCGCACGATCGCCGAGCTCGAAGCGGACTACGAGGGCAAGATGTACGGCGCGCTCAAGACCGACCTCGCCGAGGTGATGGTGGAGTTCGTCACCCCCTTCCGCACCCGTACGCAGCAGTATCTGGACGACCCCGAGTCGCTGGACGCGCTGCTCGCCAAGGGCGCGGAGAAGGCCCGCGCGGTCGCCGCCGAGACGCTGGCGACGGCGTACGACAAGGTCGGCATGCTGCCCGCCAAGCACTGACACCGCCCCGGGCGCGCCCCTGACCGGCCACGCTCCGGCCACCGCCACGCCGGTGTGGCCGGGGCCCGGCCCCGGCCTCTGGTCAGGGGGCGCCGGGGCCGTCACACTGCACACCAGCAACCACCACAGCACGGAGGAGAACGACGTGGGGACCGTAACGCTCGGCGTTTCGATCGCGGTCCCGGAGCCTTACGGCAGCCTGCTCCAGGAGCGGCGCGCGGGCTTCGGTGACCCCGCCGCGCACGGCATCCCCACGCACATCACGCTGCTGCCGCCGCACGAGGTCGAGCCGGAGTGCCTGCCGGAGATCGAGGCGCATCTGGCCTCGGTCGCGGCCGCGGGCCGCGCGTTCACGATGCGCCTCGCCGGCACGGGCACCTTCCGCCCGCTCTCGCCGGTCGTCTTCGTCAAGGTCAGCGAGGGCGCGGGCGAGTGCGCGTGGCTCCAGCAGCGGGTGCGGGACGAGGCGGGCCCGCTGGTGCGCGAGCTCCAGTTCCCCTACCACCCCCACGTCACGGTGGCGCACGGCATCTCGGAGGAGGCGATGGACCTGGCGTACGCGTCCCTCGCCCGGTTCTCCGCGTCCTGGACGTGCGGCGGGTTCGCCCTCTACGAGCAGGGCGCCGACGGGGTGTGGCGCAAGCTGCGCGACTTCCCCTTCGGCATCGGGGCGCTCGGCGTCCCGGCCCAGGGCGTCTGCCTGGACCACCCCTCGCTGCGTTAGCGCGGCCTACACCGGCAGCCGCCGGAACACCCCGCGCGGCACGTGCCGCAGCGCCGACATCACCACCCGCAGCGCCCCCGGCACCCACACCAGCTCCGAGCGCCTGCGCAGCCCCGTCTCGATGGCCAGGGCCACCGCCTCCGGCGTGGTGGCGAGCGGCGCCTCGGCCAGGCCCGCCGTCATCTTCGTACGGACGAATCCGGGGCGTACGACCATGACGTGCACCCCGCTGCCGTGCAGCGCGTCGCCGAGGCCCTGCGCGAACGCGTCGAGGCCGGCCTTGCTCGACCCGTAGATGAAGTTGCCGCGCCGGGCGCGTTCGCCGGCCACCGACGACAGCACGACCAGCGAGCCGTGGCCCTGGGCCTGGAGGGCCTTGGCGCAGATGAGCCCGGCCGATACCGCGCCGGTGTAGTTGGTGCCCGCGACCCGCACCGCCGCCATCGGCTCGCTCTCGTCGCGGGTCTGGTCGCCGAGCACCCCGAACGCGAGCAGCACCATGTCGATGTCGCCCTCGGCGAAGACCTTCCCGAGCGCGACCTCGTGCGCGGCGCAGTCCAGCGCGTCGAAGTCGAGCGTGCGCACGTCCGCGCCGAGGCGGCGCAGACCGGCCGCCGCCGAGTCCAGCGCGGGTGAGGAGCGCCCCGCGAGCCAGACCGTGCGGGTGCGCCGGGCCACCAGCCGGCGGGCGGTGGCGAGGGCGATCTCGGATGTGCCGCCGAGCACGAGCAGCGACTGCGGGGTGCCGAACGCGTCCTTCATCAGGGCTCCTTGGGGGGATGGGGTCGGGGGAGAGGGGTGCGCGTCACAGGCCCAGGCGCCGGCTCAGGTCGGACGTGAAGACGCCGCGCGGGTCCAACTCTGCCCGCAGTGCCCGGAATTGGGGCAGCAGCGGATACATGCGTGCCACCAGCTCCGGGCGCAGCCGCGCGTCCTTGGCCAGGTAGACGCGCCCGCCCGCGCCCGCCACGTCCTCGTCGAGTTCGTCCAGGAGGGCGCCGAGGCCCGGCAGGTTGGCGGGGATGTCCAGGGCCAGCGTCCAGCCGGGGAGGGGGAAGGACAGCCAGCCGGGGTCGGCCTCGCCGAAGCGTTTCAGGACGGCGAGGAAGGAGGGGCAGCCGTGCCGGGAGATGCGCCGCACGATGGCCCGCAGGGCGTCCTCCTGTCCGTACCCGACGACGAACTGGTACTGCACGAAGCCGCCGCGCCCGTAGACGCGGTTCCAGTGCGGCACCCCGTCGAGCGGGTGGAAGAACGCCGGAATGGGCTGGAGCTCGCCCGTGCGGTGCCTGGGCGCCCTGCGGTACCAGTACTCGTTGAACGCCGCCACACTGGAGCGGCCGAGCAGCCCTTCGGGCAGGAAGGACGGCGCGGCCGGCAGCCGGCGGGGCCGGAAGGCGAGCGGGGTGCGGGCGGCGCGGGGCGGCAGCATGTCGAGCGGCGCGTGCTCGCCCCGGGTCAGTACCGAGCGCCCCATCGCGGCACCCCGCGCGAGCAGGTCGATCCACGCCACCGAGTAGCGGTAGCGATGGTCCCCCGCTTCGAGCCGCGTCATCAAGTCGTCCAGGTCGACCGCGCGTTCGGTGTCCACGGCCATCAACGACGTCTGGACGGGGTGCAGTTGGAGGGTGGCGCGCAGGATCACGCCCGTCAGGCCCATGCCGCCGGCCGTCGCCTCGAAGAGCTCGCTGTCCGCGGTGACGGTGCGTACCGTGCCGTCCGCCAGGAGCAGTTCCAGGGCGCGGACATGGCGGGTGAAGGAGCCGGAGACATGGTGGTTCTTGCCGTGGATGTCGGCGCCGATCGCGCCGCCGACCGTGACGTAGCGGGTGCCGGGGGTGACGGGGACGAACCAGCCGAGCGGCAGCAGCACCTCCATCAGGCGGTGCAGGCTCACGCCCGCGTCGCAGACGACGACGCCCGCCTCGACGTCCAGGGTGCGGATGCGGTCGAGTCCGGTCATGTCGAGGACCGCGCCGCCCGCGTTCTGCGCGGCGTCCCCGTACGCCCGGCCGAGGCCCCGGGCGATCGTGCCGCGCGCCCCGCACGCCCGCACGGCGTCCGCCGCCTCCTCGTAGGTGCGCGGGCGCAGCAGGCGGGCGGCGGTGGGGGCGGTGCGGCCCCAGCCGCTCACGGACGTCGGCGGGCCGGGGGGCGCGGGCACGGGCGCCGTGTCGGGTGACGTGTCGGGGGACATGAATGTGACCGTATCGCCTCTCTCGTCCCCTTTGTCTTAGTTACGCGCGGTTGTCTTGGCGGCGCCCGCCCGGCCTGCCGTACGCGCGCGTGCCTGCGTTCGGGGTGCGTAAGTCACTCACCCCGATAATCACTCAGCGAAACGGGTGATTGCCCGGGTGTCAGCCCCATTTGTCCCGTATTCGTCCCCTCGGGCGCAGGAGAGTCGCCGGTGGCCTGGGCCAGTTGGCGGGCCGACGTCAGGGAAGAGGGGTGGCAGATGCACAAGCCGTCGTACGCCGACGCCGAGCGGCGGCTCCTGGCCGCGCTGCGCGACTGCGCCAGGGACCCACGGGTGGCCGCCGGCGCCCGCGCGCTGTCCTTCGCCGGGGAGCACGGCGCGCTCTGGCTGGCGGCCGGGCTCGCCGGGGCCGTGGCCGACCGGCACCGGCGAGCCGCCTGGCTGCGGGCGACCGCCCTGGTCGCGGGGGCCCACCTCGCCAGCATGGGCGTCAAACGCGTGGTGCGCAGGCCCCGGCCGCTCCTGGCGGGGGCCGAGCCCCTGGTGCGTACCGAGGGGCGGCACTCCTTTCCCAGCTCGCACGCCAGCTCGGCGGCGGCCGCCGCCGTCGCCTACGGGGCCCTGCGCCCGGTGGGCGCGCGTCTCGTGCCGCCGCTCGCCGCCGCCGTGTGCGTGTCCCGTCTGGTCGCCGGGGTCCACTATCCGAGCGACATCGCGGCGGGCGCCCTGCTCGGCGGTGTCACCGCGCGGGCCGGCGCGGCCTGGATGCGCGGGCCGCTCGAAGGGAGCCGCCGATGACCGAGCCAGGCGTGGTCATCCTCGACGAATCCGGCGCGGGCGCGGGCGCGGCGACGGCCCCTCGGCGCCTGCTCGCGCTACCGGGCGCCCTCGTGCGCACCGCGCGCCCCCGCCAGTGGATCAAGAACCTGCTCGTGGTGGCCGCGCCCGCCGCCGCCGGACGGCTGCGCGACCCGCACGTCCTGGCCCAACTCGCCCTGGTCTTCTGCCTGTTCACCGCTGCGGCCGCCGCCGTCTACCTCATCAACGACGCCCGCGACGCCGAGGCCGACCGCGCCCACCCCGACAAGCGCCACCGCCCGGTCGCGGCGGGCCTGGTACCGGTGGGCGCCGCCTACGCCACCGGCGCCGTCCTCGCCGTGCTCGCGCCGCTGTGCGCCGCGCTGACCTGCAACGCGATGACGGCCGCGCTCCTGTCCGCGTACCTGGTCATGCAGTTCGCGTACTGCGTCAAGCTCAAACACGTCCTCGTCGTCGATCTGGTCGTGGTCACCAGCGGCTTCCTGATGCGGGCGATGACCGGCGGCGTCGCGCTCGGCATCCCGCTCTCGCGCTGGTTCCTGATCACCGCCGGGTTCGGCGCGCTGTTCATGGTCTCCGCCAAGCGCTACTCCGAAGCCCTGAGGATGGAGGGCAAGGGCGCGGCGACCCGCGCGCTGCTCGACGCCTACACCACCGGCTATCTGCGCTTCGTGTGGCAGCTCGCCGCCGGCGTCGCCGTCCTCGCCTACTGCATGTGGGCGCTGGAGGCGGGCGGGGTGGTCAAGGGGTCGCTGCTGCCCTGGCGCCAGCTGTCGATGGTCCCCTTCACCGGGGCGATCCTGCGCTACGCCGTCTTCGCCGACCGGGGCAGCGCGGGCGCGCCCGAGGACGTCGTCCTGCACGACCGCGCGCTCGCGGTCATCGGCCTGTCCTGGATCGCCCTGTACGCGCTCGCGGTGGCGGGCCTGTGAGCGTCACCAGGTCCGAGGTGATCGGGTTCGCGCTGGCCGGGATCTGCGCGTACGCCGTGGACCTCGGGCTCTTCGTGTGGCTGCGCTCCGGGCTCGGCTGGGACCCGGTCACCGCCAAGTCCCTCTCGTTCGTGGCCGGTTGCACCCTCGCCTACCTCGGCAACGCGTTCGGCACCTACCGGGGCCGCCGCGCCGGGCGGCGTGCCTACGCCGTGTTCCTCGCCGTGAACCTCGCGGGCGCCCTCGTCCAGCTGCTGTGCATCGCCGTGACGCACTACGGCCTCGGCCTCACCTCCGCGCGCGCCGACACCCTCTCGGGCGCCGTCCTCGGCATGGCGCTCGCCACCTGCCTGCGCTTCTGGGGGACGAGAACCCTGGTCTTCGGCGCGGCCCCCGACGCCGGGCGCGGCGCCAGGACGCCCGACGACACGCCCCGGGCTCGGGGACACGGCGGGGCCGGAGAGGGTAGTCGTACGTCATGGACTGGCTGAAGAAACTCCCCGTCGTCGGGCCCTGGATCACCCGTCTCACGCGGACGCACGTCTGGCGCTCCTACGAACGGCTCGACCGGGTCTCCTGGGCGAGGCTGGCCGCCGCCATCACGTTCATCAGCTTCCTCGCCCTGTTCCCGCTGCTCACCGTCGGCGCCGCCGTCGCGGCCGCGCTGCTGTCCACCGGCCAGGTGGACAAGCTCCAGAACACCATCGCCGAACAGGTCCCGGGCATCTCCGACCAGCTGGACCTGAAGGCGCTCATCGACAACGCGGGCACCGTCGGCGTCGTCGCGGGCGCCCTGCTGCTGTTCACCGGCATCGGCTGGGTCTCCCAGATGCGCGGCTGTCTGCGCGTGGTGTGGGAGGTCCCGGAGAACGAGGAGGGCGAGAACCCCGTCCTGCGCAAGCTCAAGGACGGCGGTGTGCTGCTCGGCCTCGGCGGCGCGGGCCTCGCCTCCTGGGCCGCGTCCTCCGTCGGCTCCACCGCGGTCGGCTGGACCGCCGCACGGCTCGGCATCGACGAGGGCGGCGTGGGCGGGGTGTTCCTGCGCGTCGCCGCGATCGCCGTCGCCGTCCTCGCCGACTTCCTGCTCCTGCTGTACGTCCTGACCCTGCTGCCCGGAGTGAGCCCGCCGCGCCGGCGCCTGATGGTGGCCGCGCTGCTCGGCGCGGTCGGCTTCGAACTCCTCAAGATGCTGCTCGGCGGCTATATGAAGGGCGTCGCCGCCAAGAGCATGTACGGGGCGTTCGGGGTGCCCATCGCGCTGCTCCTGTGGATCAACTTCACGGCGAAGTTGCTCCTGTTCTGCGCGGCGTGGACGGCCACCCCTTCCAAGGAGGACGACCCGGCGCTCTCGGCGGACCCCGGAATCAGCGCCGCCGGAGCGGCCGGCGACGGTTGATCAGGAAGAGCGCGCCCGCGACGACGACGAGCGCCCCGCCCGCGATCCCGAGCGCGATGCCCGCGCCGCCGCTCTCGCCCTTGGCGGCGGCCGCCTGCCCGGGCCTGCTCCTGGCGCCGCCCTGCGCGCCGGCGCTCGCGGTGTCCTTGACGGTCTTGGCCGTCGCGTTCTTCGGCGCGATCAGCTCACCGACCGGAGTGACCCTGCCGTGCGCCGCGAATCCCCAGTCCAGCAGGCGCGCCGCCTCCTTGTAGACGGCCTGGCTCTCCCGGGCCCCGGGGTTCATGACGGTGACGAGCAGCACCTTGCCGTCCCGCTCGGCCACGCCGGTGAACGTGGCGCCCGCGTTGGTGGTGTTGCCGTTCTTGACGCCCGCGATGCCCTTGTACGGGTTGAGCCCGAAGTCGCCGGTGAGCAGCCGGTTGGTGTTCTGGATGTCCACCATCTCGCGCTTCTTGTCCTTGTTCTCGGGGCCGGGGAACTTCGCGGTCGCGGTCGCGCAGTACTCGCGGAAGTCCTTGTTCTGCAACCCCGCCCGGGCGAACAGCGTCAGATCGTAGGCGCTGGAGACCTGGCCCGGCATGTCGTAGCCGTCCGGCGAGACGACCTGGGTGTCCAGGGCCTGGAGCTTGTCGGCCTCGGCCTGCATGTCCTGGACGGTCTTGGCCACGCCGCCGTTCATCGAGGACAGCACGTGCACGGCGTCGTTGCCCGAGCGCAGGAACACGCCGAGCCACAGATCACGCACCGAGTACGACAGGTTGGCCTTGACGCCGACCAGGCTGCTGCCCGCGCCGAGCCCGTCGAGGTCCTTCGGCACGACCAGGTGTTCCTGGTCCCGGGGGAACCTGGGCAGCACGGTGTCGGCGAAGAGCATCTTCAGGGTGGAGGCGGGCGGCAGGCGCCAGTGCGCGTTGTGCGCGGCGAGCACCTGGCCGCTCTCGGCGTCCGCGACGATCCAGGACCGTCCGGTCACGTCCTTGGGCAGCACCGGCGCGCCCGCGCCGAGCCGCACCTGGGTCCCCGGCTCGCCCAGCAGGTCCCCGCCGACCTTCGACATGCCGGCCGGGGGCGCGTCCTCGCGCCGGCCGGGGCCCGCCGACGGGGCCGGCTTGTCGTCCCCGGGCAGCGCGGCGGCGGGAACCGACGGCAGCACGGCGGCGCACAGGGCGGCGGACAGGACGAGCCCGGCGGCCCGCTTCGGCACGCGGGGAGGCGCGGCCGGGACGTATGGACGCGGGGCGCTCTGGTTCACGTTCACGGGAGGCACGTCCGAGAACGTACAGGCCCTCGACCACCGATCCGATCATCGTACGGATGACCCGCCGACGACTCCCACCCACCCGGAGGTGCCGGGCGGCCGGCGTCGATACTGGAGCCATGAAACTCAGCCGCCCCCTCTCCTGGTTCCTGCTCGCCTTCGGCGCGTGGAGCTGGGTCATCTGGACCACGTTTGTGAAGAACCTGTGGGCGGACGCCAGTGGCCTCGCGTTCGACGCCGCCGGTGATCCGACCGCCTACTTCTGGGTCCACCTGCTGCTCGCCATCTCCTCGTTCCTCCTTGGCACGGCCGTCGGCGCGATCGGCCTCGTCTCGCTGCGCCGCCTCCGGCGTGAGCGGATGGTCACGGAGAGTTCCGTCACGCTCGGCTAACGAGTCCCTGTGAGGAAATGGTTGTCTCTTCCACAATGTGAAGGCCGTGTGATTGGGTGAGGCTCATCACGGGCGCCGTGTGAGGACTCCGCGCGCCCGGCCAGGGTGGGGCGTTCCGAGGAGAGCACGGCGATGCGGTCGATCCGTATGCGATGGGTGGCAATGGGCGCGGCCGTGGTGGTCGCGGGCGTGGGCGGCTGGCAGCTGCTGCCCTCCGGCCAGGAGAAGAAGGACCCCATCGTCGTCGGCACCACCGACGTGATCACCTCCCTCGACCCGGCGGGCGCCTACGACGCCGGTTCCTGGGCGATCTACAACAACGTCTACCAGTCGCTGCTCACCTTCCGGGAGGGCAGCTCGACGCCGGTCCCGGACGCCGCGCAGAGCTGCGCCTTCGTCGGGCAGAAGCTCCAGACGTACCAGTGCGTGCTCCGTGACGACCTCACCTTCTCCAGTGGGCACAAGATCACTGCCGAGGACGTGAAGTTCTCCTTCGACCGGATCGTCAAGATCGGCTCGAACCTCGGGCCCGGGCCGCTGTTCTCCGTGCTCGGCTCGGTCCAGGCCGAGGGGAACACGGTGACCTTCAACCTGAAGACGAAGGACGCGACCTTCCCCTCCAAGCTCGCCACGGGCGCCGGCTCCATCGTCGACAGCGGCCAGTACCCGGCGGACGCGCTGCGCAAGGGCGACTCGGTGACCGGTTCGGGTCCCTATCTGCTCAAGGCGTACACGAAGGACTCCTCGGGGCACCCGGTCAGCGCGCGCCTTGAACCCAACCCCCAGTACAGGGGTGCGGTGACCAGGAAGGGCCTGCCCATCACGGTCCGCTACTTCGCCGAGGCCGACCAGCTCAACGACGCCTGGCAGGCCAAGCAGGTCGACGTCACCCACCGCGAGATGCCCCCCGCGGTCCTCGCCAAGCTCTCGCCGGGGCCCGATCTGCGGATCACCACCTCGCCCGGGTACGACATCCGGGAGATCAACTTCAATCTGAAGTCGTCGAGCCCGGTCGCCAAGACCAAGGTGCGTCAGGCCGCCGCCGCCCTCATCGACCGGGGGGCGCTGGCCAAGTCCGTCTACAGCGGCACCGTCGAACCGCTCTACTCGATGATCCCGCAGGGCTTCACCGGCCACAGCACCGCGTTCTTCGACGCCTACCCGCAGCCCGACCCGGCCAGGGCCAGGACCCTGCTCAAGGGCGAGCAGCTGCCGGTCCGCTTCGATCTGGCCTACCGCAAACTCGGCGCGGACGGCGCGGAGGCCGAGGAGATCAAGCGGCAACTGGAGAAGGACGGCCTGTTCAAGGTCGATCTGATCGCCGAGGCCGACTGGCCGAAGATGCAGCAGAATTACGCCGAGGGCAGGTACGACGCGTACACGGCGGGCTGGCTCGCCGACTTCCCCGACCCCGACAACTTCAGCCAGCCGCTCGTCGGCACCGGCAACAGCCTCCACAACAACTACTCCGACAAGACGGCCGACGAACTCATCCGCCAGACCCAGGAGTACACCGACCGCGGCCGGACCGCCGACGATTTCAAGGCACTTCAGGAGAAGGTCGCCGATGACGTGCCGCTGATCCCGCTGTGGCAGGGCAAGAACTACGTCCTCGGCAACAAGGACGTCAGCGGTTCGCAGTACCTGTCGGACGGCACGGGCGTGTGGCGGCTGTGGGAGCTGGGCTGGATCTGAGCCCGAGTGCCCCCCAGCCCGGTGGGCGGCCCGGGTGCGGCCCTGGCGATGGAACCGGTGCGGCCCCTGGGACGGTGGTGAACCCCCGGGGTTGACCCAAAGGGCTTCTGTCCAAGGGGCCACCGGTTCTGCTCCATTGACCGCGCCCGGACGCGCTGCTTCCGTCGAAGGATGCGCCTTTCCCGCCGTACGCTCCTGAGTTCGCTCGCCGGATCGGCCCTCGCCGTCGGGGCGGCCGCCGGGACCGGGCCCGCAGCCCAGGCCCTCGCCGCGCCAGCCGATGCCGCGACCGCCGAGGCCGCGCCCGGCCCCGCCGCGCGGGCGCTGGCCCGGCTGCTGCCCCGCCACGCGGACCAGGTCACCTTCCGCGCCCTGGCCCCCGCCGCCGGCCGCGACCGCTTCCGCGTCTCGGGCGGGGCCGGGCGCATCCTGGTGGAGGGCAGCACCCCGGCCGTCCAGCTCACCGGATTCCACTGGTACGCGCGCCGTGTCGCCCGCGCCCACATCTCCTGGGCGGGCGAACAGACCGCGCTGCCCGCCACTCTGCCGCCGGTGCCCGCGCCGCTGGCCAGAACGGCCGACGTCACCCACCGCTTCGCCTTCAACGACACCAACGACGGCTACACCGGCCCCTTCCACGACTGGGCTTACTGGGAGCGCGAGCTCGACGTCCTGGCCCTGCACGGCTACAACGACGTGCTGGTCTACCTCGGCGCGGACACCGTCTACCACCGCACCTTCCTGGAGCACGGCTACGACGACGCGGAGCTGCGCGCCTGGATCCCCGGGCCCGCGCACCAGCCCTGGTGGCTGCTCCAGAACATGTCCGGCTTCGGCGGCCCTGTCTCGTCCCAACTCCTGGAGGAGCGCGCCGAGTTGGCGCGGCGCGTGGTGGCCAGGCTGCGCGAGCTCGGCATGAACCCGGTGCTGCCCGGCTACTTCGGGACCGTCCCGCCCGGCTTCGCCGACCGCGAACCCGGCGCGCGCGTGGTGCCCCAGGGCACCTGGGGCGGCTTCGCCCGGCCCGACTGGCTCGACCCGCGCACCGACGCCTTCGACCGCGTCGCCGAGACCTTCTACCGCGTACAGGACGAGCTGCTGGGCGCCGCCCCGATGTACAAGATGGACCTGCTGCACGAGGGCGGCACCCCCGGCGACGTCCCCGTCGGGGAGGCCGCCCGGGCCGTCGAGGCGGCGCTGCGCGCGGCGCACCCCGAAGCGCTGTGGAGCATCCTGGGCTGGCAGAACAACCCGCAGCGCGCCATCATCGAGGCCGTCGACCGGTCGAAACTGTTCATCGTCGACGGGCTCTCCGACCACTACCCCTCCGTCACCGACCGCGAGAAGACGTGGCTGGACACGCCGTACGCCTTCGGCTCCATCTGGAACTTCGGCGGGCACACGGTGATGGGCGCCAACACCCCCGACTGGGCCACGCTGTACGAGAAGTGGCGCACCAAGGAGGGCAGCGCGCTTGACGGCATCGCGCTCATGCCGGAGGGCGCCGACAACAACCCCGCCGCGTTCGCCCTCTTCTCCGACCTGCCCTGGACCGAGGGTCCCCTGGACCTCGGCGACTGGTTCCGCCAGTGGCCGCGCTACCGGTACGGCGGCGACGACGCGCACGCGGCACAGGCGTGGGACGTGCTGCGCCGCACCGCCTACGGCACCACCCGCGCCGACTCCTGGAGCGAGGGCGCGGACGGCCTGTTCGGCGCCCGCCCCGACCTGCACGCCCTGACCGCCTCCTACTGGTCGCCGACCCAACTGCGTTACGACGCAGCAGAGTTCGCGCGGGCGCTGCCCGCCCTCCTGGCCGTGACCCCGGCCCTGCGGACCTCGTCCGCCTACCGCTACGACCTGATGGACGTGGCCCGCCAGGTCCTCTCCAACCGCTCCCGGCTGCTGCTGCCCGCCCTCCGCGCCGCCTACGAGGCCAAGGACGAGAAGGAGTTCGCACGTCTGACGGGGGAGTGGCTGCGCGACCTCGGTCTGCTGGAGCGCGTCGTGGCGACCGACCGGGGCCACCTCGTGGGCCGCTGGATCGCGGACGCGCGGTCGTGGGGCGACACCGCGCAGGACAAGGACCGCCTGGAGTACGACGCGTTGTCGCTGCTCACGGTGTGGGGTCCTCGCCGGTCCGCCGAGGAGGGCCATCTGCGGGACTACGCCAACCGGGAGTGGTCGGGTCTGGTCGGCGGCCTCTACACACTGCGCTGGCGCACGTACTTCACCACCCTGTCCGCCGCCCTGAGCACCGGCGGCGCCCCGGTCCCGGTGGACTGGTACGCCCTGGAGGACCAGTGGCTGCGCACCCACCCCCCGTTCGCGACCGAGCCCCGGGGCGACATCGTGAAGGTGGCGGTCGAGGTGAGCCGGGCACTCGGCCTGTGAGGCGGCGCCCATGGGGCCCGGACGCGCGCGGCACCTCGCGTCCGGCCACCGGCTCAGTGGAAGCCGAGCATGCCGGGTGAGTCGATGTCGACCGTCACCACGCCCGGCGGGTAGGCGTCCTCGTCGCCGGTCAACAGGATCGACATGCCGGTGAACTCGGCACGCGGGAGCGCGCAGTAGAGCGCGTGACAGGTGTCGGGGCCGCCGTATCCGTCGCGGAGCATGGTGCCGACGCTGACAGAGGCGATGGTGTCGAGTGTGTCCACGCTCACGGATGAGAAGGCCAAGACCTTACGGGAGAGGCCGGCGTCCTCGGCTTCGGCCCGCATGAGACACAGGGCCGGAACGTTGAGGCGGTCACCGGGGGTGCCGGCCATGTTCCCGGCGAGCAGGCTCAGGGCTCTGTGGCCGTCGGCGAGCGCCTTGACGGCGCTGGTGTCGAGGATGATCACGCGGCGCCGGCCCGGGCCGCACGCGCCTTCTCCGCAGCGATCTTGTAGATGTTGCCGAGAACATCGGGGGCTCGGTCGAACTCGTCGTCACTCAGTCCCACGCCCAGCAGCTGTCGTACCGCCTCGCGGTCCGCGGCCAGGCGCTCCGCGCGCTGGGCGGCCGTCGGCTGATCGGCCGCCAACGCCTCGACCAGCTGGCCCAGGGTCATCCCGCGCTCCCGTGCCAGCTCGGCGAGGTGGTCCCGAGTCTCCCGACGCACCTGAATCGTCGTGGTCGTCATAGCGGAACTATAGCGCTCCTACGGAGCGGCCGAGGTGTCCTGGGGCTGCTGGGAGCGGCCCGCCTCGCGGTTCTCGCGGTTCTCGCGCGTCTTGCGGGCGGCGGCCGCCTGGGACATGCCGGGGAGGAAGTCGGTGAACAGCTCGTGCACCTCGCGCACGAGGGGGCGCAGCACTCGGAACCGGGCCAGCGCGACGCCCCGGGTGGTGAGCCCCGCGCCGCGTGCCGCGAGGCGGTAGCTGCGCTCGCGCCCGGGCGAGCGGTCGAAGACCCAGTACAGGACGAGTCCCATCTGGGACAGCCACATCAACTCGGGCAGGATGTCGGCGAGTTCGGCCGGCACCTTGGTCTTCGTGCCGGCCAGCACCTCGCGGTGCACGGAGATCGCGGCCTGGCGCGCGTGCTCGGACTCGGTGGAGAACGGGCTGAGCGGACTGTCCGGGTCCGCCGCGTTCTTGAAGAACTGCGCCGCGAATTCGTGGTACGGCGACGCGATGTCGAGCCAGGCCCGCAGCACCCCGGCCAGCCGTGCCTCCAGGCCGGTCTCGGTGTCGAGGACCTGGCGCACGGCGGCCTGGTGCTGGGCGGCGATCCGGTCGTAGAAGCCCTGGATCAGGTGTTCCTTGCCGGCGAAGTAGTAGTACGCGTTGCCGACCGAGACCCCGGCCTCCTGGGCGATGGCCCGCATGGTGGTCTTGTCGTACCCCCGCTCCTGGAAGAGCCGCATCGCGGTCTCCAGGATCAGGGTGCGGGTCTGCTCGCCCTTGGCGGGGCGCGGCCCGTCCCCGTCGCGTGCGCTCTCGTCGGGCGCGTTCTGTGCTGGCACGGCACGAGCCTAATCGGACCCGGGCCGGCCCGGCGGCGAGGGTTCAGACGCGCACGCGCGGCAGCCCGGTCACGCTCATGACCAGGGAGTAGAGGGAGGTGTTGGCGGTGATGAACAGGCGGTTGTTCTTGGGGCCGCCGAAGGTGATGTTGGAGACGGGCTCGGGGACGCGCAGCCGTCCGATGAGGGTGCCGTCGGGGTCGTAGCAGTGCACGCCGCCCGCCATGGCGGCCGCCCAGAGCCGCCCGCCGTCGTCGAAGCGGATGTTGTCGAACCGGCTGACGTCGTCGGCGGTCTCGGCGAAGACCTTGCCGTCGCCGAGCGTGCCGTCCGCCCGCACGTCGAAGACGCGGATCACGCCGCCCCGGGTGTCGGACACGTACAACTGGGACTCGTCGGGCGAGAACACCAGCCCGTTGGGCGCCTCGAACCCGTCCGCGACGAGCCGTACCTCGCCGCTCGCGGGGTCGGCCCGGTAGATGTGGCATCCGTCGAGCTCGGGCTCGGCGCGGATGCCCTCGTAGTCGCTGGTGATGCCGAAGTCGGGGTCGGAGAACCAGACGGACCCGTCGGAGTGGACGACCGCGTCGTTGGGGGAGTTGAACCGCTTGCCCCCGAAGTGGTCGGCGATCACGGTGACGCGCCCGTCGGGCTCGGTGCGGGTGACCCGGCGGTTGCCCTGCTCGCAGGTGATGAGCCGGCCCTCGCGGTCGAGGGTGTTGCCGTTGGGGTGCCCGGCCGGGGAGCGGAACAGCGAGACCGCGCCGGTCGCCTCGTCCCAGCGCAGCATCCGGTCGTTGGGGATGTCGCTCCAGATGAACTGCCGCCAGGCCGGCAGGTAGAGCGGCCCCTCGGCCCAGCGGCAGCCGTCGTGCAGGGTCTCCAGCCGGTCGTCCCCCGCGGCGCACCGCCCGGTGCGGAACCGCTCGTCAAGGATCTCGTACAACGGAGTGCGGAGCTGATCGGACACAATTTCCCCTAGGTGCTGTGACGCCGAACCACATTCGATCGAGGACGACTATGCCAGAACGAGATATGGTTCGGCCATGGGAAACGTGGATGACATCGACCGCCGGCTGATCGCCCTGCTGCAACACGACGCGACGACGGCGTACGCGGCGCTCGGCAAGGAGGTGGGCCTGTCGGCCGGCGCCGCCCACGAGCGGGTGCGCAAGCTGCGCGAGCGCGGCGTCATCAGGCGTACGACGATCGAGGTGGACCCCGGGGCCCTCGGCCAGGGCGTGCTGGCGTTCGTGATGGTCGACTCGACGGCGTGGATGGGCGAATCGGCGGCCGCCTTCGCGGCGATACCCGAGATCCAGGAGGCCCATGTCATCGCGGGCAGCGCCTCGGTCCTGGTGAAGGTCCGCACGGCGACGACCGAACAGCTCCAGGACGTGCTGCGCCGCCTCTACGCGATCGACGGCGTGAGCGGCACCCATGCGACGGTCTCCCTGGAGACGTTCTTCGAGCGGCCCCTCTCGCCGGAGCGCGCCGCCGGAACGTGAGGCCGGGGCGCGCGGCCGAGGCGCCCTCCGCGCACCCGTCGCACGCACGAGGGCCCCGCCCCCGGAAGCGAACTCCCGGGTGCGGGGCCCTCGTCGAGCCGTACAGGGATCAGAAGCGGCGCGTGATCAGAGCGCGCTTGACTTCCTGGATGGCCTTGGTGACCTCGATGCCGCGCGGGCACGCGTCGGTGCAGTTGAACGTGGTGCGGCAACGCCACACGCCGTCCTTGTCGTTCAGGATCTCCAGGCGCTGCTCGCCCGCCTCGTCACGGCTGTCGAAGATGAAGCGGTGCGCGTTCACGATCGCGGCCGGGCCGAAGTACTGCCCGTCGTTCCAGAACACCGGGCAGGACGACGTGCACGCCGCGCACAGGATGCACTTGGTGGTGTCGTCGAAGCGCTCGCGGTCCTCGGGGGACTGAAGACGCTCGCGCGTCGGCTCGTTGCCCTTCGTGATGAGGAAGGGCATCACGTCGCGGTACGCCTGGAAGAACGGCTCCATGTCCACGACCAGGTCCTTCTGGACCGTGAGGCCCTTGATGGCCTCGATGGTGATGGGCTTGGAGGGGTTGATGTCCTTGATCAGCGTCTTGCAGGCGAGCCGGTTCTTGCCGTTGATGCGCATGGCGTCGGAACCGCAGATGCCGTGGGCGCACGAGCGACGGAAGGTCAGCGAACCGTCCAGCTCCCACTTGATCTTGTGGAGACCGTCGAGCACGCGCTCCTTCGGGTCGATCTCCAGCTGGAAGTCCTCCCACGTCGCTTCCTCGGAGATCTCCGGGTTGAAGCGGCGGATGCGGAAGGTGACGGTGATGTACGGCGAGTCGGCGAAGCCGGGCTCCGGCGCTCCGGCCGTGCCGGGCTTGTCCATCGTCGGGGTTGCCATCAGTACTTACGCTCCATCGGCTGGTAGCGGGTCTGGACGACGGGCTTGTAGTCGAGTCGGATCGAGTCCTTGCCGCCGTCCGCGACCTCGCGGTACGCCATGGTGTGGCGCATGAAGTTGACGTCGTCGCGGTTGGGGTAGTCCTCGCGGTAGTGACCGCCGCGGGACTCCTTGCGCGCCAGGGCGGAGACGGCCATGACCTCGGCCAGGTCGAGCAGGTTGCCCAGCTCGATGGCCTCCAGGAGGTCGGTGTTGAACCGCTTGCCCTTGTCCTGGACGGACACGTTCTTGTAGCGCTCGCGCAGCTCGGCGATCTTCTCGACCGCCGTCTTGATCGTCTGCTCGGTGCGGAAGACCATGACGTTGGCGTCCATGGTCTCCTGGAGCTCCTTGCGGATGACCGAGACGCGCTCGGTGCCGGTCGCCGACAGCAGGTTGGCGACCTGCGCCTCGACCATGGCCGCCGGGTTCTCCGGAAGCTCGGCGAAGTCCGCGGTGTGCGCGTACTCGGCGGCGGCGATGCCCGCGCGCTTGCCGAACACGTTGATGTCCAGGAGCGAGTTGGTGCCCAGCCGGTTGGCGCCGTGCACGGAGACACAGGCGACCTCGCCGGCCGCGTACAGACCCGGCACGACCGTGGTGTTGTCGCTGAGGACCTCGCCCTGGACGTTGGTCGGGATGCCGCCCATGGCGTAGTGCGCGGTGGGCTGGATCGGGATCGGGTCCGTGTACGGCTCGATGCCCAGGTAGGTGCGCGCGAACTCCGTGATGTCCGGGAGCTTGGCGTCCAGCTGCTCCGGCGGCAGGTGCGTGAGGTCGAGGTAGACGTGGTCGCCCTCGGGACCGCAGCCGCGGCCCTCACGGATCTCGGTGTAGATGGAGCGCGAGACGACGTCACGGGACGCGAGGTCCTTCATGACCGGCGCGTACTTCTCCATGAAGCGCTCGCCGTCCTTGTTGCGCAGGATGCCGCCCTCACCGCGGGCGCCCTCCGTGAGCAGGATGCCCATGCGCCAGATGCCCGTTGGGTGGAACTGGAAGAACTCCATGTCCTCCAGAGGCAGCCCGCGGCGGTAGCACGCGGCCTGGCCGTCACCGGTCAGGGTATGGGCGTTGGACGTCACCTTGAAGAACTTGCCGGTGCCGCCGGAGGCGTAGATGACCGACTTCGACTGGAAGACGTGGATCTCACCGGTCGCCAGCTCGTAGGCGACGACGCCTGCGGACTTCTTGACGCCGTCCTCCTCGACCAGGAGCTGATCGAGGACGTAGAACTCGTTGAAGAACTCCACGCCCTCCTTGATGCAGTTCTGGTAGAGGGTCTGGAGGATCATGTGGCCGGTGCGGTCGCCCGAGTAGCAGGCACGGCGGACCGGGGCCTCGCCGTGGTTGCGGGAGTGACCGCCGAAACGGCGCTGGTCGATCTCACCCTTGGGCGTACGGCCGAAGGGCAGACCCATCTTCTCCAGGTCGAGGACGGCGTCGATGGCCTCCTTCGCCAGGATCTCGGCGGCGTCCTGGTCGACCAGGTAGTCGCCGCCCTTGATCGTGTCGAAGGTGTGCCACTCCCAGTTGTCCTCCTCCACGTTGGCGAGCGCGGCGGCCATGCCGCCCTGCGCCGCGCCCGTGTGGGAGCGGGTGGGGTAGAGCTTGGTCAGCACCGCGGTGCGGCTGCGCTTGGTCGACTCGATGGCCGCGCGCATACCGGCGCCGCCGGCGCCGACGATGACGGTGTCGTACTTGTGGATCTTCATCGTTGAATTCCTCAGTCCCTCAGCCCGTGGACTAGCGCATGTTCGGGTCGAAGGTGAAGATCACCAGCGTGCCCAGCAGGACGGTGAACACCGTGGCGGTGTAGAGCAGCATCTTCAGCCAGAAGCGGGTGTTGTCCCGCTGCGCGTAGTCGTTGATGACGGTGCGCAGGCCGTTGGCGCCGTGCAGCATGGCCAGCCACAGCATGGCGAGGTCCCACACCTGCCAGAACGGGGACGCCCAGCGGCCCGCGACGAACGCGAAGCCGATCTTGGTGACGCCGCCGTCAAGGACGAGCTGGATCAGCAGGTGGCCAAGGACCAGGACGACCAGCACGATGCCGGACAGCCGCATGAACATCCAGCCGTACAGCTCGAAGTTCGTACGGGTCGACTTCGGGGTCTTCCTGGTGCGCTGGCGCGGGGCCTCGATGAGCGGGGCCGGGTGCTCGGCGTCGTACAGGCTCGCGCCCTCGACTTCACCGATCGCGGCGGAAGAGGTTTCGGCAGACATCTCAGTCCTCAGCTCCCGAACAGTTCACGGACGGCGTGGCCGAGCACCGGGTAGAGCGCGCCCACCATCAGCACGACCCAGACGCCGACGACGGTCCAGAGCATCTGCTTCTGGTAACGCGGGCCCTTGGCCCAGAAGTCGACGGCGATGATGCGCAGGCCGTTCAGTGCGTGGAACAGGATGGCGGCGACGAGGCCGTATTCCAGACACGCGACGATGGGCGTCTTGTAGGTGGCCACGACCTTGTCGTACGCCTCGGGGGAGACGCGCACGAGAGCGGTGTCGAGGACGTGGACGAACAGGAAGAAGAAAATGAGGACGCCGGTGACTCGATGAGCCACCCAGGACCACATTCCTTCCCGGCCGCGGTACAGCGTTCCAGCCGGCACGGAAGAACCCTCCGGGAGCGGTGTGCGAGGGCCGGCCGGCTTCAGTGTCGGTCTGACCCGGCCGGGTACGGTCCACCGGCCCCGGTCATCGTAGCGACGCGATGTCGGTTCCCTCGCGCCGGGTCCATAGGTGTGATCAAACAGGCAATCAAACAGCCTCGTACGGCCTAAAGGACGCGGTGGGCCGTGCTCGGCGTGCCGGGTTCGGGATGGGATGCCACGAGATGGGCGAGCCGGGCCCGCGCGAGGCGGCGCAGCTCGTCGGCGGCGATCGAGCGCTCCTCGTCCGGTTCGTTGTTCATCCGGACCCGGATCCCGGTCAGCACCCGGTCCAGCTGTTCGGCCGCCTCGACGCCGTCCAGGCAGATCACGAAGGCGTGCCGGAAGCTGCTCTCGTACGCGGCGTGGGCCGCGGCGAGCGCCGTCTGGGCGGCCTGCGGGGCGCTGTCGTGCAGGCAGGGCGAGACCTCGTCGGCCAGGGCCTCGGCGAGGTCGGCCGCGCTCAGGTCGTAGCTGGCCTCGTCGGCGGCGGCGAGCAGGGAGTCCAGGTCGGGGTAGGGGCGGTGGGCGGCGATCCGCAGGGCCCAGCGGCGGCTGGCGCAGCAGGCGAGCAGCGCGGTCTCGGCCGCGCCGGGTGCCGCGTGGTTGAACCGGTCGAGCCCGCCGGGGCGCTGTGGGGCCGACGGAACGGATGTGCCACGGGCCTGATGCGGTATGGCCGCGCACCCCTGGGCACGAGGAGTGTGATGGAGTGGCGGCGGTCGCTTCCGGGGACCGGGGTGGGAATCGCTGGACAGCGTGGGCTCCTCGAATGCACGCGGGACGGTGCGGTGCGGTGCGGGCGGTGCGGTCCGGGACGGACGGGCTCGGACCGCGGGATCTGGAGTGGCGCGAGAGGTGGGAGTGCCGCCACGCTATCCACGTGGAGTGGGAGACGCCCGACTGTTGCGCGAAATTTCACCCGGACGTGAAAACCGGGCCACGCGCGGTGGACGAGCTTCCCGGCACGGCATTCCAGCGGTGCCCGGCGGTCCGGGCAGGGACCGGGGCAACCGGATCCAGGCCCGGGACGCCGGATTCACGCCCGGGGCGACCGGATTCAGGGAGCGCCGGACCCAAGCCCGGGCACCCGGACCCGCGTCCGGGACCCCGGGATCCACGTCCGGGGCGCTCGGACACAAACCGGGGCACCCGGGGACGCCGGAACGACAGCCGGGGCAACCGGATTCGCGTCCGGGAGCGCCGGAACGACACCCGGGGCGACCGGATTCACGTCCGGGGACGCCGGACCCAAGCCCGGGCACCCGGACCCAAGCCCGGGCACCCGGACCCACGTCCGGGGCGCTCGGACACAAGCCCGGGCACCCTGGGACGCCGGAACGACAGCCGGGGCGACCGGATTCACTTCCGGGGGCGCCGGTTCCGCCCTTACTCTTGCAGGACGGGAGGTTTCTGAGTGATGTCGCGTTTCAGGATGTCCCGGCCCCGGATGCCGTGGTCGCGCGGTCCCGAGGGAGCGCCCACGCCGTCCCGGGTGCGCGCCTCCCGGCCCCGGGCGCCCTGGTCGAGGCCCGCCTGGCTGCACCGGCCCCGGGGGCGCCGCGCGCTGGTCCTTCGGGTGGCCCTGGTCTGTCTGGCGATGCTGGCCCTGATCGTCGCGGTCTGGCCGGACGACGACACCCAGGGCGGCCACGGCGGCCCCATCGACAGCGGAAGCCTCGCGTCGGCGCTGCCCACGCCCTCGATCTACCCGATCTCCTCCCCGCCCCGCACGATCCCCTCGGTGCGCGAGCACCACGCCGCCCGGGGCCCGGGCTTCCGGCCGGCCGGCTCGTCCCGCGTCATCGTGGCCGTCGGCAGTGAAAGCCTCGCCGACGAGGGAAAGCTGTTCGCGCAGGAGCTGGGCGCCGCATACGCGCTGGGCGGGCAGCCCCGCGCGGGGGACATCGAGCTCTCCCTGAGCCCGCCGCCCGCAGGCCAGCAGGTGGTCCCCGAGTCGTACACGCTCACCACCCACGACCGCCGGGCCTGGATCACCGGCGCCGACGATGCCGGGGTCTTCTACGGCACCCGCACCCTCAAGCAGGCGCTCAAGGGCGGCGGCGTGATGCCCGAGGGCGTCGTCAAGGACCGGCCCGACAAGCCGCAGCGCGGCCTCAACCTCGACATCGCGCGCAAGCCGTACACCGAGACCTGGATCGAGGGCCAGCTGCGGCAGATGGCCGACCTGAAGATGAACCAGCTCGGCCTGCACTTCTCCGACGACCAGGCCTTCCGGATCGAATCCGAGAGCCACCCCGAGATCGTCTCGCGCGACCACCTCAGCAAGCGCGACGTCCAGCGGATCGTGTCGCTCGCCACCAAGCTGCACATCACGGTGGTGCCCGAGATCGACTCGCCGGGCCACCTGGGCGCGGTGATCACCGCCCACCCCGACCTCCAGCTGCGCGACAAGGACGGCAGGGCGGTCAAGGGCGCCATCGACATCGCCAACCCCGCGTCCGCGCGCATCGTCGACGACCTGCTGCGGGAGTACGCCGATCTCTTCCCCGGGCCGTACTGGCATCTGGGCGGCGACGAGTACCAGGCGCTGGTGGTGCGGGCCCCGGCCACTCCCGAAACCACCTATCCGGGTCTCGCGGCCGCGGCCCGTGACAAGTACGGGCCGAAGGCGGACATCAAGGACCTGGCGACGGGCTGGCTCAACGACCGCGCCGAGACCCTGCGGTCGGCCGACACGGGGCTCACCTTCAAGGCGTGGAACGACGGCTTCTTCCCCGACGGCCAGGTGGCCGCGGACCAGGGCCGCGAGGTGGAGTACTGGACGGGCAAGGAGAACGGGGCGCGCCCGCCCGAGGACTTCCTCGCCGAGGGCCGCAGGATGGTCAACCTCAACGACGAGTACCTGTACTACGTGCTCGGTGAGCCCAACACGTTCAAGTACCCCACGGGCAAGCGGATCTACGAGGAGTGGACGCCGCTGGTGCTGCGCGGGACCAAGCCGGTGGACGCCAAGTACGCGGGCCAGATCCTGGGCGGCCGCTTCGCGGTCTGGGGCGACATCCCCGGCGCCCAGACCGAGGAACAGGTGGCGCGCGGCATCCGGATGCCGCTGCGCGCGACGGCCCAGAAGCTCTGGGACACCCGCCCGCCGGCCATGGCCTGGGAGGAATTCAAGTCCCTCGCGGACCGACTGGGCTGAGCCCGGGCAGCCCGGGCAGCCCGGCCCGGTCGGCACCACCGAGGTCGCCGACCAGGCCGCCCGGACGAAGCACGAGGTCGGTGTCATCGCCCTGGCCGCAGGCGAGCGCCCGCAGGCTCCCCGCGCGAGGATCGCGCTCCTGGGCGAGGCCAAGGCGACCGCGGCTCGCCGGGGGACGCCGCGGCCGGTCTTCACGCCAGGCGTTGTACTGGGTGGCCGGCGGCGGCCGGTAGGGGACCAGGCCGTGACGGCTCGGTTCGGTTCGAGCCGTGTCGACAGAGATCGCCGCTGCCGGGGCAGGCCGACTGGATTCGCCTCAGCAAGCACGCATCGCCCCAGGTCAGGGCAGGTGGGCCCGGAGGACGGCCGGGGCCGCCACCCCCCACAGGAGAGGCCCCGGCCGTCGTCCGGCGGGGCCGTTGTGGCGACCCCGTACTCTCTTCAGCGCCGTGCGTGCGTTTTCTGTCACAGCGCGCTCTGGCAGCGGGTCGTGACAGCGGGTTGCCGGGTTGGTTGCAGCTTGTACAAGTCGTGGACTTATGGGGCGCCGAGGCCGTAGCGTGCAGATTCGCGTTCGGGGACGCGGCCGTGACGACCAGCGGTGACATCGGAGAAGTCGGCCAGGACAAGGTGCAGGGATTGCTGGGGGACGACGCGGAGCTGACCGCCGCGGTGCTCAGGGCGCAGGACGGGGACGAGGAAGCCTTCCGTACCGTCTACCGCTCTGTGCACCCACGCCTGCTCGGCTACATCCGGACACTGGTCGGCGAACCCGACACCGAGGACGTGGCCTCCGAGGCCTGGCTCCAGATCGCGCGCGACCTCGACCGCTTCAAGGGCGACGCCGACCGCTTCCGGGGCTGGGCCGCCCGCATCGCCCGCAACCGGGCCCTCGACCACATCCGGATGCGCGGCCGCAGGCCCGCGGGGGGTGGCGACGAGAGCGAGCTGGCCAACCGGCCCGCCGAGTCGGACACCGCCGACGAGGCGATGGAAGCGCTCGGCACCGGACGTACGATGGCGCTCATCGCCCAGCTCCCGCAGGACCAGGCCGAGGCCGTGGTCCTGCGCGTGGTAGTCGGCCTCGACGCGAAGAGCGCGGCGCTGACCCTGGGCAAACGGCCCGGCGCGGTGCGGACCGCCGCGCACCGGGGCCTGAAGCGGCTTGCTGAACTGCTCGGCGCGGACGGCCCCCCGGGGGATGTGGCCCAGGACGCGGAGGAGCTGGGTGCCGTGCCGTCGCAGCGTGCGCCGGAACGCGGTGTGACGCAATCGCGGGCCCGGACGCAGAAGGACATGTGATGGCTGACGAGCGGCACGAGTGGCTTGACGGGGATGCCGCCGAGCGACTGCTGCGCGGCGAAGGAGCCGAGCCCGGCGACGAGCGGGCCCGCGCCGAGGCCGCCGAGCTCGCCGGGCTGCTGCGTTCCCTGCGCGGCCCCGAGCAGGCCACCACCGAACTCCCCGGCGAGGCGGCCGCCCTCGCCGCCTTCCGCGAAGCCCGGGCCGGGAGCGCGAGCGCGCCCGCCGGCGAAGCGCTCGGCGTCGTGCGGGTCGGACACGTCAAGGACGGCGCCGGTGTGGCCGCGCCGCGCCGGCGCCGCTTCGCGCCGGTACGTCTCGGCATCGCCGCCGCGGTGGCCTGCTGCACGCTCGGCGGGGTCGCCGTCGCCGCGGGTACCGGGGTGCTGCCGGGGCCGTTCGCCTCCGACGAGCAGGACCCCACCCCCGCGTCCACCGTCTCCGCCGACCTGACCCCCAGCCCCCCCGACGCCTCCCCCTCGCACCCGCTGCCCTCGGGCTCCCCGGCGCCGGGCCGGCCCACGCCCTCCGTTTCCGCGCCCACGCACGACGCCGGCCCTTCGGGCACCCAGGGTGCGCCGAGCGCCGCCGCGAGCCCGGACCGGGGAACGGACGACGGCGCCCGGCAGGGCGGCTCAGGCGACGGCAACGAGAACACGGGCGGCGGCCAATGGCTCGCCAGGACGGCCGAGGACTGCCGCGACTACCGCTCGGGCCGGCTCGACCAGGACAAGCGCCGCGACCTGGAGTCCGCCGCGCACGGGCGGGCCGCCGTGAAGGCGTTCTGCGACCTGCTGCTCGACGACAAGGGCGGCGCGGGAGGCGGTGGCGCCAAGGGCGGCAACGGTGACGGCAAGGGCGGCAAGCCCGGGGGAGCGGACGGCGGCGCGGGCAAGGGCAAGGGCGACGGCGCCGGGAACAAGAACGGCGGCGGTGGCGGCGGCAAGCAGAACTCGATGGCGCGCTCGGGCCCGCTCCTCGGCCTGCTCACGCCCACGCTCGGCACGGCGGCCGGCATCTGAGGGGCGGGGCGCCCGTGGCCCTGGCCGCAGCGCCGAACCGAGACCCGGGACCAATCCGAGCGCCGGTCCGGTAATCAGTCCGAGCCGGTCTGGAACAGGCCCGGGACCCGTTCGAGAACCCCTCCCAGAACCCGCAGTAACGTTTTTCGGGACGCCGGCGCAGTACTGAGTGAGCCGACTGGTCATCGGCGGCGCAGAAGAGCCGGGGTTCCCCCCGTACCCACGGCTCCGCGCGAATGGCGCGGGCGGGACACGTTCCCCCGGTCCCGCCCGCGCCCCCCTTCGTGACCGTCGGACGCGCGCCGTGCCCGAGCGCCGCTACCAGTACACGACGACCTTGTCGCCGATGTTCACCTGGTCGAACAGCGCCGCGACCTTCGCCTTGTCCCGGACGTTGACGCAGCCGTGGGAGGCGCCGTTGTAGCCACGGGCGGCGAAGTCGGACGAGTAGTGCACGGCCTGGCCGCCGCTGAAGAACATCGCGTACGGCATGGCCGTGTGGTAGATCGTCGAGACGTGGTCACGGCTCTTCTCGAAGACCTTGAAGACGCCCTCGCGGGTCGGCGTGTACTGCGAGCCGAAGCGCACGTCCATCGTCGAGCGCACCGTGCCGTCGACCACCCAGGACAGGGTGCGGCTCGTCTTGCTGATGCAGATCGCGTGGCCCGTCAGGCAGCGCGGGTCGAGCTTGACGGCCGGCTTGTTGACCGCGCGGCCCGCAAGCTCCCCCGCCGTCGGCTCGGTCGTCATGCCGAGCAGCTTGGCCCAGGTCACGCTGTCCGTGCTGCCCGTCGCCGGGAGCCCGCGCTTGCCCTGGAAGCCCTTGACGGCGGCGGTGGTCGCCGCCCCGTATGTGCCGGTCGGGGTGTCGTCGAACCAGCCGATCTGGGCGAGCCGGGCCTGGAGCTCCTTGACCTGGGCGCCCTTGGAGCCGTTCGCCATCAAGATTTTGGGCGCGGGCTTGGGGTCGGCCTTGGCCGCCGGTTCGGCCGGTTCGGCCGCCGCTTTGGCCGCCGGTCCGGTCGAGCGCCCGGCGACGGCGTCTGCCGGAGCGGCGGGTTTGTCGTCGGTGGCCGCCGACGCGGACGCGGGCGGTGGCGCGGGTGTGGACGGCGCGGCGGACGGCGCCGAGGGTGCGCCCGGGGCGGCCGGAGCTTTCGCGCCGGCCCCGGCGCTCTGCGGACCGCATCCCACGGCCGCCGCGATGACGGCGGTCGCGGTGAGGGTTTGGGCTATGAGAGTGGTGCGGTGGTTCCGGCGCATGCGTCGCCCCCTGATTCTCTGGTGTCCCCCTAGACAGTTTCCCGGCGCGAACGGTTGCAAAAGCGCCCGTCCGCATCGGGCGCGTTGTGAGCAAGCTCCCAGCGCGCGTCCGCCCACCCCGCGCGCCCTCGCCGCTACAGTCCGTCGCGAGGGTCGGGTACCAGCCAGTAATACGGCTTCAACGGGAGGCACAGCACATGGCGCGCGAGTCTGAATCCGGTCTGCCCATCGAGCCGGTCTACGGCCCTGACGCCCTCGCCGGCTGGGACCCCGCCGAGAAGCTGGGCGAGCCCGGCGCGTACCCCTTCACCCGTGGCGTCTACCCGTCGATGTACACCGGCCGCCCCTGGACCATGCGCCAGTACGCGGGCTTCGGCACCGCGACCGAGTCCAACGCCCGCTACAAGCAGCTCATCGCCAAC
Source organism: Streptomyces sp. NPDC006711 (assembly GCF_042869775.1). NCBI lineage: Bacteria > Bacillati > Actinomycetota > Actinomycetes > Kitasatosporales > Streptomycetaceae > Streptomyces > Streptomyces sp. NPDC006711. The sequence continues at coordinate 123,742 of NZ_JBIAGO010000017.1, forward strand.
GGCACCATGGGCCTCTCGGTCGCCTTCGACCTGCCGACCCAGATGGGCCACGACTCCGACGCGCCGATCGCCTCCGGCGAGGTCGGCAAGGTGGGCGTCGCCATCGACTCCCTGGACGACATGCGCGTCCTGTTCGACGGCATCCCGCTCGACAAGGTGTCGACGTCCATGACGATCAACGCCCCGGCGGCGCTGCTGCTCCTGATGTACCAGCTGGTCGGCGAGGAACAGGGCGTACCTGCCGACCAGTTGACCGGCACGATCCAGAACGACGTCCTGAAGGAGTACATCGCGCGGGGCACCTACATCTTCCCGCCGAAGCCCTCGCTGCGGCTGATCGCCGACATCTTCAAGTACTGCGGGGCCGAGATCCCCAAGTGGAACACGATCTCGATCTCCGGCTACCACATGGCCGAGGCCGGCGCATCGCCCGCGCAGGAGATCGCGTTCACGCTGGCCGACGGCATCGAGTACGTCCGCACGGCGGTCGCGGCCGGAATGGACGTGGACGACTTCGCACCGCGCCTGTCCTTCTTCTTCGTGGCCCGCACCACGATCCTCGAAGAGGTCGCCAAGTTCCGTGCCGCGCGCCGCATTTGGGCCCGGGTGATGCGCGAGGAGTTCGGCGCGAAGAACCCCAAGTCGCTCATGCTGCGCTTCCACACCCAGACCGCGGGCGTGCAGCTCACCGCGCAGCAGCCCGAGGTCAACCTCGTGCGCGTCGCCGTCCAGGGCCTCGCGGCCGTGTTCGGCGGCACCCAGTCGCTGCACACCAACTCCTTCGACGAGGCGATCGCGCTCCCGACGGACAAGAGCGCGCGCCTTGCCCTGCGCACCCAGCAGGTCCTCGCTTACGAGACCGACGTCACCGCGACCGTGGACCCCTTCGCCGGGTCGTACGCGGTCGAGCAGATGACGGACGAGGTGGAGGAGGCCGCGCTCCAACTGATGCGGCACGTCGAGGACTTGGGGGGCGCGGTCGAGGCGATCGAGCGGGGTTTCCAGAAGGGCGAGATCGAGCGCTCGGCCTACCGCGTCGCGCAGGAGACCGACGCGGGCGAGCGCGTCGTGGTCGGCGTCAACCGCTTCCGGGCCGAGACCGAGGACCCCTACGAGCCGCTGCGGGTGGACCCGGCGATCGAGGCGCAGCAGGCGGCCCGCCTCGCCGCGCTGCGGGCCGGCCGCGACCGGGCGGCGGTGGACGCGGCCCTGGCGGAGCTGAAGCGGGCGGCCATGGGCGAGGACAACGTCCTGTATCCGATGAAGACCGCCCTGAAGGCCCGGGCGACGGTCGGCGAGGTGTGCGACGCGCTGCGCGAGGTGTGGGGGACGTACGCGCCCACGGACGCGTTCTGAGGGTGGACCGGGCCGGGGTGGCGGGGCGTGGACCCGGGTAGTGGGACGCGGCCCCGGGTAGTGGGACGCGGCCCCGGGCGGTGGGGCCGGGCCCGGGCGGAAGGGTGTGTTCCGCTCTGTGAAACGCGCGTGCCCGCTGTCGTACCCCCGTGCGAGACTCACCCCCATGCTGGGTGTGACCGATCTTCCGACCTATCTCGCCGGCGTGGCGCTGATCGTCCTGCTGCCGGGGCCGAACTCGCTGTACGTGCTGTCCGTCGCCGCCCGGCGCGGGGTGCGGACGGGGTACGCGGCCGCCGCCGGGGTCTTCACCGGCGACACGGTGCTGATGACGCTGTCCGCGCTGGGCGCGGCCTCGCTGCTCCAGACGACGCCGCTGCTGTTCGCCGCCGTCAAGTACGCGGGCGCGGGCTATCTGAGCTGGCTGGCGCTCGGCATGCTGCGACAGGCGGTGGCGATGTGGCGCTCACGGCACGACAAGGCGCAGGAGTCCGCTGCCCCCTCGCAGGACGCGGCGGGCGCGGCGGCTGAGCGCCCCTACCGGCGGGCGCTCATGCTGAGCCTGTTCAACCCGAAGGCGATCCTGTTCATGATCTCCTTCTTCGTACAGTTCGTGTCGCCCGACTACGCCTACCCCGCCCTGTCGTTCCTGGTGCTCGGCGCGCTGCTCCAGCTCGGCAGCTTCCTGTATCTGTCGACGCTCATATTCAGCGGCACCCGCCTCGCGGCCGCGTTCCGCCGCCGCAAGCGGCTCTCGGCGGGCGCGGCGTCGGCGGCGGGCGCGCTCTTCCTCGGCTTCGCGGTGAAGCTGTCCCTCAGCGGGGTGTGACGGTCCGGGGTGTGCCGGGCCGGGCCGTGGCGGGCCGGACCGTCAGCGCCCGGCGCAGCAGCGGCGTGGCCCAGCGCTCCACATAGCGGTTGAGCAGCCAGGCGAGGAGCAGCATCGCCGCGATGGTCAGGGCGAAGGTGGCCGGCGCGGGGACGTGCAGCTCGCGGTGGAGCACGCCGACCACCACCCAGCCCAGGTGCTCGTGCACCAGGTAGAACGGGTAGGTGAGGGCGCCCGCCACGGTGAGCCAGCGCCAGTTCGCCCAGTGCAGGTGGCCCAGCGCGATCGCGCCGACGAGCAGGAAGCCGAGCGTGACGATCGCGACGATCACCCACACGTGCCGGTTGGAGAAGGCCGCCGGGTTCGGCTTGTGCCACAGGCCCGCGACCGCCCAGTGCTGGCCGATGGCCCAGCTGACGGCGACGATGCCCCAGGCGGTCACGTCCCGCCGGTTGCGGTGCAGCAGGTACAGGCCCATGCCGCCGATGAAGAAGGACGCGTACTCGGGCATGAACACCGCGTCCAGGAAAGGCTGTTCGGCCGTCGAGGTGAGCGCGGCCGCCAGCGTCCAGCCCGCGCAGAACAGCACCACGCGGCGCCGGGTCGCGCCGGGCAGTACGACACACAGCGCGAACAGCGCGTAGAAACGCAGCTCGGCCCAGAGAGTCCAGCACACCCCGAGCACCCGGTGCACGCCGACCGGCATCTGGAGCATGGTCAGGTTCACCACGAACTCGCTGGGCGTGACCGTCCTGTAGACCACCCAGGGCAGCGCGAACACCGCCGTGACGATGATCAGCGCCGCCCAGTACGCCGGGTAGAGCCGCGAGACGCGGGAGGCGAAGAAGGAGCGCAGCGGGCGGCCCCAGCCGCTCATGCAGATGACGAAGCCGCTGATGACGAAGAAGATCTGCACCCCGAGGCAGCCGTAGGAGAACCACTCGTGGGCGTCCGGGAACAGCTTCTTGGGGGAGGCGCCCCAGCCCCTGCTGATGTCGCCCGAGCGGCCGCCGTAGTGGTAGAGCGCGACCATCAGGGCCGCGATCAGACGCAGTCCGTCGAGCGCGCGAAGCCGCGAGACCGGGGCCGCCACCGGCGCTTTCGCGGGCGTCGGGCGGTGCGTCGGGCGGCCGGCGGCGACGTTGGCCACCGGCAGGGTGTTGGTCACGGTTCTCCTCTGGCCCGGTTCTCCTGCGGCCCGGCGGGCCTCGGCGTCGACAGCGTAGGACCGCCGAACGCCCAAAAAGGGCCCACCGCCCGGGAGTTCCCACACCCGACGCGGCATGTTCATCTCACGCCCCGACGCGTTCTCCTGGGCGTCGATTCCAGGTGGCGGGGGCCCGTTGTCAGTGGCGGCCGATAGCGTGCGCGGACCACGAACGGCGAGGAACGGGGACCACGGGATGCAGTTCCGGATCGAACGGGGCGCGCTGGCCGACGCGGTGGCGTGGGCGGCCGGATCGCTGCCCGCGCGCTCACCGGTGCCGGTGCTCGGCGGCCTGCTCCTGACGGCGGGGGAGGGGCGGCTCGCCCTGTCGGGGTTCGACCACGAGGCGTCCGCGCACATCGAGGTCGCGGCCGGGACCGGGGCCGCCGGGCAGGTCCTCGTGCTGGGCCGCAGGCTGCTCGACATCTGCAAGGTGCTGCCGGAGGCGACGCTGACCTGCGCGATGGAGGGCTCCCGCTTCACCGTCGAGGGCGGCGGGATCAGCTTCGGCCTGTCCACCCTGCCGGTGGCGGAGTACCCGGCGCTGCCCGCGCGGCCCGCGCGGCGCGGGTCGGTGGACGCGGCGGCGTTCGCGACGGCCGTCGCCCAGGTGTCGGTCGCGGCCGGGCGCGACGAGGCGCTGCCCGTCCTGAGCGGCATCCAGCTCCGTCTGGACGGCGCCTCGATGACCCTGGCGGCCTCCGACCGCTACCGGTACGCCGTGCGCACCCTGCCGTGGCGGCCCGACCGGCCGGACCCGGAGCCGGCCCAGGTGGTGATCCCGGGCCGCAGGCTCGCCGAGCTCTCGCGCTCCCTGGCGAAGGCGGGAACGCTCACGGTGGGCCTGGACGCGCCGGTGGGGGACGGCGGTTCGGGCCGGGGCCTGATCGCCTTCGAGGGCTCCCGGGCGCGCACAACCCTGCGCCTCCTGGACGGCCGGCTGCCGCGCTACGACAAGCTCTTCGCGCTCGCGGACCCGGCCGTCGCCGTCACCGGACGCGAAGCGCTCGCCGACGCGGTCCGCCGGGTCGCGGTCGTCGCGGAGCCGAACAGCCCGGTCCGGCTCGGCTTTCGCGCCGACGGGACGGTGCTCCTCCAGGCGGGTTACGAGGACGACATCGCCGCGCAGCGCCTGCCCTGCGCGCTGACCGGCGCCGACGACCTGACCGTGGCCTTCAACCCCGCCTATCTGCTGGACGCCCTCACCTCGCTGCGGGCGCCCCGGGTCCGCTTCGAACTGTTGGGCCCCGGCCAGCGGGCCCTGCTCAGCGGCGCCCCGGCGGCGGACGGCGCGGTGGCCACGGCGGCGGACGAACACCGCCATCTGCTCATGTCCGTACGGCAGTTGGCCTGACGCCGTCCCGGTCGCGCCCCCCGCTCAGGCGCGGCGGCGGGCCAGGGTGCGGGCTCGGGTCGCGGTGCGGGTGCGGGTCAGGGCGCGGGCTCGGCGGGCGAGTCTGCGGACCGTCGCGTTGCGCGGGACGAAAGCGAGCCGCCCGGGTATCGCGCCCGGAAGGGCGAGCGCGGTCAGGCGGCGCCGCTTGAAGTAGCGCCACGTGTACGCGTTGAGCGACCCCGCGAGGTAGCGTTCGGCCGCGCCCCGCAGATCCGGGCGGATCTCGGGCTGCATCGCGTAGCCGACCGCGCTCAGGAGCTCCGGCAGGTCGACGGAGGGCGCCGGCTCCTTCTCCAGGGGCGGGACCAGCGCGTCCACGATGGTCACCGGCACCCGGTTGCTGTTCTGGTAGGGCGCGAGCCGGTCGAGAAGGAGCTCGGTGCCGACCCGGGCGGTGGGGATGCCGTAGAACGCCGACGCGGTGAGCAGGCCGGTGGAGAAGCAGCCCACCACGAGCGCGGGGGCCAGCCGCTCGTACAGCACCTCGGCGAGCAACGGGCGGCCAAGGACGGTCAGTTGGACGCCGAGCGCGTCCGCCTCACGCGCGAGTTCCCGCGTCCCGGCGGGCGGCGCCGAGGGGTGCGGCTTGAACACGATGTGCCGGTGCCCGCGCGCCGCCGCGCCCCGCAGCATCCGCAGGTGCAGCTCCTCCTCCTGCTCCGGGGTGAGGATGGACAGCGCGGAGAGGTACTGGCCGAGCAGGAGTGCCACCGGCTCGCCCCCGGCAACCGCCTCCAACTCACCCGCGGCAGCAGTCAGTTCGCTCGCCACCTTCAAAAACGCGGCCGTCGGCACCGGCTCGCACGGCACCCCGAACTCGCCGAGGAGCAGCGGAGCCAGGCCCGGCACCAGGTCGAGGTGGAGCACCCGGCGCACCCGCCCGCCGATCAGCGGGTCGAGCTTGTTGCGGGTGGGACCGTACGTCATCAGGCCGTCCGCGTAGACGGTCAGGGGCGCGTCGGGGAAGAGCTGGGCCACGGCCTGGGCCGGGTTCACCTGGATGGATTCGACGGCGAGCTCGATCCGGTCCTCGCCAAGACCCCACACTGTCCTCAACTGCCGCTCCCACAGCGGGACATCGTCAGCCCTCGGGGACCAGCCGCCGGGGTGGAAGGGCGCGATGGTGGCGTTCCAGGAGAGGACACCGTCGAAGCGCTCCCGCAGCGGCTCGAAGCCCGGCATGGTGTCCAGCGGCGCCGACGTCTCGGGCACGGGCGCGTTGTTGCTGATCAGCAGGAGCCGGCGGTCGGCCGCCGGGAAACAGCCGCTGTCGAGCGCGGCGGCCAGCGTGGCCACCCCGTACAGGGTGGACGCGGCGAAGATCTGCGTGGTGCGTACGGCGGGGGTCGTGGGCATCAGGCGGCCGCCCCCGCCGAGACGGTGACCGGGCGGCGGCGCAGCCTGCGCAGCCGGGCGGCGCGGCTGGAGTCCATGGAGTCCAGCGCGTCCCTGAGATGGTCCTGCGGCAGTCTTCTCAGGGCGTCCGCGCTCATGGCCCGCAGCTTTCTGGCCACGGCGGGTTCGAACCTTTCGATGCCGCTCATATGGTGGGAAATGATCGCGCAGTACGTCCGTACCGCTTTCGGGAGCAGATCGGCCGCATTTCGGTCCTTTGCCGTCTCTTCTATTACCTGGTCGAATGCGCGAATGAAATCGAGTTGCCGGACATCGCCGATCTGCGTGAGCGAGGAGGCGACGCCGCGCCGGTAGAAGACGCCGAGCGCGCCCGTGACGGCGAACGTCCGCGCCTCGCGGTGCAGCCGCCAGATCCACGGCCGGTCCTCCGCGGTGCGCAGGCCGTCGGTGAAGTGCAGCAGGCCCTGGTCGACGAGCCTGCGGTGGTACATCCCGGCCCACGCGAAGGCGTAGTCCACCGAGGTGGAGCGGGTGGCGGGCAGGATCGCCTCGCGCGGCGACATCACCTCGCCGCGCCGCCCGTGCGGCACCCGGTGCACCGTACGCTCCTGCCCCGTCACCTGGACGTGGTCGGTGCGTATGAAGTCGCAGCCCAACTCCTCCATGGAGGAAAGGAGTTGGGCGAAGTAGCCCGGCGCCACCCAGTCGTCGCCGTCCAGGTAGGCCAGATAGGTGCCGCGCGCCGCGTTCAGACCTGTGTTGCGCGCGGTGGCCAGACCGCCGTTGCGTTCGTGTCTGAGCAGCACCGCCCCTGGCAGCTCGCGCTCGGCGCGTTCGAGCAGCGCGATCGTGCCGTCCGACGAACAGTCGTCGACGAGCAGGAACTCGAAGTCGTCGCGGGCGTTCGCGCGCAGACTTCGCAGGGTGTCGGGTGCGTAGGCGCGCACGTTGTAGAACGGCACGATGACGGAGAGCTTGACCACGGCCGTGACGCTAGGCGCGCCGCGCGTCCTTCGTCCTGTCCGGCGGCCGGATGCCGGATGAACGACGGACGGCGAATTCGTTAACCGGCCCGTCCGTATGCACCGGGCGCCATTCGTAGTCACGCTGTTAACCCTTTGTTGCGGCCGAGTTGGGCCGCGAATCCGCCGGGCTTCCTAGTTTCTACGGCGTGCCATCACGTACACCTTCTACACCTTCACGGCTGCGGATCGCGGTCCTCGCGGATTCGGACACCCGGTGGAAATGGGGCGCGCTCACCGCGCGCCGTCTCGCCGGACAGGTGCCCGGATCCGAGGCCGACGCGTCCCGGCCCGCCGCCTGTGACCTCGACGGCTTCCTGCTGCGCGGCCGCGCCACCCCCACCTCACGCCAGCTCGCCGAGGTCGGCGCGGACGCCGGCGCCCCGGCGGAGCTGACGATGGCTCAATTCCTGGACGGGGCGGCCAAGTCGGCCATCGGACGCGCCGAGGAGCCCGCGTACGACGTGATCGTGCTCGCGCTCGTCGGCGGCGCGGCCCAGGCGGCGCTGCACGGACTCGCCGCCCGGTGGCGGGGGCGCGCGCGCCGGCCCGTGGTCGTCACCGGCTATGTCGGCGTCGTCTACGAGAAGCTGGCCGACGGCCTGCTCCTGCGGCACGGCGCGGACATCGTGCTCGCCAACTCCCGCCACGACGCGGAGCGTTTCCGTGCCGTGTACGAGGGAGTGGGCGCCGACGCCGGCGCGGTCACCGAGGCCGCGCTGCCCTTCCTCGGCGGCGCCCCCCACCGGGCCGAGCCGGGCCGCGACACCGTCGTCTTCGCCGCCCAGCCCTCCGTGCCGGAGTCCCGCGCCGACCGCCAGTACCTGCTGCGGCGCCTGGTCGCGCACGCCCGGCGCCACCCCGGGCGCGAGGTCGTACTCAAGCTCCGCTCACAGCCCGGCGAGCACACCACCCACATCGAGGAGCACCCCTTCCAAAAGCTCGCCCGCGGCATCGACCTGCCGCCCAACTTCCGCCTGGCGTACGGGAACATGGGCGAGGTCCTCGACCGCACCGACCTCCTGGTGACCGTCTCCTCGACCGCCGCCCTTGAGTCCCTGCACCGCTCGGTCCCCACCGCCGTCCTGACCGACCTCGGCGTACGCGAAAACCTCGGCAACCACCACTTCGTCGGCTCCGGCTGCCTCACCTCGTGGGACCGGCTCGACGCCGGGCACCGGCCCGCGCCCGACGCCGGCTGGCTCGCCGCCCACGGCGTCGCGCCGGGCGAGGCCCACCAGCGCGCCTTCGACGGCGTACGAGAGCGCCTGGACGCCCTGCTCACGCGCCGGAGCCTGCCGCCCATCGCGCCGTACTACACCCCGGCCACCGCGCCCGGCTATCTGCCCGGTGTCCTCGCCCGCCACCACCTCGCGCCCGACGGCACCCCGCTGCCCGGCGCGGCCCCCGCGCGCGAGCCGAAGGGGCTGCGCCGGGTGTTCAGGGACGCCGTGCGCGACGCGGCGCGCGGCGCCTACCGCCACGGCGTACAGCGGATCGCGCCCGTGATCCGCCGGATGGGAGAACTGTGATGAGTCCAGCGACGGCCACCCCGGCCACCAGGGTCCTCGCGGTGATCCCCGCGCGCGGCGGCTCCAAGGGGGTGCCCGGCAAGAACCTGGCCCCCGTCGCCGGTGTCCCGCTCGTCGTACGGGCCGTGCTGGCCTGCCGCGCCGCGCGCCACGTCACCGACGTCGCCGTCTCCACCGACGACCCGGCGATCGCCGCCGCGGCCCGCGCCGCCGGCGCCGACGTGGTCGTCCGGCCCGCCGCCATCGCGGGCGACACCGCCAGCAGCGAGGCCGCCGTCCTGCACGCCCTCGACGCCTACCCCACCACCGCCGTCGTGCTGCTCGTGCAGTGCACCAGCCCGTTCCTGGCCCGCGAGGACGTCGAGGGCGTCGCTGCCGCGGTCGTCGAGGACGGCGCCGACAGCGCGGTGACCGTCGCCCCCTTCCACGGGTTCCTGTGGCGCGAGGACGAACTCGGCGGCGGCCAGGGCATGGGCCACGACAAGGCGTTCCGGCCGCGCCGCCAGGACCGCCCCCAGGACTTCCTGGAGACCGGCGCCGCCTACGCCATGGCCGCCGAAGGTTTCCGCAAGCACCAGCACCGCTTCTTCGGCCGCACCGCGCTCGTGCGCACCGACCCCGCGCGGGTCCTGGAGATCGACGAGCCGCACGACCTGGCGCGGGCCCGCGCGCTCGCCCCCCTCATCGATCCCGCGACCACCCCCGTACTCGACGACGTCGACGCGGTCGTCCTCGACTTCGACGGCACCCAGACCGACGACAGGGTGCTCATCGACTCCGAGGGACGCGAACTCGTCGCGGTGCACCGGGGCGACGGGCTCGGCGTCGCCGCCCTGCGCCGGGCCGGCCTGAAGCTGCTCGTCCTGTCCACCGAGCAGAACCCCGTGGTCGCCGCCCGCGCCCGCAAGCTGAAGATCCCCGTCCTGCACGGCATCGACCGCAAGGACCTCGCCCTCAAGCAGTGGTGCGAGGAGCAGGGCGTCGATCCTCAGCGCGTGCTCTACGCCGGCAACGACGTCAACGACCTGCCCTGCTTCGCGCTCGCCGGCTGGCCCGTGGCCGTCGCCGACGCCCACGACTCGGTGCGCGCCGCCGCGCGCGCCGTCACCAGCGCCCCCGGCGGCGCGGGAGCCGTCCGCGAGATCGCCGCCTGGCTCCTGGGACCCGAGCTCGACCGCACCCCCTCACCCGCCCGCTCATCCACCCCGTGACCCGACCGCACCCCAGCCACACCCCACCCCGCACAGCTAAGGAAACGCCCTCATGAGCAACCGTCTGCGCACCCTCGGCAGCCGCACCGCAGGTCCGGGCCGGCCCGTGTACATCACCGGCGAGATCGGCATCAACCACAACGGTGACCTGGACAACGCGATCGCCCTGATCGACGCGGCCGCCGACGCCGGCTGCGACGCGGTCAAGTTCCAAAAGCGCACCCCGGAGATCTGCACCCCGCGCGACCAGTGGGACATCGAGCGCGACACCCCGTGGGGCCGGATGACGTACATCGACTACCGCCACCGGGTGGAGTTCGGCGAGGACGAGTACCGCGCCATCGACGCGCACTGCGAGGAGCGCGGCATCGACTGGTTCGCCTCCCCGTGGGACACCGAGGCCGTCGCCTTCCTGGAGAAGTTCGACGTGCCGGCCCACAAGGTGGCCTCCGCCTCGCTCACCGACGACGAGCTCCTGCGCGCCCTGCGGGCCACCGGACGCACCGTCATCCTCTCCACCGGCATGTCCACGCCGCAGCAGATCCGGCACGCGGTGGAAGTGCTCGGCAGCGCCAACATCCTGCTGTGCCACGCCACTTCGACCTACCCGGCCAAGGCCGAAGAGCTCAACCTGCGGGTGATCAACAGCCTGATGGCCGAGTACCCCAACGTGCCGATCGGCTACAGCGGCCACGAGACCGGCCTCCAGACCACGCTCGCCGCCGTCGCCCTCGGCGCCACCTTCGTCGAGCGCCACATCACCCTGGACCGCGCGATGTGGGGCTCCGACCAGGCCGCCTCCGTCGAGCCCGGCGGCCTGGCCCGTCTGGTCCGCGACATCCGCACCATCGAGGCGGCGCTCGGCGACGGCGTCAAGAAGGTCTACGACTCCGAGCTCGCCCCGATGAAGAAGCTGCGCCGCGTCGCCGGTGTCGTCGCCCAGGCCGAAGCGGACCAGGACGCCGAGCGGGCCGGCAGCGCCTCCGAGGACCGCGCTGCGGCCGCGGTCTGAGCGGGCCGCCCACCGTGCCCCGGGAGATGGCCGCCACCGTCGCGTTCGTGGAGAGCCCGGTCCAGCTGCTCAACGTCCTGGAGTGGGCGCACGCGCCAGGGCCGCTGCTTGACGGCGTGCCCGTGCAGCAGCGCGCCACGCAGGACCTGGCGGGCCTGACCGTCGTGGTGCTCTCGCCGACCGACCCCATGTCACGCGGCCAGCTGCGCCGGATGGCCGAACTGGCCCGTGACGCGGGCGCGACGGTGCGGTGGGAGGAGGCGCGCGGCGGACTCACGGCGCCGCTGCACACGGTGGCCGGGCTCACCCCGACGCTGCGGCGCGCGGAGCGGATCGTCATCGGTGACCCCTTCTCGCGCTACGTACAGCTGCTCCTGACCGTGGCCGGCGCCCGCGACCTGGTGGTCGTCGACGACGGCACGGCCACCATGGAGTTCGTCTCCCAACTCGCGGGCGGGGAACGCCTGGTGCGCTGGCACCGGCGCGGCAGCAGGGCCGGCGCGCGCGACCTGGTGTTCGCGCCGGTCTCCGCCGCCGCCCGGCGCCGGCTCACCCCCGGGGCGCGGCACGGCGTCGAGGTGTTCAGCGCGATGCCCATAGAGGCGCCCGACGGGGTCACCGTCACGGCCAACACCTTCGGCTGGACCCGTGCGCGCTTCGGGCCGCCGAGGCTGACCAAGGGGGCCGATCTGGTGGGGACTTCGCTGGTGGAGACCGGCGTCGTGGACCCAGGGAGCTATCTCGACGCCGTCGGCCAGCTGGCCGCCCGCCACGGGGTGACCCGCTACTTCGCCCACCGCAGGGAGTCGGCGGACAAACTGCACGCCCTGCACGGCCGCACGGGCCTCGAAATAGTCCGGCCCGATCTGCCGCTCGAACTGATAGCCCGGCGCGGGCCGGTGGGCCGTACGGTCCTCAGCTTTCCCTCCACCGTCGTCCACACCCTGCCGCTCGCGCTCGCGGGCACGGGCGTGTCCGTCGTGGTCTGCGACATCGACCCGCGCTGGCTGACCGAGCGGGCGTCCCCCCGGGCGCAGGGCTTCCTCGACGGTGTGACGGGGGCGGCGCGCAAGGCCCACGGGCTCGCGACGGTGGCGGCGTGAGCCGTGCGCGCACCGGCCCGGCTCCACGCCGAGGCTCCGGGCGGAGGCTGTGCACCGGTCCCGGGCATCGGGCAAAAGGACGAAATACAGTACCCAGGTGACGCGATCGACATGCGCCAGGTGACCAGCTTTCTTTCCCCTATGCGGCTGAACTTTTGTTGATCGCGAGCGAGTTGAGCCTCGAAAAGGCCTACCCTCAACGAGTGAACCACTTGATGTCCCGTGAGTCCGAAGCCGATCTGCCCGGCGAAGCACCGCTGCCCGGCGAGCTGAGCGAGGCCCTGTGTGCCGAACTCATCGCCTTCCGCCGGGACTTGCACATGCATCCCGAGCTGGGCAATCAGGAGTTCAGGACCACCGCCGCGATCAGAGCCCGCCTCGAAGCGGCGGGCCTTGAACCCCGCGTCCTGCCGGGCGGCACCGGGCTCACGTGTGACATCGGCACCGCGACCGGGCCGAAGGGCGGCGGCGCGGGCAAGGGCGGCGCCCCGCGCCCGATGCTCGCCCTGCGCGCGGACATCGACGCCCTGCCCATCCCCGACGCCAAGGCGGGCGTTGCCTACCGCTCCACCGTGCCCGACCGCGCGCACGCCTGCGGCCACGACGTGCACACCACCACCGTCCTCGGCGCCGGCCTGGTCCTGGCCGCCCTGCACCGCGAGGGCCGCCTCGCCGCTCCCGTACGGCTGCTCTTCCAGCCCGCCGAGGAGGTGCTGCCGGGCGGCGCCGCCGACGCCATCGTGGCGGGCGTCCTGGACGGGGTCGGCCGGATCATCGCCGTGCACTGCGACCCGCGCGTGGACGCCGGCCGGATCGGGCTGCGCACCGGCGCCATCACCTCCGCCTGCGACCGCCTGGAGGTCGCCCTGGACGGGCCCGGCGGACACACCGCCCGCCCGCACCTGACCACCGATCTGGTGACCGCCGTCGCGCGGGTCGCCGCCGACGTGCCGGCGCTGCTCGCCCGCCGCGTCGACGCCCGCGCGGGCCTCGCCCTGACCTGGGGCCGCATCGAGTCGGGCCACGCCTGCAACGTGATCCCGATGCACGCCGAGCTGGCCGGCACCGTGCGCTGCCTGGACCTCGCGGCCTGGCGCGACGCGCCCGACCTCGTACACGCCGCGATCGACGAGGTGGCCACCCTGCACGGGGCCAAATCGGAGATCAACTACGTCCGCGGGGTGCCCCCGGTCGTCAACGATCCCGCCATCACCGAGCTGCTGCACGACGCCATGACCGCCCGCCGGGGCGCCTTCTCGGTCGAGGACACGGAGCAGTCACTGGGTGGCGAGGACTTTTCGTGGTACCTGGAGCACGTACCTGGGGCGATGGCCCGGCTCGGGGTCCGTACGCCCGGCTCCCATGCCCGGCTTGACCTCCATCGGGGTGATTTCGACGCGGACGAAGCCGCGATCAAGGTCGGGGTGGAGCTCTTCACCGCCGCCGCGCTGCTGGATGGCAACCGCTCGTAACCGGACACTTCATCCCCTGTTCGCGACGATCCGATAACGGCTTCCGAACAGGGCTTTACGCGACATCTACGCGCGTTACGATCCGACGCGAAACCAGCGCCGGTAGGGGCGCCTCGGTTCAGGTTTGAAGGGACCTCCTCTTGCGCCGGGTATCCAAGATCGCTGCGGCGGGTGTCGCCACCGCCGCGCTCGCGCTTTCCGCCACCGCCTGTGGCTCCACGTCCTCCCAGAAGGACTCGGGCACGTCCTCGTCGTCCTCCACGGGCGGCAAGGGCGTCAAGATCGGTGTCGCGTACGACGTCGGCGGCCGTGGCGACCACTCGTTCAACGACTCCGCCGCGCGCGGCATCGACAAGGCCAAGTCCGAGTTCGGCGGCTCCGTCAAGGAGCTGACCGCCAAGACGACCGACACCGAGGCGGACCGCGAGCAGCGGCTCACCGACCTGGCGGGCGCGGGCTACAACCCGGTCATCGGCATCGGCTACGCGTACGCGACGTCGATGAAGAAGGTGGCGGACAAGTACCCGAACACCACCTTCGGCATCGTCGACTCCGTCGTCGAGGGCCCCAAGAACATCGACAACATCGTCTTCACCGAGGAGCAGGGCTCCTACCTCGCGGGTGTCGCCGCGGCGCTGAAGTCCAAGACGGGCCACGTCGGCTTCATCGGCGGTGTGGACGTCCCCCTGATCAAGAAGTTCGAGGCGGGCTTCAACCAGGGCGTCAAGGACACCAAGCCGGACGTCAAGATCGACAACCAGTACCTGTCGCACGGCTCGGACACCTCCGGCTTCGCCAGCCCCGACAAGGGCAAGGAAGCCGCGCAGGGCATGCTGGACAACGGCGCCGACGTGATCTACACGGCGGCCGGCTCCTCCGGCACCGGCGCGATCGAGGCCGTCGCGGGCAAGAAGGGGGCCTGGGCGATCGGTGTCGACTCCGACCAGTACCAGCAGGCCTCGCTGTCCAAGTACAAGGACTCGATCCTGACCTCGGTCGTCAAGAACGTCGACATCGGCGTCTACGACCTGATCAAGTCGATCAAGGACGGCAAGCCGCTGGTCGGCACCAACAGCTACCCGCTGGCCAAGGGCGGCGTCTCGCTCGCCACGAGCGGTGGCTTCATCGACGACCTGAAGCCGCAGCTCGACGCGGCCCAGAAGAAGATCGTCGACGGCACCATCAAGGTCAAGACCACCCCGTGATCCGTGGCGGTCGCTGACCGCCCCGTCACGAACCGGCCCGGTGGGCAGGGACCGCCCTGCCCACCGGGCCGTAACGAAGTGTCAACTCTACGCGCGTAGGCCGGAGTTGGCGCGCCGTGAGTGTGCTGAACTACTACGCCGGGACCCGGCGTGGCACACCAGTACGCTTCCCGGCTTCCCCGGAAGCTCCCCGCCCCCCTGCTCCTGCCCACGAGGAGAGTGCGCCATCAACGCGTCCAGCCCTCCCGCCGTCGAACTGCGCGGCATCACCAAACGATTCCCCGGTGTCGTCGCCAACAAGGACATCGACATCACCGTCCGCAAGGGCACCGTGCACGCCCTGTGCGGTGAGAACGGCGCCGGCAAGTCGACCCTGATGAAGATCCTCTACGGCATGCAGAAGCCGGACGAGGGCACCATCACCATCGACGGCACCCAGGCCTCCTTCGCCGGCCCGGCGGACGCCATCGCGCTCGGCATCGGCATGGTCCACCAGCACTTCATGCTGGCCGACAACCTGACCGTCCTGGAGAACGTCGTCCTCGGCGGCGAGAAGCTGTACGGCATCGGCGCCAGGGCCCGCAACAAGATCAAGGAGATCTCGGACGCGTACGGCCTCGGCGTGCGACCCGACGCCCTGGTCGAGGACCTGGGCGTGGCCGACCGCCAGCGCGTGGAGATCCTGAAGGTCCTCTACCGCGGCGCCCGCACCCTCATCCTCGACGAGCCGACCGCGGTCCTCGTCCCGCAGGAGGTCGAAGCCCTCTTCGACAACCTGCGCGAGCTCAAGGCCGAGGGCCTGACCGTCATCTTCATCTCGCACAAGCTCGGCGAGGTGCTGTCGGTCGCCGACGAGATCACGGTGATCCGGCGCGGCACCACGGTCGGCACCGCCGACCCCCGCACGACCACCACCAAGCAGCTGGCCGAGCTCATGGTGGGCAGCGAGCTGCCCTCGCCCGAGACCCGCGAGTCGACGGTCACCACGGTGCCCATGCTCCAGGTCAGCGACCTGCGCCTGGCGGCCACCGACCCCGACGGCGTGGTGCGCGAGGTGCTGTCCTCGGTCTCCTTCACCATCCACAAGGGCGAAGTGCTCGGCATCGCGGGCGTCGAGGGCAACGGCCAGGCCGAACTGGTCGAGGCCATCATGGGCATGCGCCTGCCCGACGGCGGCGTCATCACCCTGGACACCGCCGACATCTCGACCGCCCCCACGCGCAAGCGCCGCGAGGGCGGCATCGGCTACATCCCCGAGGACCGCCACCGCCACGGCCTGCTCCTGGAAGCGCCGCTGTGGGAGAACCGCATCCTCGGCCACGTCACCGAGAAGCCCAACTCCAGGGGCGCCCTCCTCGACAACGGGGCCGCCCGCAAGGACACCGAGCGGATCGTGCGCGAGTACGACGTGCGCACCCCCGGCATCGAGGTCACCGCGGCGTCCCTCTCCGGCGGCAACCAGCAGAAGCTGATCGTCGGCCGCGAGATGAGCCACAACCCCAAGCTGCTGATCGCCGCGCACCCCACCCGGGGCGTGGACGTCGGCGCCCAGGCGCAGATCTGGGACCAGATCCGCGAGGCCCGCCGTGAAGGCCTCGCCGTCCTGCTGATCTCCGCCGACCTGGACGAGCTGATCGGCCTGTCCGACACCCTGCGGGTGATGTACCGGGGCCGTCTGGTCGCCGACGCCGACCCCGCCACGATCACCCCCGAGGAACTGGGCTCCGCCATGACCGGTGCCGCCAGCGGCCACCTGGAGCACCAGCACAACACTGGGGGAGAGGACCGATGAAGAAGCTCACCTCCCGCATCGACAAGGAGAAGCTGCTCCTCGCGATCGCGGCCCCGCTGCTCGCTCTCGTCGCGGCCCTTGTCGTCACCGCCCTGATCATCCTCGCCACCGGCAGGAACCCGTTCCCGGCCTTCAACGACATGCTGTCGTACGGCTCGGCGAGCGACAGCCAGGTCTACATCCTCAACAAGGCGACGACGTACTACCTCGCGGGCATCGCGGTGGCCATCGGCTTCCGGATGAACCTCTTCAACATCGGTGTCGACGGCCAGTACCGCCTCGCGGCCTTCCTCGCCGCCGTGGTCGGCGGCGCGCTGAACCTGCCCGGCATCGTGCAGATCCCGGTCATCATCGTCGTCGCCATGCTGGTCGGCGCGATGTGGTCGGCGGTCGCGGGCGTCCTGAAGGTCACCCGGGGCGTCAGCGAGGTCATCTCGACCATCATGCTGAACGCCATCGCGACCGCGATCATCGCCTATCTGCTCCAGCCCGACCGGCTCGGCCAGCTCGACCAGGCCGGCACCCTGGTCTCCACCAAGCCGCTGCCCAGCTCCTCGTGGTTCTTCACCCTGGACATGGGCCCGGCCGGACAGCTGTGGGGCTTCATCGTCGTCGCGGTCCTGGTCGGCGTGGCGTACTGGTTCACCCTCGGCCGCACCCGCTTCGGGTTCGACCTGCGGGCCGTGGGCCAGTCCGAGTCGGCCGCCGCCGCCAGCGGCGCCGACGTCAAGAAGATGATCGTCACCAGCATGATCATCTCGGGCGCCGTGGCCGGTCTCGTCGGCATGCCGACGCTGCTCAACGACAGCCACCAGTTCGACAACAGCTTCCCGCTCGGCCTCGGCTTCACGGGCATCGCCATCGCCCTGCTCGGCCGCAACCACCCGGTGGGCGTCGCGCTCGCCGCCCTGCTCTGGGGCTACCTGGAGCGCACCACAGGACACTTCGAAGTGATCGGCTACGACAAGGAGATCCTCGGCGTGATCCAGGGCGTCATCGTCCTGTGCGTCGTGATCGCCTATGAACTCGTCCGCCGTTACGGCCTCAAGCGCCAGCAGCAGCGCGTCGGCGCCGAGCTCGCGGCCCAGGCCGCCAAGACCGAGACGGAGGTGACGGCATGAGCGTCACGACCGACACGACCACGACCCCACCGCCTCCGGCCGGGGTCAAGCGGGGCAACGCCACGCGCAAGTTCTCCCTCGCGCAAGTCCTGATGATCATCGCGGGCGCGCTGATCCTCGTCTCCGCCGTACGCGTCATCACCGGCGCCGACCAGCTCACCAGCGAGGGCCAGATCAGCGCCGCGCTCGGGCTCGCCGTGCCGATCGGGCTCGCGGGCCTGGCCGGTCTGTGGTCCGAGCGGGCCGGCGTGGTCAACATCGGCCTCGAAGGCATGATGATCCTCGGCACCTTCGGCGCCGGCTGGGTCGGCTGGCAGTCCAGCCCCTGGCTCGGCCTGCTCGCCGGCGTCGGCTTCGGCGTCCTCGGCGGCCTGATCCACGCGATCGCCACCATCACCTTCGGCGTCGACCACATCGTCTCCGGCGTCGCGGTCAACCTGCTCGCGCTGGGCGTCACGCAGTACCTCGCCAAGCTGTTCTTCAACGGCGGCGAGGCCCAGGTCAAGGGCGGCAACCCCAAGCAGTCGCCGCCCGCCGACCCCCTGCCCAGCTTCAGCGTCCCGGGCCTGTCCTCCGGCCTGGAATCGATCCAGAACCACCACTGGTTCCTGGTCTCCGACCTCGCCGGCATCATCGGCGGCCTGGTCACCGAGGTCTCCTGGGTCACCGTCATCGCCGTCGCGCTGTTCGTCGGCACCTGGTGGCTGCTGTGGAAGACGGCCTTCGGGCTGCGCCTGCGCTCCTGCGGCGAGAACCCGATCGCGGCCGAATCCCTCGGCGTGAACGTGTACTCCTACAAGTACGCGGCGGTCGCGGTCTCCGGCGGCCTCGCCGGTCTCGGCGGCGCCTTCCTCGCCCTGGTCACCTCGCACATCTACCTGGAGAACCAGACCGGCGGCCGCGGCTACATCGGCCTCGCCGCGATGATCTTCGGCAACTGGCGGCCGGGCGGACTCGCCATGGGCGCGGGCCTGTTCGGCTTCTCCGACGCGCTCCAGCTGCGCAACGGCGGCACCACCGTGCACGCCCTGCTGCTCCTGCTCGTCGTGCTGCTCGCGGCGCTCGCGGGCTGGAAGGCGTACAAGAAGGCCATGGTCCAGGCCGCGATCAGCGCGGTGATGGCCGTGCTCATCCTGGTCTGGTACCTGGTCACCGACGACGTGCCCGGCGACTTCGTCGGCGCGACGCCCTACGTGGTGACGCTGCTCGTCCTCTCGCTCTCCGCCCAGCGCCTGCGGATGCCCAAGGCGGACGGCATGCGCTACCGGAAGGGCCAGGGCAAGTGACGCCGACGCCCGACTGGGAGGCCCTGCGCACGGCCGCGCGCGAGGCCATGTCCCGCGCCTACGCGCCGTACTCGGGCTACCCGGTCGGCGCGGCGGCCCTCGTGGACGACGGCCGCACGGTCACCGGCTGCAACGTCGAGAACGCCTCGTACGGCATCGGCCTGTGCGCCGAGTGCGGGCTCGTCTCGGCGCTCCAGCTCTCCGGCGGCGGCCGCCTGACGCACTTCACCTGCGTCGACGGCCAGGGCGACGTGCTGGTGCCGTGCGGCCGCTGCCGTCAGCTGCTCTTCGAATTCGGCGGCCCGGACCTCCTGTTGGAGACCCCGAAGGGTGTGCTCACCCTGGCGGACATGCTCCCCCAGGCCTTCGGCCCCGACCATCTGAAGTAACCCACCGGCCCCCGCACCGCCCGTGCGGGGGCCGCCCTTTCAACTCCCCTCTATGCGCGTAGAGTCGCGTACGTACCAACGTGCACGTGCACCAAGCCGGAAGGAATGCCATGGACGTCATCTCCGTCATCCGCACCAAGCGAGACCGGGGCGAGCTGTCTCCCGAGCAGATCGACTGGGTCATCGACGCGTACACGCGCGGTGTGGTCGCCGATGAGCAGATGTCCGCCCTGGCCATGGCGATCCTCCTCAACGGCATGAACCGCAAGGAGATCGCCCGCTGGACGGCGGCCATGATCGCCTCCGGCGAGCGCATGAACTTCGACTCCCTTACGCGCCCGACCGCCGACAAGCACTCCACCGGCGGCGTCGGCGACAAGATCACCCTGCCGCTCGCCCCGCTGGTCGCCGCGTGCGGCGCGGCCGTGCCGCAGCTCTCGGGCCGGGGTCTTGGCCACACCGGCGGGACCCTGGACAAGCTGGAGTCCATCCCCGGCTGGCGCGCGCTGCTCTCCAACGAGGAGATGCTGAACGTCCTGGACACCACCGGCGCGGTCATCTGCGCGGCGGGCGACGGCCTGGCCCCCGCCGACAAGAAGCTGTACGCGCTGCGCGACGTGACCGGCACGGTGGAAGCGATCCCCCTGATCGCCTCCTCGATCATGTCGAAGAAGATCGCCGAGGGCACTGGCTCCCTCGTCCTGGACGTGAAGGTCGGCACCGGCGCGTTCATGAAGACCATCGAGGACGCGCGTGAACTCGCCTCCACCATGGTCGCGTTGGGCACGGACAGCGGCGTCAAGACGGTGGCCCTGCTCACCGACATGTCCACCCCGCTCGGCCTCACGGCGGGCAACGCCCTCGAAGTCCGGGAATCCGTCGAGGTGTTGGCGGGCGGCGGCCCCTCCGACGTCGTCGAGCTCACCATCGCGCTGGCCCGCGAGATGCTGGACGCGGCGGGCATCAAGGACGCCGACCCCGCCAAGGCCCTCGCGGACGGCTCCGCGATGGACGTGTGGCGCCGGATGATCGCGGCGCAGGGCGGCGACCCGGATGCGGCGCTCCCCGTCGCCCGCGAGCAGCACGTCGTGACCGCGCCGTCCTCGGGCGTCCTGACCCGCCTGGACGCGTACGACATCGGCGTCGCCGCCTGGCGCCTCGGCGCGGGCCGCGCCCGCAAGGAGGACCCGGTGCAGGCGGGCGCGGGCGTCGAGCTCCACGCCAAGCCCGGCGACACGGTGACCGCGGGCCAGCCCCTGCTGACCCTGCACACGGACACGCCGGAGAAGTTCGAGTACGCGCTGAGTTCCCTGGAGGGCTCGTACGACGTGGCCCCGGCGGGAACGGCGTTCTCGGCGACGCCGATCGTGCGGGAACGTATCGCCTGACCTGGGGTTTTGGGCGACGCCCTCGTATGGGTGAACGGGACCGGTGGACCTGTGCCGGTCCCGTTCGGCATGCTGGACTGCGGGACAGAACCGACGTAGGGAGACCGCCGTGGGCGCACTCACCGTCGACTACGACCCCGGACAGGGCTGGGACGATCTGGTCCGTCTGTGGGGGGAGTCGAACTGGCCAGAGGGCTGCAAGGTGGAGATCATCGAGGGGATCGTCACCGTGTCACCAGCTCCGGCGAACCGGCACAACAGCATTGCGGCCAGGGTCCACCGCGCTCTCCTCGGCGTCATCCCCGAGGACTGGAACCCGCACCAGACGCTGGGGGTGGCCATTCCTTCCCGGCTCGGTCTGTACATCCCCGACCTGGTCGTGGTGCCGGACGCGGTGGTCGACGCGGAGCCGGGCAGCTTCGTGCCGGCGGCCGCGGCCGAGCTGGTCGTGGAGGTCACCTCGAAGGCGAACGCCGTCCACGACCGTGTGACGAAAGCGGCGGGCTATGCCGTGGCGGGAGTTCCGCTCTATCTCCTCATTGACCGTTGGGCTCCGGCCGGTCCCACGACGATTCTTTACGGTGACCCGAAGGGCGGTGTCTACCGGGTTCTCCAGACGGCCAAGTTCGGTGAGGTCATTCAGCTCCCCGAGCCGTTCGCGCTCGCTCTGGACACCGGGGTGTTTCCCCTCGACTAGGCGGGACGGGCCGGTCGCTCCGGCCCACCGATGACTTCCGCGACCCGCCGGGGTCTCATCGGTGTGGAACCCATCGATCCCCCGGAGCAGCCCGCCGTCCTGACCGTGCCCGACCCCCTCACCTTCGCCGACGTACCCCTCCTGTGCGAGCGGCTGCGCGGGCTGTACGGGGCCGGGGCGCGGGAGGTGGTGTGCGACTTCGGCGCGGTGACCCGGGCCGACCTGGCCGTGGTCGAGGCGGTGGCCCGGCTGCGACTCACGGCGCGGCGCGCCGGGGGACGGGTGGTGCTGCGCAACGCGGGGGCGGGGTTGGTGGCGCTGCTGGATCTGGCGGGGCTGGGGCTGGACTCCCCGTAATACCCGGGCCGACGCGGCAAACCTCCCGGGTACGGGGCCCGGCAAACCTCCCGGTGCGGGGCCCGGCGAGCGGACGGCCGACGCGCGATGACGGCCTTCCTCGGCAATGTCAGTGAATGTCGTGGTCGGGGTGCGTCCGGTCGTACGCCTGCCTGGCTTCGGCGATGACGCCCCGGTGGGCCAGTGACCAGTCGGCGAGCGCCTTGACCAGATGGGTCAGGCCGGCCCCGGTCTCGGTGAGGCGGTAGTCGACCTGCGCCGGGACGGTCGGATACACGGTGCGCAGTACGAGGCCGTCACGTTCGAGTCTGCGGACGGTGAGAGTGAGCATGCGCTGCGAGATGCCGTCGACGGCGCGTTGCAGTTCGCGGAACCGGCGCGGCCCGCCCGCGAGTTCGACGATCACCAGCACCGACCATTTGTCGCCGATGCGGTCCAGGACGTCCCGGATCCCGCAGTCGGGGTGGTCTTCGCGGCCACAGGGGTCAAGGGCGGCAGGAGTGGTTACCCCGGTGTGCGTGGCTGACATCAAAGTGCCTTCTTGTGGCGGGTGGGCGTGCGATGAAGGATCAAGCGTAGTTACTGATGAGAACCACGACGGAAGACCGCGAATCACATGATCTTGGTGACGGGCGCAAACGGGAACCTCGGCGCGGCCACCCTCGCGGCGCTGCGGGCGGGCGGCGCCACCGCCACGGGCGGCAGCCGCACACCGGGCGAGGGAACGCGCCACCTCGACTTCGACGATCCCGCGAGCCTCGATCTCACCGGGGTGTCGACCCTGGTGCTGATATCCGCCGGTTACGGCGAGGACGATCAGGTCGTCGGCCGGCACACGGCTGTCCTGGACGCCGCCGTCCGTGACGGCGTGCGCCACGTCGTGTACACGAGCCTGACCACGGCCGGCGACCACCTCGGATTCGCCCTGGCACACCGGGCCACCGAGCGCGCGGTGCGGTCGAGCGGCCTGCCGTGGACGATCCTGCGCAACGGCCTGTACGCCGAGCTCTTCGGCGGCCTGCTGATGTGGACCGGCGACGCGCTGGAATCCCCGTTCGCAGAGGGCGCTCTGGCGGCGGTCGCGCGGGAAGACCTCGCCGATGTCGCAGCGATCGTCGCGGCGAATCCGGCGCGGCACGACGGCATGGTCTACGACCTTGTCGGCACGCCGATCACGGCGGGCCAGGTGGCGGACGAACTCGGCGTCCCGCACCACACCATCGGCCTGGGCGAGTACCGGCGCAGGCTTCTCGATGAGACGCCGGGGCTCCTGCCGTTCCAGCCGCCCATGCTCGCTTCGATCGCCACGGCCATCCGCCACGGCTTCCTGAACGGCACCACTTCGGACCTCGCGCATCTTCTCGGCCGCCCGGCCCGCGACCCGCTGACCACGGCCGTCGCCGTCGCGTCCGCCACACGGACAGAGGCAGGCCTCTAGCACCGCACCCCGTGCTGATCAGCGAACTCCCCGTACGGGTGGGACGCAGGTCGAACGGCGGAAACCTGCGTCCCATGTCGCCGCACGGTTGGACTCCTCCACGCACGGCGGGTACCTCCCGCCGGTCAACGCTCCGGCCCTGCGGGGCGATCCGGCGCGGCTGAACGTATTCCGTTCCCTGCTGCTGGCCCGGCTCGGTGATGAGCCAGGGGCGGTCGCCGCACAGGACGCGGTCCGCGCGGAGCTCCCCCCGGCTCTGCCACGCTCCGCCACGCATCTGGATATGCACCGGGGCTTGATGCTGGCGCGTGCCGGAGACCGGCAGGGAGGCGCCGCTTACGCGCAGGCGGCCATGGACGCATTGCCGCCGAAAAAAAGCACAGCCTGTTCAGCGTTCGGTGCTCGGCGTGCCGTACTACGGAACCCTAGGCCGGGTCTCGCCGGCCTTGACGCACCGAAGGTGCCAATAGGCGATACGAGGCGTTCCGTCCCCGTGAGCGCGCGTCCCTCGCTGGGCGGGCAGGTCCAAGGGGATGGGTTCGCGACAGGCCGGGCATGTTTCGCGCCTCGCGGTGTAGGTCACGTACTCGAACCGGACTGTCTCGGTGCCGGACTAGCCTTCCATGCCAGTTGACCCTCCTTTTTTACTTCGCTTTCGCTTCGTTCGCCACGCGGTGAACCTCCCGCGTGGGCGGTGCGCCACTGTCCGGTGAGCAACGCGCCGACCGTGCCAGCCAGTTCGGCCCCCTTGCGACCGGTACTGGACGCGGTCTGGGGGTTACTCAATGCTTCGGGTGTCGGCCCGCGCGTCCTCGGCGGCGCCGCCGAGGTACCTGTATTCCAAGGCGTTGACCTGGGCCCGTCGTTCCTGTTCGGCCCGGTCGGCCAGGACCACGACGGCCGTGTCCTGGACCGTGCGGGTGAAGACGGCGTGGCCGGTGTTCGCCGTGTGCTGCCGCATGGCCTGGCTCGCCTTGTCGACCTGGTCCGTCGGGAGGACCACGAAGTGGCAGGCCCCCTTCACGCACGTAGCCGAGACGCTGAAGGGTCCGTCCGGGTGGGCCATGACGCGGTAGCGCACGAACCGTGCGGTGCTCCTGATGCTCATCGGTGCCGTCGCCCCTGGACGGGAGTGTCGAGGACGCGTGCCTGGACGAGTTCGGTGGCCGAGGGGTGGCGCAGGGCCTCGGGCCGGGTGGTCCACTCCACTCCGCCACCCGGCGGCCGAAGGTACACGCTCCCCTCGAAGCGTTCCTGTACGACGCCGATTCTGTTGTCGTTCGCCGTGTCCACCGCGTATTCGGCGGTGCTTTCGGTGGCGTCCTCGGCCCGGTGCATGGTGCTGTCCACGTCCACGGCGCGGTTCCTTCCTCGGTGGTCTCTCCTGTCTCTAAGCAACCGCATTACCACGCTCAGCGGTACCGTGGATGCGGCGCGGCGGATTTCTAACGTTTAAATCGCTTACTGGCGAGGGGAGTTGGCGACGATGGCAGGCATGCCGAACGATCACCTGCGGCGACTGTTCGCGGAAAGCGGCTGGACGCTCAGCCAATGGGCGCGCGCCGTGAACCTGGTCGGGAGCGAGAACGGCACGCCCCTGCGATACAACGCCTCCGCGGCACATCATTGGCTCGGGGGTACGACGCCCCGGGACCGGGTGCGGGGCTTCGTCGTCGAAGCGCTGTCGCGACGGCTTCAGCGTCCCGTGACCCACGCCGAGGCGGGGTTCGGGCGTTGCTCGGCCCCGTCTGCACCCGTGCCCGATGCGGTGGAGGGGCTGGTCGAGTTGGGGAGGGGGGACATGGACCCGTCACGGCGAGGCGTGCTCGGTGCGGGCCTGTTCTCCGTGGCCCTCACGATCCCCGGATGGCCGGACGTCGTAGGTCGTGCGGAAGCTCTGCAGTCAGGGAAGACCACGCGTATCGGCCCGCACGATGTCGACATGGTCGTCGCCATGACCGAGCGCGTTTCCGATCTGGACGACGAGTTCGGAGGACGGTACGCACGCCCCATGGCTGCCGCCTTTCTGGTCAACACGGTGGCTCCCGCTCTCCGCGCCGATGGCTCCGAAGCGGTCAAGAACGCCATGCGGTCGGCCGCATCGGACCTCTGCTACCTAACCGGATACATGGCGGTGGACGAGGGCCTGCACGGGCTGGCGCAGGGCTACTACGTGAAGGCTCTTGAGCTTG
The DNA here is from genome assembly GCF_042869775.1 of Streptomyces sp. NPDC006711. NCBI lineage: Bacteria > Bacillati > Actinomycetota > Actinomycetes > Kitasatosporales > Streptomycetaceae > Streptomyces > Streptomyces sp. NPDC006711. Next base: position 149,103 of record NZ_JBIAGO010000017.1, read on the forward strand.
CGGGGGCGGCCGACGATCACCTGACCTACTGCACCACGCTGCGGGGGATGAGCGTTCAAGCCGTCGATCTGGGGCACGGCCGAACGGCGGCGCGGCTGGCCGACTCGGCAGCTGCGGCCTCGCCTGCCGCAGGGCCGCGCATGCGGGCCTTCCTGGCCGGACAGCAAGCTCATGCCGCCGCGCAGACCGGAGACAGAGTCGGCGCGCTGCGGTACATGAGTGAGGCCGAGGCCGCCATGGACCGTGCCGAATCCCGGGGGAAGGCCTTCGGCTCGTACGATCCCGCTTCCCTTCACTACCACGTGAGCCAGGTCCGCTATGAGCTGGGTGATGTGGCGGGCGCGGTCGAGGCGATGCTGGAGTCCGATCGGACGCGGCACAATGTCTACCGGCGCTCTCGTGTGCACCGCCGGGGGCTTCTGGCCGAACGGCAGTTGCAGGTCGGACACCTTGAAGCGGCTTGCCATACCTGGGGTCTGGCGCTTGACGACTACCCGTTGGTGCAGTCCGGGCGAGCGGATGACCGAATGTCCCGCATGGCGGGGATGTTGCGGCCCCATGCCAAGAACGCGGTGGCCCGCGAATTGCTCGACCGCGCGCGTGCGGTGATGCCGGGCCGGCTCTACGGGTAGGGCGTGGCCAGGGTCTCGGTGCCGGCCCGTTCGCGTCCCGCGCGGTTTCCCCGGCGCCGTAGGAGCACCCGGTGCCGGGGGCCACGGCGGTCGCGGTGGGGCCGCGCAAAAGGCACAGCTCCCCGCACCCCGCGCCGAGAGGCTGCCTCCCTCAACCGACCGGCGCCGGGTCGCCCTCCTCCGTCAGGTGGGGCGGGAGGTTGAAGAGGGGGAACCAGCGTTCCGTGTCCAGGAAGGACGTGATGCCCGAGACCTTGCCCCCGGTCGTTTCGATCACCATCAGGGCCCACGGGGCGAAGCCGCCCGCCGGGTCCGGGTGGTAGTGGGCGAACGCCGGCGTGCCGTTGGCCACCGTCGGCAGGAGGCGGGAGCCGCGGCAGACCGAGCCCACGCCCAGCATCCAGCCCACGATGTCGTCGTGACCGCGCAGCCACAGGTCGTACGGCGGCATCGACAGCGTCGCGTCCTCGTGGAGCAGGGCGGTCAGGGCCGTCATGTCGTAGCCCTCGAAGGCCGCCACATAGCGGTCCAGGAGCTTCTGCTGCTCCTCGTCGAGGGGGTCCGCCGCGTCCGTCTGCTTCGGGTCGGACTCGGCCAGCGTCGAACGGGCGCGCTGGAGCGCGGAGTTGACCGAGGCGACCGTCGTGTCCAGGAGCTCGGCGACCTCCGCCGCCTTCCACGCCAGCACCTCGCGCAGGATCAGCACCGCCCGCTGCTTGGGCGGCAGATGCTGGAGCGCCGCGACGAAGGCGAGCCGCACCGACTCGCGGGCCAGCGCCGCCTCCGCCGGGTCCTCGGTCGTGGGCAGCACCCGGCCGTCCGGCACGGGCTCCAACCAGGTCGCTTCCGGGCGGGAGTTGAGCTGGGCGTTGGCCACCGGGGTGGGCGCCGACAGATCCATCGGGCGGGCCCGCTTGTTGCCCGCCGTCAGCATGTCCAGGCACACGTTGGTCGCGATGCGGTACAGCCACGAGCGCAGGGAGGAGCGGCCCTCGAACTTGTCGATGCTCCGCCACGCCCGCACCAGCGTGTCCTGCACCGCGTCCTCCGCCTCGAAGGCCGAGCCGAGCATGCGGTAGCAGTACCCCGTCAGCTCCCTGCGGTGTTCCTCCAGGCGTACGTCCAGGTCCGCCGCCGCTGCCAGATCACTCATCGGTCCACCCCGTGTCGCACCGTGCACCACACCAGCACTCGCGAAGCTACCCGACCCCACTGACAATCGCGCGCTCAACCGAAGAAGGCGCAGGTCAGGGGCGGGCGTGTGCCAAGTGCAGGCGCTGGACGCGGCGCTCGGCGCGAGCCGCGTGGGTGCCGTACAGCGTCACCGATACGACGCCGACGACCGCGACGAGGCCCAGCGCCACCGTGGCCGGCCAGCCCGCCGCGTGGAAGGCGACCGCGCCGAGCGTGCCGCCCGCGCTGGAGCCCAGGTAGTACGCGGACTGGTAGAGCGCGGACGCCTGCGCGCGGCCCTGCTTGGCGGTGTGGCTGACCGAGGAGGAGGCGACGGAGTGGCCCATGAAGAAGCCCGCGGTGATCAGGACAAGGCCCGCGAGGATCGCCGGCAGGGAGCTCGCGAGTGAGAGCAGCAGGCCCGCCGCAGTCGTGGACACCGCCAGGTACAGGGCGCCCCTGCGGCCCACCCGGGCCACCAGCTTGCCGGCCATGGCCGAGGAGACCGTACCGACCAGGTAGACCAGGAAGATCGAGCCGATCAGGCCCTGCGGCAGATGGAAGGGGGCCGCGGTGAGGCGGTAGCCGATCACCGTGTAGACCGCGCCGAACACCGTCATGAACAACGCGCCGATGACGTACAGCCGGACCAGGAGCGGGTCGGTGAGGTGGCCGCGCACCGTATGGGCCAGGGCGCGCGGGTTCAGTGAACCGGGCTGGAAGTTGCGGGCCCTGGGCAGCAGCACCTTGAAGGCGACCGCGCACACCGCCGCCAGTGCGCCCACCGCGAGCAGCGCCGCACGCCAGCCGAGGGCCTGGGCGACCCAGCCGGTCAGGATGCGCCCGCTCATGCCGCCGATCGAATTGCCCGCGACGAACAGGCCGATCGCCGCGACCAGCGCCTTCGGCTGCACTTCCTCCGCCAGGTAGGCCATCGCCGACGCCGGAAGTCCCGCTATCGCCGCGCCCTGGACGGCGCGCAGCGCCACCAGCCAGGTCACGTTCGGCGCGAACGGCACGAGCAGGCCCACCGCGACCGCGACCGCCAGGGACACCGTCATCATCCGGGTGCGCCCGAACCGCTCGGACAGGGCGCTGAGCGGCAGGACGAACAGGGCGAGCGCGCCGGTGGCCGCCGACACCGTCCAGCTGGCCGCGCTCGCCGTAGCCCCGAGGTCGGCGGAGATCAGGGGCAGCAGGGCCTGGGTGGAGTAGAGGAGGGCGAAGGTGGCGACACCGGCGGCGAAGAGCGCGAAGCTCATCCGGCGGTAACCGGCGGCGCCCGGGGTGAGCTGGAGCGGGGACGGCGAGGTGGAGGCGGCCACGGTGGTGGACGCCCCGGTACTGGCGGGAGGCATGCCAAGACCGTAGGCCCGCCTTCGTTGATGCGTCCAATGCACAGATGGGGGACAATCGATCCACTCCTGCATCAGCCGAGGTCAGAGGCGCGCGTGTCATTGAACAGTTACGTAGAATCCATGGAAGGCGCCGCGATGGCGCTCGCGCCGCGCCTCGCCTGCTTCGTCGGGGTGGCCCGCCACGAGCACGTCACCCGCGCCGCGCTCGAACTGGGCGTGCCGCAGTCGACCCTCTCGCGCGCCATGGTCCGCCTCGAAGAGGACCTGGGCGTCGCCCTGTTCGCGCGCAAGGGCCGCACGGTCGCGCTGACCGCCGCGGGCCGCGCCTTCCTCGGCTCGGCCGAGCGGGCGCTCGCCGAGGTCGGCAGGGCCGCCGAGTCGGTGCGCGCGGACGCCGACCCGGGCACCGGGAAGGTCGCCTTCGGCTTTCTGCACACCATGGGCTCCGAGACCGTGCCGGGTCTCATCCGCGCCTTCCGGGCCGATCATCCCCGGATCCGCTTCACCCTCGTACAGAACTACGGCGAGGCGATGATCGAGCGGCTGCGGGCCGGTGAGCTCGACCTGTGTCTGACCTCGCCGGTGCCGGACGCGCCCGACCTGGTGGCCCGGCGCCTTGACGAGCAGCGGCTGCGTCTTGTGGTGCCCGAGGACCACCGGCTCGCGGGGCGCAAGCGGGTGCGGCTCGCGGAGGCCGCCGATGAGACCTTCGTGACGCTGGAGCCCGGCTACGGTCTGCGGCGCATCACCGACGACCTGTGCGCCAAGGCCTCCTTCGCGCCGCGCATCGCCTTCGAGGGCGAGGAGGCCGAGACGCTGCGCGGTCTGGTCGCCGCCGGGCTCGGCGTGGCGCTGCTGCCGCCCCCGGCGGTGGCCCGGCCCGGTGTCGTGGAGCTGACCGTCACCGCGCCGCGCGCGGTGCGCGAGATCGGCGTGGCCTGGCTCGACGGCCACCCCGACACCCCGCCGGTGGCCGCCTTCAAGGCCTTCCTGCTGTCCCGGCGCGGCAAGCTGATCCCGCAGTGAGTTCCGGGCCGACGCCCAGCCAAGTCCCTTACGGGTGAAGGGACTTGCCGAACCCGGCGGCCAGGGGCATGCGCAGCCCCAGCGGCGGAGGCGCTGCGAAGGCGTCCTCGACCGGTCGGGCGTACGGGCGCGAGCACAGGGTCCCAAGCACGAAGTCCACGGCCAGCGCGTGCACTTCGGGGCGGTGCTGGCGCAGCGCGTGGCCGTCGGAGTGGACCTCGAAGCGGCAGGTGTCCCGGTTGGCCTTCTTGGCGCGCTCGGCGAGGCGGTAGGAGAGCTCGGGGTCGCTGCGCGCGTCATTGGTGCCGTGCACGATGAGCACCCGCCGCCCCACGAGCTGCTTCACCGGCTCCCCGGCGGCCGTCAGGTCGTCCGGCGGGATCCAAGGGGCGAGCGCCAGAACGGAGTTGACCGCCGGATGGCCCGCCGCGCGCAGCGCCGCGCGGGCACCCATGCCGTGGCCCGCGAGGCACACCTGGACGTCGCCGTAGCGGCGTACGGCCTCGTCGGCCGCCCACTGGGCGTCCAGGGCGAGCCGGGCGTCGCCGCCGTTCCAGCCGCCCGCGCGGTAGTGCACGCCGTGCGCCACCAGGCCCGCCGCGCGGCCGTCCCTGGCCAGTCTGCGGGCCAGGGGCAGCGCGGCCGCGTAGGAGAAGGGGGAGGGCCGGCGTGCCGAGACGGGGTCGCCGTCCGGGAGCACGAGGACCACACCGCTGACCGTCGCGCCGGCGCCGGTCGCACCGACGGCCCGTCCCAGCCGGGCAGCAGGCAGGGGAATCGCTTGCTGTGCCATGGCAGAACAGTCTCAGAAGCCCGGGTGTACGCCACCCGTCCGCACGGTCACTGTTACGTATCGACGACGCCCGGGCGCCCGGACGCCCGACACCCGGCGATCTACGCGCGTAGGGGCTAGAGTGCGCAGATGACGAGCCAGACCGCATCCGTGCCCACCCCGGATCAGATCAGCCGTGCCCCGAAGGTGCTGCTCCACGACCACCTCGACGGGGGTCTGCGCCCCGGGACCATCATCGACATCGCCCGTGAAGTCGGGTACGAAGGCCTGCCCGAGACCGAGGCCGACAAGCTCGGCATCTGGTTCCGCGAGGCCGCCGACTCGGGCTCCCTCGAACGGTACTTGGAGACCTTCGCGCACACCTGCGCCGTCATGCAGACCCGCGACGCGCTCTTCCGCGTCGCCGCCGAGTGCGCGCAGGACCTGGCCGAGGACGGCGTCGTCTACGCAGAGGTGCGCTACGCGCCCGAGCAGCACCTGGAGGGCGGCCTCACCCTCCACGAGGTAGTCGAGGCCGTCAACGAGGGCTTTCGCGAAGGGGAGAAGCGGGCCCGCGCGGGCGGCCACCGCATCCGGGTGGGCGCGCTGCTGACCGCCATGCGGCACGCCGCCCGCGCCCTGGAGATTGCCGAACTGGCCAACTCCTACCGGGACTCGGGCGTGGTCGGCTTCGACATCGCGGGCGCCGAGGCGGGCTTCCCGCCCACCCGCCACCTCGACGCCTTCGAGTACCTGAAGCGCGAGAACAACCACTTCACCATCCACGCGGGCGAGGCCTTCGGTCTGCCGTCGATCTGGCAGGCGCTCCAGTGGTGCGGCGCCGACCGGCTCGGCCACGGGGTGCGCATCATCGACGACATCGAGGTCGCCGAGGACGGCAGCGTGAAGCTCGGCCGGCTCGCCTCGTACGTGCGCGACAAGCGGATCCCGCTGGAGATGTGCCCCACCTCCAACCTCCAGACCGGCGCCGCCTCCTCCTACGCCGACCACCCCATCGGGCTGCTGCGCACCCTGCACTTCCGGGCCACCGTCAACACCGACAACCGGCTGATGTCGGGGACCAGCATGAGCCAGGAATTCGAGCACCTGACGCAGGCGTTCGGCTACACGCTCGACGACATGCAGTGGTTCACGGTCAATGCGATGAAATCCGCGTTCATTCCTTTCGATGAACGGCTCGCGATGATCAATGAGGTGATCAAGCCCGGTTATGCCGAGTTGAAATCCGAATGGCTGTTCCAGCAGACGGCCACGACCAGCGGTTCCGCCTCCGCGAGCGGCTGATCCCCGACGGACGGGAACGGCCGGGTGGCCGAACGCCCGGCCGTTTTCGGGTGTTTGCCCCCGGGTCCCGGCGTGACTACCTTGGCGAGCCGCCCACCCTCCCCTTCCCAAGGACGAACCTCTGATGAAGCAGTCCCCCAAGACGATCGGTGTCGTTGCTCTCGGCGCCGCCGCCCTCGCTGCCGTCGGTACCGGTACGGCCTCCGCCGCCCCCGCGCTTCCGATGGGAACGGTGTCGAGCCTGACCGCCGGCACCCCGCTCGGCGTCGTCGCCCGGGCGGTGCCCGCGGCCTCCCCCGAGGCGCTGGCCGGCCAGAAGAAGGGCACCAGCTCCGACCCGGTCGCCGGGCTCCTCGGCGGACTGCCCACGGGTCCGGTGGCCGGCAGCCTCAACACGGGCGGACTGCCGGGTCTCTCCGGCTGACCTCGGCCGGCCCGCCAGGGGCGGGCACCCGTGAGCCGGGTGCGCGCCCCTCGGGTGTCCGAGTAGGGTCCGGATCATGCGTCCGACGGCGTACGCCCGAGCGGCGGTGCTCGCCCTGACCGCGGTGACCGCGGCGGCCTGCGCCGGACCGCGCGGTGGGCCCGACGGCTTCGCGGACGCTTCCTCCCCGGCGCGCGCCGCCCTTGCGCGCGCCGCGCTCGCGGCCGCCGACGTGCCCGGCTACCGGGTGTCGGGCGACCCCTCGCCGGATGACACCCGCGGCACCCCGCGCGCCGACCGGACCGCCTGCGCGCCGCTCGCCGAAGTCATGGGCGAACGCCCCGACGACCGCGCCCGCGCGACCGTGAACCGGGGCCTCGGCTCCCGCAGCGTGCCCGGCCTCGCCGTGTCCGCTTCGCTCTCCGCCTACGCCGAGCCGGACGCCCGGGACCTGATGATCCGGCTGCGCACCGCGCTGACCCGTTGCGGGACAGGCTTCGCCACCCTGCTGGACGGCCGCGAGGCGACCTATCAGGACGTGCGGGCGGTGCCCTACGACGTCTCGGGCGGAGAATCGGTCAGCTGGACGGCCACCGCGCCGAGTCGGCAGGCGCCCGCGCCGGTGCACATCGTCGTCGTGCGCCGGGGCGCCACCGTCGTGCGGTTCATGGCGATCGACCTGTCCGGGCGCTGGGCCCCGGCGGTGCGGGTGCCGCGCGAAATCGCCGACGTACAGCTGGCCAAACTGGCCAGGTCCGGGACCGGCTGACCTGCCGGCGGTGATCTACCAGGCGGCGCGGGGCGACTTCTCGCCGGGGATCAGGGCCCACAGGGCCAGATAGAGCACGCACTGCGGTCCCGGAAGCAGACACGACACCAGGAAGATCACGCGCATCGTGGACGCGGAGGTGCCGAAACGCCGTGCGAGCGCGGCGCACACCCCGCCGATCATGCGGCCTTCGGTGGGTCGGACGAGAGAGGCGCTCATGGAAGGCTCCTTCGGGAGCGGGCGGGGAGCCCTCTGCGTGGGCTCCCTCGTGATGTCTCCATGGTCCAGCCCGGCGCGGCGCGCGGCCTCGGGCTACGGGGCGATCCCGACCCTGGGAATCGTCGGGGTGCGCCCCTGAGGGGAGTCCTCCCGAAGGACGGGGGCGGGGCCCACGCGCTGGTTCCTGCGGCGTATGCCGCGCCGGCCCGCCGGTACCACCGCGAGGTGGGCCAGGGCCACACCGGTGGTGTTCAGGAGCAGCGCGTCGACATCGGGCACCTGTCCTGGCACGGCCGTCTGGAGCAGGGCGATGCCGAGGGAGATCAGCGCGCCGGCCAGGACGGTACGGACCAGCGAGGCGAGCGGGGAGACCGAGAGGCGGCCGCCCGCCAGCGGGAGCAGTATCCCGAGCGGCGCCAGCAGCAGAAGCCCCTCGCCGATGCGGTGGGCGGCCTCCAGGGGGCCGAGCGCCAGATCGGCCTTGATGCCGGCGAGCGGGGTCAGATTGGTGGCGGTCACCCACAGCACGTCCCGTGGACGCAGGGTGACCCATGCCACGAGCAGCAGATGCGCGAGGAGGAGCACGCATCCCACCACGCGGAACCGGATGACGGCGTCGCCGCCTTGACCTTCACGCTGCTGCACGCTGCCCAAGACGCGGCCGGCGGCGGGAACGGTTCCGCCTCGCCCGGGTGATTCCCCCCTAGGAGCTCCCCCGGGCCCGCGGGGAGGGGGCGATCTCGCCGAGGGTGGCCGTGCTGTCGGGGCGGGACTTCATCTCGGAGGTGCAGCTGTAGCCGCGCGCCGGATCCCCGCCGGGCCCGCCGAGCAGGATCTGCTGGGCGTCCGGCGCGGCCGGGGTGTTCTCCGCGAACGTGCACACCACCTGCGAGAGCGCCACGGCGGACAGGGCCTCGGGCTCGCGGCTCAGGCGCAGCGTGCCCGCCGGGTCGCCCGGGCGGGCCGCCGAGACGGTCAGCGGTCCCTTGAGGGCCGTGGTGTACCCGGCGTCCTTCTCCTCGCCCGACGCCGGGGCGATGAGCGCGTCGAGCAGCGCCTGCGCGAAACGGACCCGGTCGGCCGCGCCCTTGCTCTCGGGGATGCGTACCGAACGCTCGGCCGTGACCAGCTGGGCGCCGCACACCAGATACACCTGGACGGTGACGCCCTCGAACTGCGGGGTCAGCGCGTCCTGCGACACCGTGCACGCCACCCGCGACGGCGCGGGGCCCGCATCGACGGGGACGGACGTGGGGCGGATGCCGCAGCCGGACGCGGCCGCGCCCAGCGTCATGAGCCCGGCCAGCATGACGGCCGGCCGGTGCAGGGGTCCTCTCACTGCGCCGCGTCTCCTTCCGGCGTCCGGGGGCCGGCGGGCGGCGTGGCGTCGATCGGCAGGCGCAGCACGAACACGGCGCCGCCCTCGGGGGAGTTGGTGGCGGTGATGTCGCCGCCGTGGATGTGCGCGTTCTCCATGGCGATGGACAGACCGAGCCCGCTGCCCTCCGAACGCGGCCGTGAGGCGCTGGCCTTGTAGAACCGGTCGAAGACGTGCGGCAGTACGTCCTCGGGGATGCCGGGCCCGTGGTCGCGTACCGCGATGATCAGCTCCTCGCCCTCCACCCGCACCGAGACCCGCACCGGGGAGCCGCCGTGCTTGAGCGCGTTGCCGATCAGGTTGGCCAGGACCACGTCGAGGCGGCGCGGGTCGAGGCGGGCCATGATGCCGCGCTCCGCGTCCAGTTCGACGGCGTCGAGCCAGGCCCGGGCGTCGATGCACGCGGTGATCTGGTCGGCGATGTCCACGTCGTCCAGGACCAGACGCGCGGTGCCCGCGTCGAAGCGGGTGACCTCCATCAGGTTCTCGACCAGGACGTTCAGGCGCCGCGTCTCGGAGACCACGAGCCGCACGGCGGGCGCGATCATCGGGTCGAGGCTGTCCTCCTCCTCGTCGAGGACTTCGGCGACGGCCGTCAGCGCGGTGAGGGGCGTACGCAGCTCGTGCGACATGTCGGCGACGAAACGGCGGCTCGCCTCCTCACGCGCGCTCATGTCGGTGACCTTCTTCTCCAACGCCTCCGCCGTGCGGTTGAACGTCCGTGACAGATCGGCGAGTTCGTCCGTGCCGGACACCCGAAGGCGGGTGTCGAGCTTGCCCTCGCCCAGTCTGCGCGCCGCGTCCCCGAGGCGCCGTACCGGCCGCAGCACGGTGGTGGCGGCGGCCTGCGCGAGCAGCGCGGAGGCGAGCAGTGCGAGGAAGGTGGCGATGCCGAGCGACCAGGCCAGGGAGTTGAGGTCGCGCCGCTCCTGGTCGAGCGGGGCCAGCATGTAGCCGGTCGGCCCCGCGCCGATCACCTTGGTGCCGCCGACCAGGTAGGGATGGCCGTGCAGCGTGACGCGCTGCCAGAACAGGTGGTACGGGTAGGCGTTGGTCTGGGTGACCTTCTCCTTCTTGGTGACCGCGTCCTGGAGCGAGGCGGGCACGTCGCCGAGCGTGAAGACGTCCAGGTCGGACGCGCCCACGATCGGCTTGCCCGGGGCGCGCTCGTCCACGAGGACCACGTTGTACCGGGAGTTGGAGCTGTCCGCCATCTGCTGGGCGGCGCTCTGGAGGTCGTGCTCGGCCGGCTGCAACGGCAAGGACGCCGCCCGGCTCTGCATGCCCTGGCGGAAGTCGTTGAGCGCCGCGTCCTGGGTGCGCACCAGCACGGCCTCGCGGTTGAGCCAGTACGCGATGCCGGAGGCGGAGACGGCGGCGGTGAGCGCGACGAGCGCGAACACGACGACGAGCCGCAGCCGCAGACTGGTCCAGCGCAGACCGGCGAGTACAGCTCGCTTCACTTGCCCTGCTTCTGGGGGGTACGGGGACGGTGTGACAGGTTCACGAGGGGGTGTCCAGGCGGTAGCCCACGCCACGGACCGTACGGATCAGCGTCGGCGAGGACGGCACGTCCTCGACCTTGGCGCGCAGGCGCTGCACACAGGCGTCGACGAGCCGGGAATCGCCCAGGTAGTCGTGCTCCCACACGAGCCGCAGCAACTGCTGGCGGGAGAGCGCCTGCCCGGGGCGGCGGCTCAGTTCGAGCAGCAACCGCAGTTCGGTGGGGGTGAGTTGCAGGTCCTCGCCGTTCTTGGTGACGGTCATCGCGGCCCGGTCGATCACCACGCTGCCGAACGCCGCCGAGTCGGTGGCCTCCCGCTCGCCGCGGCGCAGCACCGCCCTGATCCGGGCGTCGAGCACCCGGCCCTGGACCGGCTTGACAACGTAGTCGTCGGCCCCGGATTCGAGGCCCACCACCACATCGATGTCGTCGTTGCGCGCGGTCAGCAAAATGATCGGCAGCTGGTCGGTGCGCCGGATGCGGCGGCACACCTCGAAGCCGTCGATCCCGGGCAGCATCACATCCAGCACGATCAGGTCCGGCCGCTGCTCGCGCAGCAGTTTCAGGCCGTCCTCTCCCGTCGCCGCGGTGGCCACACGGTGGCCCTGGCGTGACAGGGAGAGTTCGAGGGCCGTGCGGATGGCGTCGTCGTCCTCGATCAGCAACAGGAAAGGCACAGAGGTCATTCTGGCCCATGGGGGGAAGGAGTACGACCCCCGTCCTGCCCCCGGACCGCGCGGACGTGCGCCACGACGGCTGTGACGCCTCTGTGACAGTCGAAGGACAACCCCATGAAACTGCCCGGGCAGGCTCTTCCTCGTAACCCAGCACGCCGATGAAACACAGACTCCACCCGACGGGGGGCGCGAGATGAAAGCACTGCACAGCACCAACTCCAGCGCAGTTGTGACGCGTCTCCACGACGTCGTACGGAGCACCGAGAAGTCCGGTGCCGCGAGCATGCGGGGGTGCGCTCGCGGCGCCGGGCGTCAGCACACGCCGTCCGCGCAGCAGGACCCTCGTATGACGCTGCCCTACATGACGGTGGTGGAGGCCCCTTCGGTTCCGTCCGGGGGCGACGCGTGGCAAACCGGCGGAGAAGCGGCGTACCGGGAGGGCTCGGGGGAGCCGGCGAGCCTGTCGGAGGCGGAGTTCACCGCCTACGTCCAGGAGCGCCGCGCCTCCCTGTACGCCACCGCCTACCACCTGACCGGCGACCGCTTCGAGGCCGAGGACCTGTTGCAGAGCGCGCTGTTCTCCACCTACCGGGCGTGGGACCGCATCAGCGACAAGGCGGCGGTCGGCGGCTATCTGCGCCGCACGATGACCAATCTGCACATCAGCGCCTGGCGGCGGCGCAAGCTGAACGAGTACCCGACCGAGGAACTGCCGGAGACGGCGGGCGACACGGACGCGATGCGCGGCACCGAACTGCGCGCCGTGCTCTGGCAGGCGCTGGCCCGCCTTCCCGAGACGCAGCGCACGATGCTGGTCCTGCGCTACTACGAGGGCCGCACCGACCCGGAGATCGCGGACATACTCAACATCAGTGTCGGCACGGTGAAGTCAAGCATCTGGCGCTCGCTGCGCCGGCTGCGCGAGGACGACGTCCTCAGCTTCGGCCGTGACGAGGAGGAGTCCTTCGGCGAGCTGGTGGCCTGAAGGTCTGGGGGAGGGGAAAGGGAAACGGGGGTCCACGGGGGACACGGGGACCCCCGGGGGGAGCGGGGGGGGGCCCGGCCCCCCCCCCCCGGGCCGGGGGGGCCCGGGGGGCGGGCGGCCCCCCCCCCCCCCCCCCCCCCCCCCCCCCCCCCCCCCCCCCCCCCCCCCCCCCACGA
>NZ_JBIAGO010000017.1:161506-177630 GCF_042869775.1 Streptomyces sp. NPDC006711
GCCGGCCCGGGGGGCGGTCCTTGGGGGGGGGGGGGGCCCGGTGGGGGGGGGGGGGGGTTCGGGCCCGGGGGGGCCCCGGGGGCCCCGGGGCCCCCCGGGGGGGGGGGGGGGGGCCAGCGCCCCCGCCGCTCTGTCGTGTGCCGCTGTGTACGCGTGCGTCCCGGCGCCCGCCGGGCGCGCTCAGGCCGCCGCGGCCGTACGGGAGCGGCCCGCGGCCGCGCCCGCGATGCGGCCAAGTGCCTCCTGCTTGCCGCAGGGGTGCGCCCCCAGGGCCGACTGGCGGGCCACGATCGCGCGCTCGGACCGCATCAGACGCCAGCCGCGGCGCAGCAGGAACGCCACCGACTTGCGGCCCTCGCGCAGATCACGAAGGAGGCGCCGGCGGAAGGTGGTGCTCGGCCGCCCGCGCAGGCAGATCGCGTCGGCCAGGACACCGAGCTCCTGGCAGCGGGTCACGATGTCGGCGGCGAAGATGCCCTCCGCGATGAACAGCGGGGTGCGCTCGATGGCGAGCGTGGTGGTGCCGGTGATGGAGCTCGTCGCGATCGAGTAGAGAGGCACCGAGGTGCGTCCCGTGCGGCACAGCTCCACGATGGCGTCCACCGCCGCGTCGGCGTCCCAGGACAGCGGGGAGTCCCAGTCGATGTCCGAACTGCCCGCCACCACCGGCAGGGTCGGGTCGTCACCTTCTTTGTAGAAGTCGTCCAGGCGCAGCACGGGCAGGTCCGTGTGGGCGGCGAGGGACGACTTGCCGGAGCCGGAGGGCCCCGAGAGGAGGACGACGCGCGTCGCCACGGCAGAAGAGCTCACGGGACACCAGTGTGGGCCATGCACCCGGGAGTGGGATCCATCGGGGAGGCCGGTGGTATCGAGTATCACATCTCAACTACGCTTCGTGTTCGCCTGATTACGCTTCGAACGCTACGAGAGTGAGTGGGAACCCATGGCACATCACGAGGCCCCCGGCGTCGCCGGCCCCCGGCGTCACAGGGCGCTGCTGCGCGCCGGGCTCACCGTCACCGCCGCCGGTGTGGCCCTCGTGGGCGCCGGCCAGGCCGCCCAGGCCCTGCCGATGCCCGCGCCCGCCGTCGGCCGCGACGCGAGCGCCGACGACCTCACGGCCGCGGCCCAGGGCCTGGCCGGCGCGGTCGGCCACACCGTCGGCCCCGTGGCGGGCCTGCGGCTCGACCCGCTGGCCAACACCGGCGTCGACCCGCTGACCAATGGAGTGGGCACCCAGATCGCCGACTTCAAGCCCGTCTCGACCACCTCGGCCACCGGCGTCCTCACGAGCGGCGCCGCCCTCAAGGACCTGCCCGTGGTGGACACGGCGGTCGCCGCGCTCCCGCGCTGACGGACAAGAAGGGCCCCGCCGGTGCCGGCGGGGCCCTTCCGTGCGATGTGCGCGAGGACGCGCCGGCTCAGTACGCCGAGCCGGACGCGCCGAGCGAACCCGTCGGATGCCAGACCGTCTTGGTCTCCAGGAACGCGGTGAGGCGGCCGGTGCCCGGGTCCGCGGTGAAGTCCACGGGGCCGGAGCGCAGCACGCGCTTGAGGTTGTCCGCCGCCGCGATCTCCAGGTCGCGCGCCAGAGCGGCGTCCGCGCCCGTCAGGTCGATCGCGTTGACGTCCTGGTGCGCGGCCAGCGGCGCCGCGATCTCCGCCGTGCGGCCGGACAGGACGTTGACCACGCCGCCGGGCAGGTCGGACGTGGCCAGCACCTCGCCGAGCGAGAGCGCCGGGAGCGGCGCCTTCTCGGAGGCGATGACGACCGCGGTGTTGCCGGTCGCGATGACCGGCGCGATCACCGAGACCAGGCCGAGGAAGGACGACTCCTGGGGGGCCAGGACCGCCACCACGCCGGTCGGCTCGGGGGTGGAGAGGTTGAAGAAGGGGCCCGCGACCGGGTTGGCCCCGCCCACGACCTGACCGATCTTGTCGGTCCAGCCCGCGTACCAGACCCAGCGGTCGATCGCCGCGTCCACGACGGCGGCGGCCTTGTGCTTGGAGATGCCCTCGGCGTCGGCGACCTCCCGCACGAACTGGCCCCTGCGGCCCTCCAGCATCTCCGCGACGCGGTAGAGGATCTGGCCGCGGTTGTACGCCGTCGCGCCCGACCAGCCGCCGAACGCCTTGCGGGCGGCGACGACCGCGTCCCGCGCGTCCTTGCGGGAGGACAGGGGAGCGTTGGCCAGCCACGTGCCCTTGCTGTCGACCACTTCGTACACCCGGCCGCTCTCGGAACGCGGGAACTTCCCGCCCACGTACAGCTTGTAGGTCTTGAAGACGCTCAGCCGCGTCGGCTCGCTCTTCTGGCTCTTGTCAACGGTGCTCATTTAGCGCTCACCCTCCGGGCTCGACGGGGCGAGGTAGCCCTCCAGGCCGTGCCGGCCGCCCTCGCGGCCGAAGCCCGACTCCTTGTAGCCGCCGAACGGCGAGGTCGGGTCGAACTTGTTGAACGTGTTGGCCCACACCACGCCGGCGCGGAGCTTGCCCGCGACCGCGAGGATGCGCGAGCCCTTCTCCGTCCAGATGCCGGCGGAGAGGCCGTACTGGCTGTTGTTGGCCTTGGCGACGGCCTCGTCGGGGGTGCGGAAGCTCAGCACCGAAAGGACCGGGCCGAAGATCTCGTCGCGGGCGATGGTGTGCGCCTGGGTGACGTTGGTGAACAGCGTCGGCGCGAACCAGTAACCCGCCGACGGCAGTTCGCACGGGGCGGTCCAGCGCTCTGCGCCCTCGGCCTCGCCGGTCGCGGTGAGCGCGGTGATACGGGCCAGCTGCTCGGCGGAGTTGATCGCGCCGATGTCGGTGTTCTTGTCCAGCGGGTCGCCGAGGCGCAGCGTGGACAGGCGGCGCTTGAGCGAGTCCAGGAGCTCGTCCTGGATCGACTCCTGCACAAGCAGGCGCGAGCCGGCGCAGCAGACCTGGCCCTGGTTGAAGAAGATGCCGGTGACGATGCCCTCGACGGCCTGGTCGATGGGGGCGTCGTCGAAGACGATGTTGGCGCCCTTGCCGCCCAGCTCCAGGGTGACCTTCTTGGCGGTGCCCGCGACGGAACGCGCGATGGCCTTGCCGACGTTGGTCGAGCCGGTGAAGGCGACCTTGTTCACGTCCGGGTGCTCGACCAGGGCCGCGCCCGCGTCGCCGTATCCGGTGAGGATGTTGACGACGCCCTTGGGCAGGCCCGCCTGGCGGCAGATGTCGGCGAAGAAGAGCGCGGAGAGCGGGGTGGTCTCGGCGGGCTTCAGGACGACCGTGTTGCCGGTGGCGAGCGCCGGGGCGATCTTCCAGGCCAGCATCAGGAGCGGGAAGTTCCACGGGATGACCTGGCCCGCGACGCCCAGCGGGCGCGGGTTGCTACCGAACCCGGCGTGGTCGAGCTTGTCGGCCCAGCCCGCGTAGTAGAAGAAGTGCGCGGCGACCAGCGGGAGGTCCGCGTCGCGGGTCTCCCTGATCGGCTTGCCGTTGTCCAGGGTCTCCAGGACCGCCAGCTCGCGGCTGCGCTCCTGGATGATCCGGGCGATGCGGAACAGGTACTTGGCGCGCTCGGAGCCGGGCAGCGCCGACCACTTCACGAACGCCTTGCGGGCGGCCTTGACGGCCCGGTCCACGTCCTCGGCGCCGGCCCGGGCGACCTCGGACAGGACCTCCTCGGTGGAGGGCGAGACGGTCTTGAAGACCTTGCCGTCGGCGGCCTCGGTGAACTCGCCGTCGATGAACAGGCCGTAGGACGGCGCGATGTCGACGACCGAGCGGGACTCGGGAGCGGGCGCGTAGTCGAACGCGGCCTTC
Organism: Streptomyces sp. NPDC006711; assembly: GCF_042869775.1. Classification (NCBI taxonomy): domain Bacteria; kingdom Bacillati; phylum Actinomycetota; class Actinomycetes; order Kitasatosporales; family Streptomycetaceae; genus Streptomyces; species Streptomyces sp. NPDC006711. Next base: position 165,299 of record NZ_JBIAGO010000017.1, read on the forward strand.
TGCTTTTCCATTGCCATGGTGATCAGTCCACCGTCACGTAGTCGGGGCCGGAGTAACGGCCGGTCGCCAGCTTCTGACGCTGCATCAGGAGGTCGTTGAGCAGCGAGGAGGCGCCGAAGCGGAACCAGTGGTTGTCCAGCCAGCCCTCGCCCACGGTCTCGTTGACCAGGACCAGGAACTTGATGGCTTCCTTGGTGTTGCGGATGCCGCCGGCCGGCTTCACGCCGACCTGGGTGCCGGTCTGGGCGCGGAAGTCGCGTACGGCTTCGAGCAGGACCAGGGTGTTGGCGGGGGTGGCGTTGACCGCGACCTTGCCCGTCGACGTCTTGATGAAGTCGGCGCCGGCCATCATGCCGAGCCAGCTGGCGCGGCGGATGTTGTCGTACGTCGACAGTTCGCCGGTCTCGAAGATGACCTTGAGGCGGGCCTGGTCGCCGCACTCGGCGCGGACGGCCGCGATCTCCTCGTAGACCTTGAGGTAGTGACCGGCCAGGAACGCGCCCCGGTCGATCACCATGTCGATCTCGTCGGCACCGGCCGCGATCGCGTCCCGTACGTCGGCGAGCTTGACCGCCAGAGCGGCGCGGCCCGCCGGGAACGCGGTGGCGACGGACGCGACCTTGACGTCCGAGCCCTTCAGCACCTCCTTGGCGGTCGCCACCATGTCCGGGTACACACAGACGGCGGCGGTGTGCGGGGTGGTGCGGTCGGTCGGGTCGGGGTTGACGGCCTTGGCGGCGAGCGCCCGGACCTTGCCCGGGGTGTCCGCGCCTTCCAGCGTCGTCAGGTCGATCATCGAAATGGCCAGGTCGATGGCGTAGGCCTTGGCCGAGGTCTTGATCGAGCGGGTGCCGAGGGACGCGGCACGCGCTTCCAGGCCCACCGGGTCGATGCCGGGGAGCCCGTGGAGGAAGCGACGCAGCGCGCCGTCGGACGCGGTCGCGTCGGCGAGGGCAGCAGAAGGTGCATTGGTGGGCATGGTCACCAGATGAGCATATCTACGCGCGTAGCTTCCTGTACAGCCCCTGAGGTGGAGGGGGTGGGGAGGGGGCGTCGGGAGGCCGCGGCCCGGGGGCTGGGGGTGGAGGCTCCGGGGCTGAGCGGGCCTCGGAATGGTGGCGTCCGTTCTCTGTCACGCCGTCGTGACAGAGAGCGGACGCTTCCGACGAACAAGATCCCTAAATTCATGTGAGCAGACCGCGACAGCCTCCAACGGCCCCACCCGAACGAGAACACAGCGGCATGCGGCTCTTTCCCACTTCAGCTCATTCGTCTCCTGGGAGTCGTCATGCGTAACGCCCTCCGTATCCCCCTCGCCACCGTCGTCGCCGCCGGTGTCGTCCTGATCCCGGTCGCCACCGCGCCCACCGCTTTCGCGGCGCCCGCGTCCGCCGGCGCCAAGCCGGCCGACTCCGGTCGCTACGACGGGCTCGCGATCTCGATCGCCCCCGGTTACATCGCCGTTCTGCGCAACCACACCTCCGACGGGGGCGGCCAGGCGTGGATCCGCGCCGTGGGCGCCGACTGGAAGCCTTCCGACGGCGTGACGGGCACGATCGTGACGCTGCTCGACCGCGACCACGAAGACGCCAAGGTGGCCGGCCTGACGCTGCACCTGGGGCCCCGACCGCCGAGATCCCCTGGCTGGACGTGACCGACGCCAAGGGCACGCGCACCCTCCTGTTCCCCGAGCCCGTCAAGGACGGCCAGCTCATCGGCCGCTCGAAGCTGGTGGACGGCACCTACGGCGAGCTGCGCAAGACGCCCGACGGCCAGTACACCCTGGAGTTCGACCGGAACGGGCACAAGAAGACGATCACGGCCGGTGGCGCGGCGGGCGACGCCGTCGGCGACCAGGTCGACTCGATGTGGGTCGGCCTGAGCGGATCCGGCACGGTCCGGTCCTGGGTGAACACCTCGACCGGTTTCGACGACGGTGTCATCCAGTCCAAGCAGGGCTGCGTGTCGACCCGCCTGAGTGACACCCCGTTCAAGGGCGTCAAGGTGCGGCTCACCAACGGCGACTCCGGCCCGAAGGCCGACCTGATCAACGCCTCCGACGCCTCCATGACGCCCTTCGAGACGCTGAGCGCGAAGAACACCACGGGCCTGTTCCAGGGTGCCCGCATCCAGGTGGCCGACCACGGAAAGGCGACTTTCCAGATGCGGGTGTCCGGAGCTCCCGCTCTGTGGCAGTCCGTGGCCGTCCCCGCGGTCCCCACCGGCGACGGCTGCGAGTCCGCCACGAAGACCGCCGCCAAGTCCACGGCGAAGACCACCTCGACCGCCGCGGTCGCCGCCAAGGGCACCGCTGACGTGACCGCCCAGACCGTCGCTCAGACCACCGTCGTGCCCAAGGGCGCGGTCGCGGCCGGCGCCGAGGTTCCCCAGCAGGACGGGCGGCGCGGCCCGCTGATCGCGGCCGGTGCGGCCCTGGTCGCCGGCGCAGCCGCTTTCGTGGGGCTGCGCCGCCGGGCCGCCGCCCGCCGCTGACCCCGTCCGCGTGAGGTGGGCCCGCCCTCCGGCGGGCCCACCTCCCACCGTCTTCCCACGGATTGCCCGGAGCGCCCCATGTCCCGCACCCGCGTGGCCCGTTCGGCCGCCGCCGCTCTGTTCCTGCTCACGCTCGGCGCCTCGGTCACCGGCTGTGGCGCGAGCGCCGCGAAGCCCGCCACGCCGCCCCCGAACATCGTGTCCTCCAGCGCCGCGCCCAGTGCCGCCTCCGCCGCCCCCGCGACCGCCCTGCCCGCCTCCAAGCCGGTACGCGTACGGATCCCGGCGGCCGGCGTCGACGCGCGTCCGGTTCTCGACCTCGGACTCGCCGCCGACGGCACCGTGGAGGTGCCCTCCGTCGCCGACGCCGACAAGATCGGCTGGTACGACAAGGGCGTGACCCCGGGCCAGACCGGGCCCGCCGTGCTCATCGGGCACTTCGACACGGTCCAGGGGCCCGCGGTCCTGAAGAACGTCGCCAAAATCAAGGCGGGCGACACCGTCTCGGTGGAGCGCGCCGACGGCAGGACCGCGCAGTTCAAGGTCCGCGCGCTCGAACAGGTCGACAAGAAGACCTTTCCGACGCAGAAGGTCTACGGCAACACCGACCGCCCCGAACTGCGGATCGTCACCTGCGGCGGCGAGCTGACCGGCGGCCACCGGCCCGACAACATCATCGTGTACGCGGATCTGGTGGGCTAGCGGGACCGCCCCCGAAGGTGTGAGGCAGAATCGGGCCATGACGAGCCCCACGCCGCCCGCCGAGCCGGCCTACGCCGACCGTACCTACCGCTCATCCGCCGGTATCGCCGGTGGCGCGCTGCTGCTCGCGCTCTGCCTCTGGCTCGGCATCGACGCCGTGTTCCAGGGCCACGGCAACGCCCCCTGGCTGGCGCTCGCCGTCCTGCTGTGCGTGGTGCCTTTGATCGTCGCCTTCAGTCTGCGCCCGGCGGTGTTCGCGAGCGCCGACCGGCTCCTGGTGCGCAACCCCTTCCGTACGATCACGCTGCCCTGGTCGGCGGTGGCGGACGTACGGGCCGGGTATTCGAGCGAGGTCTACGCGCACTCGGGGCGCAAGTACCAGATGTGGGCGATCCCCGTGTCGCTGCGCGGGCGCAAGCGGGCCGCCCGCCAGCAGGCCAGGGCGGCCGCGCTCGGCGACCGGCGTGGTGCCTCGGTGAGCGCCGACGTCACCGACGACAAGGCGCGCCTGGCGGCCGCCGACCAGTCCATCCGGGACCTGCGCGACCTCGCCGAGCAGGGCGCCTCCCGCGAAGGCGCGCAGGGCACGGTGAGCGTCCGCTGGGCGTACGAGGTCATCGCGCCCGCCGTGGCCGGCGCGCTCGTGTTCGCCATACTGCTCGCCATCGGCTGAGCCCGCGGGGCCGGGCGCGGGCCGGGCCGCTCACGGCGGGCCCGGCCACACGAGCAGCATGTACGCGCCGGCCCACGCCGAGGACAGGGCGGCCGCGGCAAGCACCACAAGGGCCGGCGCCCGCCGGGCCCTCGCGAGCGCGAGCGCGACCGGGAGCAGCAGCGGGAAGGCCGGGACCAGGAAGCGGGCCCGGGGGAAGTAGACCCCGCCGCTGCCGAGCACGACCAGGAGCAGCGCCCCGGTGAACACGAGCAGCACCAGCGGCTGGCGGTCGGCGAGACAGAGCGGGTAGAGCGCGCAGGACCCGATCAGGACCAGGGTCACCAGGACCAGGAACAGCGGCGGGTGCTGGGCGTACACCAGCAGCTCACGGATGTCGCGCAGGGTGCCGATGCCGCCGTCCCACTGGTTGTCCCATCGTTTCTGCACCGCGAAGTAGCCGTCCCAGCGTCCGACGCGCAGCCCCACCCAGGCCACGTAGCCGCACCAGCCGGCCGGCGCGAGCAGGCCCCCCAGAGCGGTGCGCCACTCCAGACGCCTGCCGCGTACGAGGGCGGCGAGCGCGGCCAGCGAGACGGCGGCCGCGAGCGCGACCCCGGTGGGCCGGGTCAGGCCCGCGAGCGCCGAGAGGACGCCCGCCAGGACCCAGCGCCGCGCCAGCACACAGTGCAGCGCCCACGCCGTCAGGGCGGTGAACAGGGACTCGGTGTAGCCCATCCACTGCACGACCCCGACCGGCAGCGCGGCCCACAGCACCGTGAGCCAGGTGCCGGCGCGCCGGCCGTGCAGGCGGCTGCCGACCGCGAACACCCCGCACGCGGCCACCAGCGAGAAACCCACGGCCAGCAGCAGCCCCACGCCGGCACGTGAGCCGGGCGTGACGGCCGCGACCGCCTTCTCCAGGGCCGGGTACAGCGGGAAGAAGGCGAGGTTGCTGGTCTCCTTGGGATCGGCGGGCAGCACATAGCCGTGGGCCGCGATGCCGAGGTACCAGTTGGAGTCCCAGGACGTGGCGAGCACCGGCCACAGGCCGTGGTGGCGCGCGTGCGCCCACTTGGCGAGGACCAGCATTCCCAGGAGGCGGACCGCGAGGTAGCCGGCGAGCGCGGGGCCCGCGTGGGTGAGGGCGGCGCGGGCCAGGGCGCTGGCCGGGGGCCGGCCGGGTGCGCCGCGCGGTCCCGGTCGTCTGCGGGCGGCGGGCACGGGCCCGCGACGGCCCGTGGTCGTCGCGGGGGACGGCGCGGTCGGGGGCACTGCGACAGCTCCTTGGCTCGGACACGGCGCGAGGGCGCGAGGGGCGTGGATGCCACCCTTTCGCGCGCGCCCCCGCCGAATCCGGCACCGCTGCGTCAACCGCCGTACGAAATCACCCGAAAGCAGGACCGGGGCGGTGGTCCCTTGACCACCGCCCCGGTCGTACTCCTCGCCCGCGCCGTCAGATGCCGGCGGCCGCCGCGAGGTCCTTCTTGATGCCGGTCAGGAGCTCGGCGCCCCTGGCGCGCGCCGCGTCCAGCTCGTCGGCCGACGCGACCGGCACGACGACCTCCAGGTAGCACTTGAGCTTGGGCTCGGTGCCGCTCGGGCGCACGATCACCCGGGCGCCCTCCAGGTAGTAGCGCAGGCCGTCGGTGGGCGGCAGGTGCTCGGTGCCCTCCGTCAGGTCCTCGGCCTTCGTCACCGCGAGGCCGGCGAGCGAGACCGGCGGCTGCTCGCGCAGGCGCGCCATCGCGTCGGAGATCACCGTCAGGTCCTCCACGCGCACCGACAGCTGGTCGGTGGCGTGCAGGCCGTGCGCCAGGGCCAGTTCGTCGAGCAGGTCCAGGACCGTGCGGCCCTGCTCCTTCAAGGCGGAGGCCAGCTCGGCGAAGACCAGGGCGGCCGTGATGCCGTCCTTGTCGCGCACGCCCTCGGGGTCGACGCAGTAACCAAGCGCCTCCTCGTAGCCGTACCGCAGGTCCTCCACGCGGGCGATCCACTTGAACCCGGTCAGCGTCTCCTCGTACCCCAGCCCGGCCGCTTCGGCGATGCGGCCGAGCAGCGAGGACGACACGATCGACTCGGCGAACACGCCGCTCACGCCCTTGGCGACCAGGTGGGCGGCGAGCAGCGCGCCCACCTCGTCGCCGCGCAGCATCCGCCACTGGCCGTCGCGGTCCTTGACGGCGGCGGCGCAGCGGTCCGCGTCGGGGTCGTTGGCGATCACGAGGTCGGGATCGACCCGGCGGGCCGTGGCGAACGCCAGGTCCATCGCGCCCGGCTCCTCCGGGTTGGGGAAGGCCACCGTCGGGAACGCCGGGTCGGGCTCGGCCTGTTCGGCGACGAGCACCGGCTCGGGGAAGCCGGCGCGCGCGAACGCGGCGAGCAGGACGTCCTTGCCGACGCCGTGCATCGCCGTGTAGACGACGTTGGCGGTGCGCGGGGAGCCCGGGGTCAGGACGGCGTCCGTACGCGCCAGATAGGCCTCAAGGACCTCTTCGCCCAGCACCTCCCAGCCGCTCTCGGGGCGCGGCACGTCGTGCAGCGAGGCGACGGCGGCGATCTCGGCGGCGATCTCCGCGTCGGCCGGCGGCACGATCTGGGAGCCGTCGCCGAGGTAGACCTTGTAGCCGTTGTCGCGCGGCGGGTTGTGGCTCGCGGTCACCTCGACGCCGGCGACGGCGCCCAAGTGCCTTATGGCGTAGGCCAGTACGGGCGTGGGCAGCGGCCGGGGCAGGAGCATGGCCCGCAGCCCCGCGCCGACCATGACCGCCGCGGTGTCCCGCGCGAAGTCCGCGGACTTGTAGCGGGCGTCGTAGCCGATGACGACGACCCCGTCGCCCTGCCCCTTGGCCTTGAGGTACGCGGCGAGCCCGGCGGCGGCGCGGATGACGACCGAACGGTTCATCCGCATCGGCCCGGCGCCCAGCTCACCGCGGAGCCCGGCGGTGCCGAACTGGAGCGTGCCGCTGAACCGCGCGGCGAGGTCCGCGGCGTGCCCGGCGTCGGACGCGCTCTCGATGAGCTTGGCCAGCTCCTCGCGCGTCTCGCTGTCCGGGTCCTCGGCCAGCCAGGCCTGGGCCCGCGCGATCAGGTCCTGCGTCACGTTGTCAGCCTTTCGGGGAGGGGCTTTCGGGGAGGGCGTACGAAGCGATCAGATGCGGTCGAGTACCCGGGTGAGCAGTTCACCCATGCGCGCCGCCGAGTCACGGCCGGCCTGAAGCACCTCTTCGTGGTTGAGCGGCTCACCGGTCAGACCGGCGGCGAGGTTGGTCACGAGCGAGATCCCCAGGACCTCCGCGCCGGCCTCGCGCGCGGCGATGGCTTCGAGCACGGTGGACATGCCGACGAGGTCGCCGCCGAGCACGCGGACCATGTTGATCTCGGCCGGGGTCTCGTAGTGCGGGCCGGGGAACTGGACGTAGACGCCCTCTTCCAGCGTCTCGTCGACCTCCTTGCACAGCGCGCGCAGGCGCGGCGAGTACAGGTCGGTGAGGTCCACGAAGTTGGCGCCCACGATCGGCGAGGTGGCCGTCAGGTTGATGTGGTCGCTGATGAGGACCGGCTGGCCCGGGCGCATGCCGTCGCGCAGACCGCCGCAGCCGTTGGTCAGCACGACGGTCCGGCAGCCGGCGGCGACGGCGGTGCGCACGCCGTGCGAGACGGAGGCGACGCCGCGCCCCTCGTAGAAGTGGGTGCGGCCGAGGAAGACCAGGACGCGCTTGGCCCCGATCTTGTACGAGCGGATCTTGCCGCCGTGGCCCTCGACGGCCGGGGCCGGGAAGCCGGGCAGCTCGGTCACGGGGAACTCGGCCTCGGGCGAGCCGAGGGCGTCGACGGCGGGGGCCCAGCCGGAGCCCATCACCAGGGCGACGTCGTGGGTCTCGGCGCCGGTGAGCTCACGCAGGCGCGCGGCGGCGGCGTCGGCGGCCGCGTAAGGGTCGTCCTGGAGCTGGTCCGGGGTGGCAGATGCGTTCACTGGGTCTCTCGCCTCGCGAAGGAACGTCGTCCCGCCCGGTGACTGTCCGGCCGGGTCCCGGGGGGGTTTTCCCCCGGTAAAGAAGAAGTACGCGCAAGAGCGTAACCGCTGAAGTCCTACGCGCGTAGATGTGCAGGATAACGGACCTGTCCGATTCGTTTGTGGCTTCACACGAAGGCCCGCCCTCAGCGAGGGGCACCGCGCTCACCCCCAGCCCTGTCAGGGGCGCGGGGAACTGCGCGAACGGCCCCCACCGGGCCGCAGGTGAAGTCATCTTGAGCGCCTGGTGCCCGAGGAGGGGGCGACTTTTTCGTCTGCGGGCCGCGCGTAGCTGGTCGCGCGGTTCCCCGCGCCCCCAAGGGGCTGGTGGTGTGCCCCGGCCCGAGCGTGCGGCACCCCGCGCGGGGGTTGGCGGGGGCCCTGGCCCCGACCTGACCTGGGCCTCAGCAGGGGCGCTTGCGCAGCTCCATCACGTAGTCGTGGGGCGCGCCCGCCGACTCGGCCGCGTCGGCCAGCTCGCCGAGGTAGCGCGCCGAGGGCAGACCGCCCTCGTACCCGTTCAGGACGTACAGCCAGGCCGCGTCCTCGCCGTCCAGGGTGTGCACCCGCACCCGCATCCGGCGGTAGATGTCGAGTCCGACGCCCTCCCACCGGTCCATCGACTCCTCGTCGAGCGGCGCGATGTCGTACAGGGCGACGAAGACCTGCGAGCGCGGGGCCTCGACGATCGTCGCGAGGGCGCCCTCCCAGCCCATCTGCTCCCCGCCGAACGTCAGGCGCCAGCCGTTGAGCCAGCCGGTGCCGCGCAGCGGTGAGTGCGGGGCGCGGCGGGTCATCAGCCGCGGATCCAGGTTGCCGGCGTACGCGGCGTAGAGCGACATGGTGTCGAGGGTACGACAGTGGCCCGCGGGGGCACTTCGCGCGGCCCGCCCGGGCGAAGGGCTCGCGACAGCGCGTCACGACGGCCGAATGGCGCCCCCGGGGCGAAGACACTTGAAGCGTGCGGGACAATGAGGTACGTACTGCGTTCCCCCGGGGCCCCGCCCCGGACCCCCGGCCGGGCGGGCAGGCAGGCCGGGATCGACACTACGAGGCGGACTTTTTCGTGACGCGGATCGTGATCATCGGTGGCGGACCGGGCGGATACGAGGCGGCCCTGGTGGGCGCCCAGCTCGGTGCGGAGGTGACCGTCGTGGACTGCGACGGTCTGGGCGGGGCGTCGGTGCTCACCGACTGCGTACCGTCGAAGACCCTGATCGCGACGGCCGAGGTGATGACCACCTTCGACTCTTCGTACGAGGAGTTGGGCATCCTCGTCGCCGACGACACCCCGCCCGATGAGCAGGCCGCGCGCGTGGTCGGCGTGGACCTCGGCAAGGTCAACCGGCGTGTCAAGCGCCTCGCGCTCGCCCAGTCCCACGACATCACCGCCTCGGTGACCCGCGCGGGCGCCCGGGTCATGCGCGGCCGGGGCCGGCTCGCCGGACCCCAGGGCATCGACGGCACCCGGGACGTGATCGTCACCGCCGCCGACGGCACTGAAGAGATGCTGACCTGCGAGGCCGTGCTGATCGCCACCGGCGGCAGCCCGCGCGAGCTGCCCGACGCGCAGCCCGACGGCGAGCGGATCCTCAACTGGACGCAGGTGTACGACCTGGACGAGCTGCCGGAAGAGCTGATCGTGGTCGGCTCGGGTGTCACCGGCGCCGAGTTCGCCGGCGCCTACCAGGCGCTCGGCTCCAAGGTCACCCTGGTCTCCTCGCGCGATCGCGTGCTGCCCGGCGAGGACCCGGACGCGGCCGCCGTCCTGGAGGACGTCTTCCGCCGCCGGGGCATGAACGTCATGGCCCGCTCCCGCGCCGAGTCCGCCAAGCGCGTCGGCGACCGCGTGGAGGTCACCCTCTCCGACGGCCGCGTCATCAGCGGCACCCACTGCCTCATGGCGGTCGGCGCGGTCCCCAACACGGCGAACATGGCCCTGGAGGAGTCGGGCGTACGCCTCAAGGAGTCCGGCCACATCTGGACCGACAAGGTCTCGCGCACCTCCGCGCCCGGCGTGTACGCGGCCGGCGACGTGACCGGCATCTTCGCGCTGGCCTCGGTCGCCGCCATGCAGGGCCGCATCGCGATGTACCACTTCCTGGGCGACGCGGTGGCCCCGCTCAACCTGAAGACGGTCTCCTCCAACGTCTTCACCGACCCCGAGATCGCCACCGTCGGCTACACCCAGGCCGACGTGGACGCGGGCAAGATCGACGCCCGGGTCGTCAAGCTGCCGCTGCTGCGCAACCCCCGCGCCAAGATGCAGGGCATCAGGGACGGCTTCGTGAAGATCTTCTGCCGCCCCGGCACCGGCATCATCGTCGGCGGCTGCGTCGTCGCGCCGCGCGCCAGCGAACTGATCCACCCCATCTCGATCGCGGTCGACAACAACTTGACGGTGGAACAGATCGCGAACGCGTTCACCGTGTACCCCTCGCTTTCGGGATCGATCGCCGAGGTGGCGCGTCAGCTGCACACCCGCAAGAAGGCCGGAGAGGCGTAACTCGCCTGGTGGGACAGGGGGTTGGCGAGTGCGGCGAGCGTCCCGGCGGGGCGCGCGGAACGTATACCACCAGCCGACCCCCTTAGGGTGCACCTTCCGTTATTCGGCGCAAACTGCTGAGAACGTTCGGCCGCCCAGGTTACTGTCAGTTCCGTGTTCGCTGCAGAACGTCGTCAATTGATCCTCGAAATGGTGCGCGCCAACGGGGCGGTATCGCTCCGTGAGCTCGCCCGCGTCGTCCAGACCTCCGAAGTGACCGTACGGCGGGACGTGCGGGCGCTGGAGGCCGAAGGACTCCTCGACCGCCGCCACGGCGGTGCGGTGCTGCCGGGCGGTTTCACCCGCGAATCCGGCTTCCCGCAGAAATCCCATCTAGCGACCGCGGAGAAGACGGCCATCGCCGACCTCGCCGCCGGTCTCGTCGAAGAGGGCGAGGCCATCGTGGTCGGCGCGGGGACGACCACGCAGGAGCTGGCCCGCCGGCTCGCGCGGATCCCCGGCCTGACCGTCGTCACCAACTCCCTGCTCGTGGCCCAGGCGTTGGCGCACGCCAACCGGGTCGAGGTCGTCATGACCGGGGGCACCCTGCGCGGCTCCAACTACGCCCTGGTGGGCAGCGGTGCCGAGCAGTCCCTCCAGGGCCTGCGGGTCTCGCGCGCCTTCCTGTCGGGCAGCGGCCTGACCGCCGAACGCGGCCTGTCCACCTCCAACATGCTCTCCGCGAGCGTGGACCGCGCCCTGGTCCAGGCGGCGGCCGAGGTCGTGGTCCTGGCCGACCACACCAAGCTCGGCACCGACACCATGTTCCAGACGGTGCCGACGGACGTCATCACGCGCCTGGTCACCGACGAGCCGCCGGTCCACGACGACCGGGCCGCCACCGAGCTCCAGGCGCTCGCCGACCAGGGGGTGCAGATCGCCGTGGCCGGCGCCGCTGGGGCGCCACCGGGCGAGGCCGCCCCCGGCCGCCCGCCGCGCCGCGACATGCCGCTGCCCGGCCAGCGCCGCACCCACGCGCCCGGTACGGGGCCGCAGTTGCGCAGCGCGGCGGCGATGGGCGAGCCGCAGGGCCCCGGAAACCCCGCCGAGCGCGCGCGGGTGGCGGATCTGCGCCGGCGCTAGTTCCTCAGGCGGCGCTAGTTCTTCAGGCCCCGGTAGGTGAGAGCAAGTAGCCGGTCCGCCAACTCCGGGTCCTCCGGGGACTGTTCGGCCGCGAGCGCGATGGCGTTCGTGAGCTGCATCAGGTCGGTGATGGTGACGTCGGCGCGTACGGAGCCGGCCGCGCGGGCTCGTACGAGCAGGGCGTCGCCCGCCTCCCGCATCGGTTCGCTGCACCTTGCCAGGGCCGAACTGGCGTCGCCCGACGCCGACATGAGGGCGCGGGCCAGGCCCCGGTACGCGCCCGCGTGCGTGATGATGGCGCGCAGCCACTCGACGAGGGCGGTGCAGGGGTGCTCGGCGTCCAGCAGCTCCCTCGACCGGTCGAGCAGGACGTCCACCTCGCTCTGGAACACCGCGCTGAGCAGGGCGTGCCGGGTGGGGAAGTGGCGGTACAGGGTGCCGATGCCGACGCCTGCCCTGCGGGCCACGTCCTCCAGCGAGGTGTCCGTGCCGTGTTCCGCGAAGGCGGTGCGGGCTGCGGCGAGCAGGCGGTCGCGGTTGCGCCGTGCGTCCGCCCGCAGCGCGCGGGGCGCCCCCGAAGTCCGGTCCATGCCCCCAGCATGCCACCGCGCCATCCGGCGCCGGCCGGAGCGGTGCGCCCCCGGGGCCCGAAGGGGCCCGCCTTCGGGTGCGGGTTCTGGGTGCCTGGCCGCGCAGTTCCCCGCGCCCTGACTACTCGGCCCCGGCCCGTATGCACATACCTAGCCCGTCCGGCGATTGAGGACGAGCGCCGTTCAGGCGCGAAGGGGGTCTGGGGCGGAGCCCCAGGGGCCCCGGCTGCGGGCCGTGGGTGGCTGGGCGCG
>NZ_JBIAGO010000018.1:0-160442 GCF_042869775.1 Streptomyces sp. NPDC006711
TAAACGGCAACGCTCGCGATCCCGGCATCCCGGCAGGCCCGGGCAACACGGACAGCGATTTCGCCTCGGTTGGCGATGAGCACCTTGCGCACGATGGCTCCCTCCTTGAAACAAGCTGAGTTTAGGGAAGCCGCACACTGGCATACGACCCGTCCCCAATGGTGAGCTTGCCCACACGGAGTGTGATCCGAGGCGCGCTCAAGTCGCGAAATCCCTTGTCGCACCACGGTACGCCGGGCTCCCGTACCGCACAGTAGCGGTGAGGTGTGGTCAAGGTCTCTGTCTCGGGCCCCAGCAGGTCCGTGCGTTTCTTTGTCGAGTCCCTACGAACGACCGCGTACGCCCACCAAGATTCTTTCCGGCCGGAACGCCGCGTCGTGAGGCGCTTTCCCCCGCGTCCGGCCGGATTCCGGTACCGGCGTCGTCCCTTGATCCATCCAGGACCCTTGTACGAACCGTTACTCGTTAGTAGCGTGCGCGCCACAGCCGTACTACGGGTAACAGGGGGTCGTGCCATGCTGCGACGACTGATCGCCATCGTGGCCGCGCTCGTCCTCGTCGCCGAGGCCGCCGCCGTCGTGCTCGTGAACTACGTGCTGGGCAGGGTGGCGGCCAACCAGCACATGTCCCTCGCCGGCCTCGATCCCCACGCGATCGCCACCGGGGCGTGGGGCGCGGGCGCCGTGCTCGGGGTGTTCCTCGTGGTGTGCGCGGTCCTTCTGCTGGTCGTCGCCGTCCGCGACCGCGCGCCCGGCCGGGTCGCGCGCATCACCCTGATCGGCTGCGCGGTGGTGCACGCGGTGCTCGGGGCGTTCCTGGTGGGCCTGGTCGGGTGGGCGGCGTTCGCGGTCCTCATGGTCGTGCTCGCGCTGCTCGTCTTCGTACTCCTCGCGTACGTGACGGAGCGGCCCGCGCCCGGTCCGCAGGACGAGGCCCCGGACGAGCCCGGCGCGCCCGGCCACGGGGCCCCGGCGGCCGCCTGAGCCGGGGTCACGCCCAGAGGTCGGTGACTGAGAGCCCGAGTTCGGCCAGGAGCTTCCGCAGCAGGGGCAGCGAGAGCCCGATGACGTTCCCGTGGTCGCCCTCGATGGAGTCGACGAACGGCGCCGAGCGGCCGTCGAGCGTGAACGCGCCTGCCACGTACAGGGGTTCACCGCTCGCCACGTACGCCGCGATCTCCGCGTCGGTGGGCTCGCCGAACCGTACGACCGTCGATGCGGTGCGGGCGGTGCGCTCGCCCGTCGCGGTGTCGATCACGCAGTGGCCGGTCTGGAGGATGCCCGCGCGGCCGCGCATCGACTTCCAGCGGGCCGTGGCGTCCTCGGCGTCGGCGGGCTTGCCGAGGGCGCGGCCGTCCAGTTCGAGCACCGAGTCGCAGCCGATGACCAGGGCGCCGGCGGCCTCGGGGCGGCCGGCCACGGCGTCGGCCTTCGCCTCGGCGAGTACGAGGGCGAGCTCGGCGGGGCTCGGGGCGGTCAGGGCGTCCTCGTCGACGCCGCTGACGATCACCTCGGGCGCGAAGCCGGCCTGGCGGAGCAGGCCGAGCCGGGCGGGGGATTGGGAGGCGAGGACGAGCCGGCGCTGAGCAGTCATGCGTGCCATCGTAGGCGCCCGCCCCTGGCCCCCTCCCTGCCCGGGCCCGGCCCGGACCGCTGGCGCGGGGTCGTCAGCGCAGGCCGACCGCGAGCATCGCCACGATCATGGCGAGGGCGAGGAAGAGCCCCGCCCGGCGCATCATGGCCTGGGCGTCGCGCAGTTCCTTGGGGGGCTCGTCCTTGGGGTCTGACCACAGCATGGGTTCGATAGTGCGGCGGGCGTCGGCGCGGCGCCTGAGTACGCATACTCACCCAACCCCGGCCGGGCTAGGTACGCCTGGCTGGGCCCCTCGTCCTCAAACGCCGGACGGGCTGAGGATGCCCATACAGGCCCGCACCAGATGCCCAGCGGCACGGGCTGAGGTTGCCCATGCGGGCCAGCACCGACCCTGCCAGGGGCGCGGGGAACTGCGCGAGAAGCGACCACGGCCCGCAGCCAAGCTCCCTGGGGCTCCGCCCCAGACCCCGTTCGCGCCTGAAGGGCGCTCGTCCTCAATCTCCCCCAAGGCCTTAAGGGCCAGGGGGGACCCCCATGACGGGCTGAGGATGCCCATGCAGGCCCGCACCAGATGCTCAACGGCACGGGGCCAGGCTGAAGTTGCCGGTCCGGGCCAGGGCCGAGTAGTCAGGGGCGCGGGGAACTGCGCGAGAAGCGGCCACGGCCCGCACCTGAAAGCCGGCCGGGAAGGCGCCCGTGGGCAACCCCGCCCGCATTCGACGCGGCCGGGGTCGCAAGGGGGCACCCCTAGCCGGGCCAGTACGTGCGGGCCCACGTTCGGGTGCCCGGCCTTGGCAGAGCCCCGCGGGCGATGCGCGCGGGATCGGACCAGCCCGCACGCGGGCGGGGCGCGCCGGTACCGGCCGACGCCGTCGCCGCGGCGCGCGCCTGAACCACCGCCAGCGCGGCGGCCAGCTCCTCCGGGGTCGGGTTGCCCCGAACTACCTTGATCACAGCGGCTCCTGGATCGACGACCGACTCGTGGACTAGAGGACTCGTGGACTAGAGGGCTAGAGGGCTAGAGAGGGATGTTGCCGTGCTTCTTCGGCGGCAACGACTCCCGCTTCGTACGCAGCTGCCGCAACCCCTTCACCACGTGCGCCCGCGTCTCCGACGGCATGATCACCGCGTCCACGTACCCCCGCTCCGCCGCGATATAGGGGTTGAGGAGCGTGTCCTCGTAGTCGGAGATCAGTCCGGCCCGCACCCCCTCCTGCTCCTCGGCGGCCGCCGCCGCGATCGTGCGCCGGTGCAGGATGTTGACGGCGCCCTGCGCGCCCATCACCGCGATCTGCGCCGTCGGCCACGCCAGGTTGAGGTCCGCGCCCAGGTGCTTGGAGCCCATGACGTCGTACGCCCCGCCGAACGCCTTGCGCGTGATGACGGTGATCAGCGGAACCGTCGCCTCGGCGTACGCGTAGATCAGCTTGGCGCCGCGCCGGATGATGCCGCCGTACTCCTGGTCGACACCGGGAAGGAAGCCCGGCACGTCCACGAAGGTCAGCACCGGGACGTTGAACGCGTCGCAGGTCCGCACGAACCGCGCCGCCTTCTCCGACGCGTCGATGTCGAGGCAACCGGCGAACTGCATCGGCTGGTTGGCCACGATGCCGACCGGGTAACCCTCCACGCGGCCGAAGCCCGTGATGATGTTCGGCGCGAACAGGGTCTGGGTCTCCAGGAATTCACCGTCGTCCAGGACGTGCTCGATCGCCGTGTGCATGTCGTACGGCTGGTTCGCGGAGTCCGGGATGAGGGTGTCGAGCTCGCGGTCCTCGTCCGAGGTCTCCAGGTCGGCCTCCTCGGGGAAGGCCGGCGGCTCGCTCAGGTTGTTCGACGGCAGGTACGACAACAGGGACTTGACGTATTCGATCGCGTCCTTCTCGTCGCCCGCCATGTGGTGCGCCACGCCCGACGTGGTGTTGTGGGTGCGGGCGCCGCCCAGCTCCTCGAAACCCACGTCCTCACCGGTGACGGTCTTGATGACGTCGGGCCCGGTGATGAACATGTGCGAGGTCTGGTCGACCATCACCGTGAAGTCGGTGATCGCGGGCGAGTACACCGCGCCGCCCGCGCAGGGGCCCACGATCAGGGAGATCTGCGGGACGACGCCCGACGCGTGGACATTGCGGCGGAAGATCTCGGCGAACAGGCCGAGCGCGACCACGCCCTCCTGGATGCGGGCGCCACCGCCGTCGTTGATGCCGATGACCGGACAGCCGGTCTTCAGGGCGAAGTCCATGACCTTGACGATCTTCTCGCCGTACACCTCGCCGAGCGAGCCGCCGAAGATCGTGAAGTCCTGCGAGTAGACGCACACCGGGCGGCCGTCGACGGTCCCGTAACCCGTGACCACACCGTCTCCGTACGGGCGGTTCTTCTCGATCCCGAAGTTGGTCGAGCGGTGCCGGGCGAACTCGTCCAGTTCGACGAACGAGCCCTCGTCCAGGAGGAGTTCGACCCGCTCACGAGCCGTCAGCTTGCCCTTGGCGTGCTGCTTCTCGATCGCCCGCGCGGAGCCGGCGTGGGTCGCCTCGTCGATCCGGCGCTGAAGATCCGCGAGCTTTCCCGCGGTGGTGTGGAGGTCGACGGTGGCGTCGCTCTGGGCGTTTTCCGGCTCGGACATCGGGATGCGGCTCCCTGCCTGGTCACGGGGTGGCTACGGACTCGTAGGCTGGCTACTGACTCGTAGGGTAGTGGTGCGGATACGGTTCGGCAGTGCGGCGTTGGCCACACCCGAAGACCCTTGCCATCGCGGCCTAACCTGGCTGCATGACACCCCAGGACGCCCCCGACAGCCGCTGGTCCGACCTCGACCGGCCGCCCCTGAACGCCACCGCGCTGCGCCGCGCCCTGCTGCGGCCGGACGCCCTGTGGACCGCCCTGGACGTGGTCACCGCCACCGGCTCCACCAACTCCGACCTCGCCGCGAAGGCGGACGCGCTCGGCGAGGGGGCCGTCCTGATCGCCGAGGAGCAGACCGCGGGACGCGGGCGCCTGGACCGGCGCTGGTCGGCGCCCGCCCGCTCGGGCCTGTTCTTCTCCGTCCTGCTCAAGCCGGGCGAGACGGTGCCCATGGAACGGTGGGGCTGGCTGCCGCTGCTCACCGGCGTCGCCGTGGCGACCGGGCTCGCCCGGGCCGCGGGCGTCGACACCGCCCTGAAGTGGCCCAATGACCTCCTGGTCACGGTGGAGGGCCAGGAGCGCAAGGCCGGCGGCATCCTCGCCGAGCGGGCCGGCGCGGACGGGGTCGTCGTCGGCATCGGCCTCAATGTGACGCTGCGCGCCGATGAGCTGCCCGTGCCGGGTGCGGGCTCCCTCGCGCTGGCCGGCGCCGTCTCCACCGACCGCGACACCCTGCTGCGGGCGGTGCTGCGCTCCCTGGAGCAGTGGTACGGAACCTGGCGCGCGGCGGCGGGCGACCCGGCGGACTCCGGGCTCCAGGAGGCGTACGCGGCGGGCTGCGCGACCCTGGGGCGCTCCGTGCGCGCGGAGCTGCCCGGAGGGCGGGCGCTGACGGGCGAGGCGGTCGCGGTGGACGGGGACGGGCGTCTGGTGCTGGCCACGGCGGAGGGCGTCCAGCGGCCCGTGGCGGCCGGCGACATCGTCCACCTGCGGCCGGCCGCGCCGTAGGCAGCGCCGGGACACGCTCCCGCGACGTGAGCTACGGCACACCTGCCGTATCGTGGAGCCCGATCCAGCGACAGATCGGCAGGGCAGTGCGCAGGCAACGGGCAGGAGGCGGCCGGTGACCGTCGACGAGACACGGTCCGGTGCGGAGTCCGGTGACGGCACCGGCGGCGGCCCCGGCGCCGGTGCGGGCGGCTCCGGCGCCCACGGCCAGGCGCCCGTCTCCGCGTATCCGACGCCGCACCACGCCGTCGACCACACCGCCGAGCCCACCGACGACCCGCTCGCCATCCGCCTGGAACAGCTGATCCTCGGCGCCGACCGCCGCTACACGCCCTTCCAGGCGGCCCGTACGGCGGGCGTCTCGATGGAGCTCGCGTCCCGGTTCTGGCGGGCGATGGGGTTCGCGGACATCGGGCAGGCCAAGGCGCTCACCGAGGCCGACGTGCTCGCCCTGCGCCGGCTCGCCGGTCTGGTGGAGGCGGGGCTGCTCAGCGAGCCGATGGCGGTGCAGGTCGCCCGCTCCACCGGGCAGACCACCGCCCGGCTGGCCGAATGGCAGATCGATTCTTTTCTGGAGGGCCTGACCGAGCCGCCCGAGCCCGGCATGACCCGCACCGAGGTCACCTACCCCCTGGTCGAGCTGCTGCTGCCCGAGCTGGAGGAGTTCCTGGTCTATGTGTGGCGGCGCCAGCTCGCCGCCGCGACCGGGCGCGTGGTGCAGGCCGCCGACGACGAGGAGATGGTGGACCGCCGCCTCGCGGTCGGTTTCGCCGACCTCGTCGGGTTCACCCGGCTCACCCGGCGCCTTGAGGAGGAGGAGCTGGGCGAGCTGGTGGAGGCCTTCGAGACCACCGCCGCCGACCTGGTCGCGGCGCACGGCGGGCGGCTCATCAAGACCCTGGGCGACGAGGTCCTGTTCGCCGCCGACGACGCGGGCACGGCCGCCGAGATCTCGCTGCGGCTCATCGAGACGATGGCCGGCGACGAGACCATGCCGGCCCTGCGCGTGGGCATCGCCTTCGGCACCGTCACCACGCGCATGGGCGACGTGTTCGGCACCACCGTGAACCTCGCGAGCCGCCTCACCTCGATAGCCCCCAAGGACGCCGTCCTGGTGGACGGCGCGTTCGCGGAGGAGCTGGCCCGCACCGGCGACGCCCCCGTCTCCGAGGCGCAGGCCGCGCAAGACGCGCTGGCCGCCGAGAAGGAGGGCGCGGAGCCCGTGCCCGCGACGAAGTACCGCTTCGCGCTCCAGCCCATGTGGCAGCGCCCGGTGCGCGGCCTCGGCGTGGTGGAGCCCTGGCTCCTGCACCGCCGCGAGGCCAAGAACCTGTCCTAGAGGCCGAGGGTCTGAGGGCGTGGTTCACGGCCTAGGATCACCCCCGACGTAACGTTCGTTAACGGAGGGGTTGCCATGGCCGAGCAGCGGTTCGGGGAGTTCGTCGTCGTGCGGCGCGAGGGGTACGTCGCCGAGCTGGTGCTCGACCGGCCGAAGGCCATGAACGCGGTGTCGACGGACATGGCCCGCTCCATCGCCGCCGCCTGCGACGCGCTGGCCGCCGACGCCGACGCCCGGGTCACCGTGGTGACCTCGTCCAACGAGCGGGCGTTCTGCGTCGGCGCGGACCTCAAGGAGCGCAACTCCCTGAGCGACGCCGAACTCGTACGCCAGCGGCCCACCGCGCGCGCCGCGTACACCGGCGTGCTCGACCTGCCCATGCCCACCGTCGCCGCCGTGCACGGGTTCGCGCTCGGCGGCGGCTTCGAGCTCGCGCTCGCCTGCGACGTGATCGTGGGCGACGCGAGCACCGTGGTGGGCCTGCCCGAGGTGTCGGTCGGCGTGATCCCCGGCGGTGGCGGTACGCAGCTCCTGCCGCGCCGGGTGGGCGCCGCCCGCGCCGCCGAGCTGGTCTTCACCGCGCGTCGCGTCGAGGCCGTGGAGGCACGGGAGTTGGGGCTCGTGGACGTGCTGGCCGAGGACGCGCGCGCCGAGGCGATGGCGCTCGGTGGGCGCATGGCGGCCAACTCGCCCGTCGGGCTGCGCGCGGCGAAGCGGGCGCTGCGGCTCGGCCACGGGCTCGACCTGCGGGCCGGCCTGGAGGTCGAGGACGCGGCCTGGCGCTCGGTGGCGTTCTCGGGAGACCGCGCGGAGGGTGTGGCCGCGTTCAACGAGAAGCGCGAGCCGGTGTGGCCCGGGCAGTGACCGCGCCCCGGGCGGCCTGTCCCGCGCCCCCGCCGGGTCAAAACGCGCAAAACCTCCCTAAGCTGGAGGAATGGGTGGAGAGGATGCCCGGCTGCGGGCCGTGGTTTCGCTGGCGCAGGCCATGGCCGCGGCGCACACGCCGCGTGAGTCCTGGGCCGCCGCCGCGCTCGGCGCGTGCGAAGCGCTCGGCGGGAACTTCGCCGCGCTCTCGGTGTGGGAGCGCGAACTCGGGCTCCTGAGGGTCCTGGTGAACGAGGGCGAACGGGCCCTTGGGGAGCAGGAGTTCCCCGAAGGCGAGACCTATCCCGTGCACCAGTTCCCGGAGATCACCGAGTTCCTGCACGAGCGCTGGGCCGGCGGCGGGGAGCCCAACGCCTGGGTCGAGACGGCCGCCGCGCCCCCCGGGGGCGCCGCGGGCCAGGCCCATGTGGGGGCGCCGCCCAGCGGCAGCTGGGGGAGGGTGGCCGCGCTGCGCCGCCGCGGGCGGGGCTGCTGCGTGGTCGCCCCGATCGTGCTGCACGGCCGGGCGTGGGGCGAGCTGTACGTGGCCCGGCCGGTCGGCGCCCCGGTCTTCGACGCGTCCGACGCCGACTTCGCCACGGTCCTCGCCTCCGTCGTGGCGGCCGGCATCGCCCAGACCGAACGCCTCGAAGAGGTACGCCGCCTCGCCTTCACCGATCCGCTCACCGGCCTCGCCAACCGGCGCGCGGTCGACATGCGCCTGGACGAGGCCGTGGAGCGTCACCGCGCCGACGGCTCGGTCGTCAGCCTCGTCGTGTGCGACCTGAACGGGCTCAAGGGCGTCAACGACACGCTCGGGCACGCGGTGGGGGACCGGCTGCTGGAACGCTTCGGCTCGGTGCTTTCGCTGTGCGGCGCGATGCTGCCGGGTGCGCTGGCCGCGCGGCTCGGCGGGGACGAGTTCTGTCTGCTCTCGGTGGGCCCGAGCGCCGACGACGTCGTACGGGTCGGTGAACAACTCTGCTCGCGGGCCGGGGAGTTGGAGCTCGGGGAGGGAGTGGCCTGCGGCATCGCCTCCACGGGCGACCCCATCGGCGAGGTGCGCTCGGCGCGGCGCCTGTTCCGGCTCGCGGACGCGGCGCAGTACCGCGCGAAGGCGGCGAGGTCGGCGAAGCCGGTGGTGGCGGGGCGGGACGGGGAGGTCCTGGCCCTCGCCGAGAACCCGCCGACTCCGCCGCATGATCGCCGCCGCTTCAGGGGCCAAAGGTAGGTTCCCCGGCACGGGCCGGTGGATGGCCGTCCGCGCAGTTCCCCGCGCCCCTGAGCATCCGACGCTGGCCCGGGCCGGCAACTTCAGCCTGTCATGGGGGTCCCCCCTGGCCCTTAAGGCCTTGGGGGAGATTGAGGACGAGGCCGTTCAGGCCGATCGGGGTCTGGGGCGGAGCCCCAGGGAGTTCGGCTGCGGGTCGTGGGCGCTTCTCGCGCAGTTCCCCGCGCCCCTGGCGGGACCGGTGCTGGCCCGCACGCGCATGGTCAGCCCGTCCGGCATTTGAGGACGAGCGCCCTTTAGGCGCGAACGGGGTTTGGGGCGGAGCCCCAAGGGGTTGCCGCAGCACCTAGTGACATGACCGGATTCAATCCGTAGGGTGCTGAATATGGATATGCACACTGTCGTGGTGGGGACCTCCGGGACCACCCCCGAGGACGTCATCGCCGTGGCCAGGCACAACGCGAAGGTCGAGCTCTCCGCCGCCGCCCTCGCCGCCCTCGCCCGGGCCCGCGAGATCGTCGACGCCCTGGCCGCCAAGCCGGAGCCGGTGTACGGCGTCTCCACCGGCTTCGGCGCCCTCGCCTCCCGCCACATCAGCCCCGACCTGCGCGCCCAGCTCCAGCGCAACATCGTCCGCTCGCACGCCGCCGGCATGGGCCCCCGCGTGGAGCGCGAGGTCGTGCGCGCCCTGATGTTCCTGCGCCTGAAGACCGTGGCCTCCGGCCACACCGGCGTACGCCCCTCCGTCGCGCAGACCATGGCCGACGTACTGAACGCCGGCATCACCCCCGTCGTCCACGAGTACGGCTCCCTCGGCTGCTCCGGCGACCTCGCGCCGCTGTCGCACTGCGCCCTGACCCTGATGGGCGAGGGCGACGCGGAGGGCCCCGACGGCGTCGTGAAGCCCGCGGGCGACCTGCTCGCCGCCGCCGGCATCGAACCCGTCGAGCTGCGCGAAAAGGAGGGCCTTGCCCTCCTCAACGGCACCGACGGCATGCTCGGCATGCTGTGCATGGCCATCGCCGACCTGAAGAAGCTCTACACCTCCGCCGACATCACCGCGGCCCTCACCCTCGAAGCGCTGCTCGGCACCGAGAAGGTGCTCGCCCCCGAACTGCACGCCATCCGCCCGCACCCCGGCCAGGGCGCGTCCGCCGCCAACATGCTCGCCGTCCTGGAGGGTTCGGGCCTAACCGGCCACTTCCAGGAGGAAGAGGCGCCGCGCGTGCAGGACGCGTACTCGGTGCGCTGCGCCCCCCAGGTCAACGGCGCCGGACGCGACACCATCGCGTACGCCCTGACCGTCGCCGAGCGCGAACTGGCCGCCGCCGTCGACAATCCGGTCGTGCTGCCCGATGGGCGCGTCGAGTCCAACGGCAACTTCCACGGCGCCCCGGTCGCCTACGTCCTGGACTTCCTCGCCATCGCCGCCGCCGACCTCGGCTCGATCACCGAGCGCCGCACCGACCGCCTCCTGGACAAGAACCGCAGCCACGGCCTGCCGCCGTTCCTCGCCGACGACGCCGGCGTGGACTCGGGCCTGATGATCGCCCAGTACACCCAGGCCGCCCTGGTCAGCGAGATGAAGCGGCTCGCGGTGCCGGCCTCCGCCGACTCCATCCCGTCCTCCGCGATGCAGGAGGACCACGTCTCCATGGGCTGGTCGGCCGCGCGCAAGCTGCGTACGGCCGTCGACAACCTGACCCGGATCATCGCCGTCGAGCTGTACGCGGCGACCCGCGGCATCGAGCTGCGCAAGGGCCTCACCCCGGCGCCCGCCTCGCAGGCCGCCATCGCCGCGGTCCGCGCGGCCGGCGTCCAGGGCCCGGGCCCCGACCGCTTCCTCGCCCCCGACCTGGCCGCCGCGGACGCCTTCGTACGCGAAGGAAAGCTGGTCGCCGCGGTCGAGCCGGTGACGGGCCGCCTCGCCTGATCCACCGTACCGAAAAGGGCCGCCCGGGATGTCGCATCCCGGGCGGCCCTTTCGCGTACGCCGAGGTCAGCAGGGCTGTGACCGGCGGACCGAATACATCACGAACCCCGCCCCGAGGCCCAGGAACAGCGTGCCGCCGACCAGGTAGGGGGAGGTGTTCGCGCCTCCGGTGTCGGCGAGGGCGACCGGACCGTCGGTGCCGACGGCACCGTCAGCCCCGGCAGCGCCGTCAAGGGGGACGGGGACGGCCCGGTAGGGGGAGTGCGGGGCGGGGGTCGAAGGGCGGTGCTCGTCCGTGGCGTTGGCGGACGGTACGAACCAGAGGGCGCAGAGCAGGGTGCCCGCCGCGGTGGCGGTGAGCAGGGGACGACGAGCGACGGACAAGTGAGCTATTCCCTTGCGAGTACGTCGAATTGGCGGGATGCGCTGATGCTAGTGAAAGCAGCGGGTCGCGGGAAAGTCGCGGCCGGGTCGAGCCCTACGCTCCCTGGCATGAGCGAAGAAGAGACATCACGGTATGTACGGCTGCGCGTCGATTTGGTCCTGGAGATCGCGGACGCGGGCCAGTTGGCGGCGGCGGCCCTGACCCGCATCGCCGACGACGAGACGATGCGGCCAGAGGAACGCGCGCATGCCGAGGGGGCGGTGCGGGAAGACGGAGCGGAGGCCCTGGCCTACCTCGTGGACCCGGTCGGTCTCGTGGAGGCACTGCCCGGCGTGGAGCTGGCCCAGGCCTCCTGGAGCAGCGAGCGCGTCGGTTACGACCCGGACGACGAGGAGTGGGACCTCGACGAAGACATCGACGACGAGGACTGACGACGAGGACTGACGACGAGGGGTGGCGACGGCCGACGAGGACTGACCCGATCGACGAGGACTGACCCGACCGACGAGGACTGACCCGACCGACGAAGCGGGCGGCTTACGGTTGACGGCTGGCAGATGACCGATGACAGATGGCAACTGACGACTGACAGCTGTCGGCTGCCGGGCGGTGACGGCGCGGCCGGGGCGGGACGGCACGGGAACCGGCTTTTGGTGATCTTGTACCGTCCCGCCCCGTCCCGCCCCACCCCGTCCGCCGACGCGTGGTGTGCCCCACATTCACCCCCCGCCGAGGAACGGGAACGGGCAGTCTGATGTTCTAGACGTGATGACGTGGGTGACGGCGACGATGGAGAAGCGTGTGAAGACGGAGAGTAAGCGGCGCAAGCAGGGTCTCGCGGCGGCGTGCGCGGTGCTCGGCGGCGTACTGGTCCTTTCTGCCTGCAACGGCGGCGGCGACAAGGGTGCCAAGGCCGACAGCTCGTCCTCGGCACAGGCGGCGGCGGACAAGGCCGCCGCGAAGGACACGTCGGACGCCAAGATCACCATCACGCCGAAGAACGGCGCCGACAACGTCGGCATCAACAGCGACACCAAGGTCACCGTCGCCGACGGCAAGCTGACCGATGTGACGCTGACCTCCACCGACGGCGCCAAGGTCGAGGGCAAGATATCCGCGGACGGCCTGAGCTGGGCGCCCGCGACGCCCCTGAAGCGCTCGGCCACGTACAAGATCACCGCGACGGCGGCGGACGCCAAGGGGCGCCAGGCGCACGAGAACGCGTCCTTCACCACCGTCTCGCCCAAGAACAGCTTCATAGGCAACTTCACGCCCGAGGACGGCTCCACCGTCGGTGTCGGCATGCCGGTGTCGGTCAACTTCGACAAGGCGATCACCAACAAGAAGGACGTGCAGGCCAAGATCACCGTCTCCTCCAGCAGCGGTCAGGAGGTCGTGGGGCACTGGTTCGGTTCGCAGCGCCTCGACTTCCGGCCGCAGGAGTACTGGAAGGAGGACTCGACCGTCACCATGAAGATGGACCTGGACGGCGTCCAGGGTGCCAACGGCATCACCGGCGTCCAGGAGAAGACGGTCACCTTCAAGATCGGCCGCAACCAGGTCTCCACGGTGGACGCGAACACCCACACCATGACCGTCACCCAGGACGGCAAAACCGTGAAGACCATCCCGATCTCCGCGGGCTCCCCCGAGCACCCGACGTACAACGGGCAGATGGTGATCTCCGAGAAGTACAAGGAGACCCGCATGAACGGTGCGACGGTCGGTTTCACCGATGATGACGGCAAGGGCGAGTACGACATCAAGGACGTGCCGCACGCCATGCGCCTGTCCGCGTCCGGCACCTTCATCCACGGCAACTACTGGGGCGCCAAGTCCATCTTCGGCAGCGCCAACACCAGCCACGGGTGCGTCGGTCTGTCCGACACCAAGGGCGCGGGCGACGACAGCACCCAGGCCGCCTGGTTCTACGACCACTCCATCACCGGCGACGTCGTGATCGTGAAGAACTCGCACGACAAGACGGTCCAGCCCGACAACGGCCTCAACGGATGGAACATGAGCTGGGACCAGTGGAAGGCCGGCTCCGCCGTCTGACCGTCTGACCGTCTGACCGCGCGGCCGTCTGACCGCGCGGCCGCCGAGGGGCCCTTCGGGGCCCCTTTCGCGTGAGCCCCGCTCAGCCCGCGTGGGCCCCGCTCAGCCCGTCCGCACCGGCTGGTCCGCGCTCCAGCTGCCGAGCAGGCGCAGCGACTCCTCCGACGCCGAGCCCGGCTCCGCGTGGAAGGTCACCAGCGACAGGTCGTGCTCGTCGGGCAGCTTCAGCGTCTCGTACGCCAGCGTCAGCTCACCCACCACCGGATGGCGCAGCCGCCGGACGCCGTGGCCCTTCTCGGCGACGGTGTGCGCCGCCCACATGGTGCGGAACTCCTCGCTCTTGACCGACAACTCGCCCACCAGCGCCGTCAGTTGGGGATCGTTGGGATAGCAGCCCGCGCACAGGCGCAGAATGCTCACCACGTCGATCGCCTTGCCGTGCCAGTCCACGTACAGCGAGCGGGAGGCCGGGTCGAGGAAGACGTGCCGGGCCAGGTTCCGCTCCTGCGGCGGGAGCTGGGACATGTCGCCGAGCAGCGCCGCCGCCATCCGGTTCCAGCCGAGGATGTCGAGGCGGCGGCCGATGAGATGGGCGGGCACGTGGTCCATCGAGTCCATCAGTTGCTGGAGCGCCGGGCGCACCTGCTGGGGCCGGCAGGCCGCCGCGCGCTTCTTCTTCGCCTTGCCCTTGGCGAGATGGGTGAGGTGGTCCTGCTCGATGTCGTTGAGGCGAAGCGCCCGCCCGATGGCGTCCAGGACCTCCACCGACACGTTCTGCGCGTTGCCCTGCTCCAGGCGCGTGTAGTACGCCACCGACACCCCGGCCAGCTGTGCCAGCTCCTCCCGGCGCAGGCCCGGCACCCGGCGGTGGCGCCCGTGGTCGCGCAGTCCCACGTCCTCGGGCTTCAGCCGGGCGCGGCGGGAGCGGAGGAATTCGCTGAGTTCGGAGCGCTGGTCCATGACTCCCCAGTATCCGTCCTCATCGTCATGGGCGTACGACCAGGAGCCTGACCCTGCCAGTGGTACGCACGCTGGTCGTAGGCAGAGCAGGGGCCTGGGTGACGGGCGGGATCTCGGGCAGGCTCGACGGCATACCCCACAGATCTGAGGAGAACGGCACATGACCACCGTCGCCGCGTACGCAGCCCCCGCCGCCAAGGCTCCGCTGGAGCGCACCACCATTGAGCGCCGCCCGGTGGGCCCCAACGACGTACTCATCGAGATCAAGTACGCCGGGATCTGCCACTCCGACATCCACCAGGTGAACGAGGGCTGGGGCGAGGCCATCTTCCCGATGGTGCCGGGCCACGAGATCGCCGGCGTGATCACCGAGGTCGGCTCGGACGTCACCGCCTTCCAGGTCGGCGACCACGCGGGGGTCGGCTGCTTCGTCGACTCCTGCGGCAAGTGCGAGGCCTGCCAGTCCGGGCAGAACCAGTTCTGCTCGGACGGTGTCTCGACGTACAACGCGATCGGCCGGGACGGCACGCCCGCCTACGGCGGTTACTCCACGCACATCGTCGTGGACGCCGACCACACCCTGCGCATCCCCGACGGTGTCGCTCTCGACGTCGCGGCGCCGCTGCTCTGCGCCGGCATCACTCTGTACTCGCCGCTCAAGCGGTGGCAGGCGGGCCCCGGCAAGAAGGTGGCCATCCTCGGGCTCGGCGGGCTCGGGCACATGGGCGTGAAGATCGCGCACGCGATGGGCGCCGAGGTGACCGTGCTCAGCCAGTCGCTGCGCAAGCAGGAGGACGGGCTCAGGCTGGGCGCCGACCACTACTTCGCGACCAGTGACGAGGAGACGTTCACCAAGCTCGCCGGGACCTTCGACCTCATCGTCTCCACGGTGTCCGCGCCGCTGGACCTGGGCGCGTACCTCGGGCTGCTCAAGACCGGGGGCGCGTTCGTGAACGTGGGCGCGCCCGAGGAGCCGAACTCGCTCAACATGTTCGGCCTCATCGGCGGCAACAAGATCCTCGCCGGGTCGATGATCGGTTCCATCGCCGAGACCCAGGAGATGCTGGACTTCTGTGCGGAGCACGGGCTGGGTGCGGAGATCGAGTTGATCCGCGGGGATCAGATCAACGAGGCGTACGAGCGGGTGCTGGCCAGCGATGTGCGCTACCGCTTCGTGATAGACACGTCCACCATCTGACCCGGCCAGCACCGGATGCCGGGGGTTCCTGGGGCTCCGCCCCAGACCCCGTTCGGCCTGAACGGCCTCGTCCTCAATCGCCGGACGGGCTGAGGTTGCCGGTCCGGGCCAGCACCAGCCCTGCCAGGGGCGCGGGGAACTGCGCGCTCAACCACCCACGGTCCGCAGCCGGGGTCCCTGGGGCTCCGCCCCAGACCCCGTTCGCGCTGAAGGCGCTCGTCCTCAAACGCCGGACGGGCTGAAGTTGCCGGCCCGGGCCAGCGTCGGATGCCCAGGGGCGCGGGGAACTGCGCGCTCAGCCACGCACGGTCCGCAGCCGGGGCCCCTGGGGCTCCGCCCCGGACCGGGCGGGGGTAGGTCCGTGCGGGCCAGAGCCGCGTGGTCAGGGGCGCGGGGAACTGCGCGGCCAGCCACGCGCGGCCAGCGCGTGAAGGGCGGGGTTTACTCCGGCGGGTTCGGTGCTGCCGTGAGCCCCGTGGGGCAAGTCGCACCCCAATTCGTCTCGAACGGCGCCCCCAGCGTGACACCCGTGCCGCCGATGCCGCAGTACCCCGCCGGGTTCTTGTCCAGGTACTGCTGGTGGTACGGCTCAGCCGGGTAGAACGGGCGACCCTCCGCAGGCAGCAGCTCCGTCGTGATCGTCCCGTGGCCCGAGGCCGTCAGGACCTCCTGATAGGCCTCGCGCGAGGCCCGCGCCGCGGCCTCCTGCTCAGGAGTGTGGGTGTAGATCGCCGAGCGGTACTGCGTCCCCACGTCGTTGCCCTGCCGGAAGCCCTGCGTCGGGTCGTGGTTCTCCCAGAACACCTTCAGGAGCCGCGCGTAGGAGACGACGGCGGGGTCGTACACCACCCGGACCGCCTCGGTGTGCCCGGTCAGGCCCGAGCAGACCTCCTCGTACGCCGGGTTCACCGTGCTGCCGCCCTGGTAGCCGACCAGCGTCGTCCAGACACCCGGCGTCTGCCAGAACTTGCGCTCGGCTCCCCAGAAACAGCCCATGCCGAAGTCCGCGACCTCAAGCCCCTCGGGGTAGGGCCCCGCCAGCGGGTTGCCGAGGACCGTGTGCCGGGAGGGCAGGGTGAATTCGGGCTCCGGGCGGCCCTTGAGGGCCTGCTCGGGGGTGGGCAGCTCGGGCGGGCGACGGCCGAAGATCATCGTGGGCTCCTCAACGAGGCGGGGGTGCGTAGAGGGAACGTACGGCCGGCCCCGTAGATTCCGCCCGCCCACACCCCGCCCCCTACGGCCGCCGCAGCGTCGCCGGGCTGCCCCCGTTCGCCTCGTACCCCGCCACCGCCAGCGCCCGGTACAGGGCGTACTCCGCCGCCGGGTCCTCGCTGAGCGTCCACGGCAGGGCGCCCACGTGGCCGTCCAGGGCGACGAACTGGTCCATCGCCTCCGCCCAGCGTTCGGCCCGTACCAGGAAGGACGCCAGGAGGTGGCGGACCTGGGGCAGCGCCGGGTCGTCGGGCCTGGCCCGGTGCACGGCGTGCAGCGCGCCCTCCATCGCCCGGCTCACCACCGCCGTGCGGTAGAAGTCGTTGACGAGGACGACGTCGGGGATGTGCTCGTGCAGCGCGAACAGGGGCAGCGCCGACAGCAGGGAGCCCTGCGGGGCGCGCGCCGCCGCCGACGTCGCGAACTCCTCGGCCTCGGCGCGCGAGCCGTGCCACTTCTCGCAGTGGTAGTGCAGGGCCGCGAGGTGGGCGCCCATGTGCCCGGGGGCGCGGTCCATGACCTTCGCCCACAGCTGGTCGAACTCCGGGCGGGGCCTGCCCAGTCCACGGGCCACGGCGAGTTCCACGATGTAGGGGACCGGGTCGCCCGGAGCGAGCAGCGCGGCCTCGCCGCACACCGTGTGCGCCTCCTCCAGGATGATCCGGAAGTCGTCCTGGCCCACCGAGGAGGTCCGCCACGCCTGCTGGACCAGGAACTCCGCGTGCACCTGCGCCGCGCCCGCGTCCTTGGGCGCCTGTGAGCGCCACGCGCGCAGCCAGGCGCCGCCGACGCCCGGACGCTCGGCCAGCTCCAAGGAGGCCGCGCCCGCGAAGGCCTGGACGCGCTGCCAGCGCCGCTCGCCGTCCTTGGGCGTCTCGGCCAGCAGGCGCTGGGCGGGCTTCCAGTTCTGGGTGCCCTGGACCACCGCGAGCACGTCGAGGAGATCCTGGTCGGGACCCGGCAGGCGTACGTCAAGGTCCTCCTGGCGTACGAAGTCGTACGCCGCCGGGTCCGCGGCGTCCGGCGCTCCGGGCCGGGACAGCTGGATGCCGGGGCCGCCGCCGCGCCGCAGCGCGAACCGGCCGAGGATCGCGACGACCACGCACAGCGCGATCAGGGTCCACAGAATCTCCATGGTCCCCAGCGAACCAGACGTCCGCCGGATATGACGAACTCGGTGAGCCGACGAACTAGGCTCTGGAGCCATGAGCCACGAGCACTCTGACAAGAGCTTCGAGACCATCGCGATCCATGCCGGCAACACCGCGGATCCGTTGACCGGTGCGGTCGTTCCCCCGATCTACCAGGTCTCCACGTACAAACAGGACGGCGTCGGCGGGCTGCGCGGCGGCTATGAGTACAGCCGCAGCGCGAATCCGACCAGGACCGCCCTCGAGGAGAACCTGGCGGCCCTCGAAGGCGGCAGCCGAGGCCTCGCCTTCGCCTCGGGTCTAGCCGCCGAGGACTGCCTGCTGCGTACGCTGCTGACGCCCGGCGACCACGTGGTGATCCCCAACGACGCGTACGGCGGCACGTTCCGCCTGTTCGCCAAGGTCGTCTCGCGCTGGGGCGTGGAGTGGTCGGTCGCCGACACCTCCGACCCCGCTGCCGTGCGGGCCGCCGTCACCAACCGAACCAAGGTCATCTGGGTCGAGACGCCCTCCAACCCGCTGCTCGGCATCACCGACATCGCGGCCGTGGCGCAGGTGGCCGCGGACACCGGCGCCCGGCTCGTCGTGGACAACACCTTCGCCAGCCCCTACCTCCAGCAGCCCCTCTCGCTGGGCGCCGACATCGTGGTGCACTCGCTGACCAAGTACATGGGTGGTCACTCCGACGTCGTGGGCGGCGCCCTGGTCGCCGCGTCGGCGGAGATCGGCGAGGAGCTTGCCTACCACCAGAACGCGATGGGCGCGGTCGCCGGCCCCTTCGACTCGTGGCTGGTGCTGCGCGGCATCAAGACGCTTCCGGTCCGCATGGACCGGCACAGCGAGAACGCGGGCCGGGTCGCCGAGATGCTGTCGCGGCACGCCAAGGTCACCAAGGTCCTCTACCCGGGCCTGCCCGAGCACCCCGGCCACGAGGTGGCCGCCAAGCAGATGCGTGCCTTCGGCGGCATGGTCTCCTTCCGGGTCGAGGGCGGCGAGGAGGCGGCGGTCGAGGTCTGCAACCGTACGAAGCTGTTCACGCTCGGTGAGTCCCTGGGCGGCGTCGAGTCGCTGATCGAGCACCCGGGCCGGATGACGCACGCGAGCGTGGCCGGCTCGGCCCTGGAGGTCCCGGCGGACCTGGTGCGCGTCTCGGTGGGCATCGAGAACGCGGACGACCTGCTGGCCGACCTCCAGCAGGCGCTCGGCTAGCTCCCGGCCGCCAGCAGACGCTGGGCCGGATCCCTGGATCCCTGGATCCTTGGATCCCTAGATCCCGACGGGTGGCGTCACCGTGGACGGCGGCGCCACCCAGGGATGGGCGAAAGAGGCCCAGAGCGCGAAGGCGAGCACCGCCGCCGTGGCCAGGAGCCACAGCAGCCGCCGCGCCACGCGCCGTCTGCGCAGCACGCGCAGCCCCAACTCGGCGGCGCGGGAAGCGAGTTCGGCGGGCAGGACCGGATGGGCACCGCCTTCGAGGAGCCGGCGGACCTCGGCGCTCTTGCGGTCGGGCATGCTCATCCGCACCTCCGCCCGCCGTGACCGTCCCGCCGCTTCACGACGCGGCCTTGGGGGTCGCGGGCGTGCTGCGCATCGCGGCGATCGCCCGGGTGCAGATGGCGCGGACCCGGTCCACCGGCAGGCCCGTCATCGCGGCCGTCTGCTCCTCGGCGACGCCCTCGTAAAGCCGCAGCACGAGAATGAGCCGTTCCTGCGGGGTCAGCCGCGCCAGCAGCCCGGTTACCGGGCGGGGCCTTGGCAGGCCGGGGAGCGCCGGGCGGCGCCCGCGCCAGGCGGTGCGGGCGAAACGGGCGGCGAGTTCCTGACGGGTCCGGTCGTAGGGATCCTCACCGCGCAGCCGCTGCCAGCGGGCGTACGTCTGGGCGAGCGCGGCCTCCAACAGGCGCAGGGCGCGCGGGTTGGCGTCGGGCGGCTCGGCGGTGAGGAGGGTGGCGGCATGCAGCAACCGGCCGCCCGCGCCCGCCACGAATGCCTCGAACTCCCGGGTGCGGCGGCGGTGTTGGGCAGAGTGCCGCTCGCGCATGAGCCTCATATGAGGGCAGGCGCGAGCCCCGGGTCAAGAGGTCGGCGCCGCCGGCTCCTGCGGGGCCGACTGGCGGGCGGAGAGCGCGGTGTTGAAGCGGGTCAGGAGCGCGCAGAACGACTCGCGCTCCTCGTCCGTCCAGCCGTCGGTGACCTGCGCCATGAGCTCGCGCCGCGAGGAGCGCACCTCTTCGAGCCGCGACTGGCCGCGCGGCGACAGCTGGAGCACCACGGCCCGGCCGTCCTCGGGGTGCGAGGTGCGCTTGACCAGGCCGGTGTCGACGAGCGGTGCGACCTGACGGGTCACCGTCGAGGAGTCGATCCCCATGCCCGACGCGAGCGCCTTGACGCCCATCGGGCCTTCCAGGTCAAGCCGGTTGAGCAGCAGGTAGGCGGCCCGGTCCATCGAGTTGCGGACCTGTCCGACCCCGCCGAGCCTGGTCTGCTCTGCGCGGCGGGCGAACACGGCCACCTGGTGCTGGAGGGCATCGAGGAGGCCGGGGTCGAGCGGGGGAGTCATGTCCTGAACTGGGGGCATGGCCGGGGCTCTCTCGTGCGGGTTTCGGTGTGGTGGGGGACAGAGTACGCGGCCCGCTCGGCATACGTACCGGCGGTGCGCAAACCTGTGGACAACTGCTTTCGTGATCGAAATCCGGACAGTTCCGAACGGGGCGAGCTGCGAGACTTGAAGCATGAGCTTTGGTACGTCCCGTCCCGCACACCCGCTGATCCTCGACGATGTCCGCGGCGCGCAGAAGATGCTGTCGGGAGTGGCCCGCACCACCGCGATGGAAGGCTCCCGCCACCTCTCGTCCCTGGTGGGCGCGCCCGTCCACCTCAAGTGCGAGAACCTGCAACGCACCGGCTCGTTCAAGCTGCGCGGCGCGTATGTGCGGATCGCGGGACTGCGGCCCGAGGAGCGGGCGGCCGGGGTGGTCGCGGCGAGCGCCGGCAACCACGCGCAGGGCGTGGCCCTCGCCTCCTCGCTGCTCGGGGTGCACGCCACGGTGTTCATGCCGATGGGCGCCCCGCTGCCGAAGGTGGCGGCCACCCGGCAGTACGGCGCGGAGGTGATCCTGCGCGGCACGGTCGTCGACGAGACGCTGGCCGCGGCGCAGGCGTACGCGCACGAACGGGGCGCGGTGTTCATCCACCCCTTCGACCACCCGGACATCATCGCGGGCCAGGGCACGGTGGGTCTGGAGATCCTGGAGCAGTGCCCCGAGGTGCGCACCATCGTCGTCGGTATCGGCGGCGGCGGGCTCGCGGCCGGGATCGCGCTCGCGGTCAAGGCGCTGCGGCCCGACGTGCGGATCGTGGGGGTGCAGGCGGCGGCCGCCGCCTCCTATCCGCCCTCACTGGCCGCGGGGCGCCCGCTCGCCATCGACGCGGCCCCGACGATGGCCGACGGGATCAAGGTGGGCCGGCCCGGAGACCTGCCGTTCGCGCTGGTCAGCGAGTTGGTGGACGAGGTGCGTACGGTCACCGAGGACGAGCTCGCGGCGGCCCTGCTGCTCTGCCTGGAGCGGGCCAAGCTGGTCGTGGAGCCGGCCGGGGCGAGCCCGGTGGCGGCGCTGCTCAGCGAGCCCGCGGCGTTTCGCGGGCCCGTGGTGGCGGTGCTCTCCGGCGGCAATGTGGACCCGCTGGTGATGCAGCGCATACTGCGGCACGGGATGGCGGCGGCGGGCCGTTACCTGTCGGTGCGGCTGCGCCTGAAGGACCGCCCGGGGGCGCTGGCGGCGCTGCTGGGGGAGCTGTCGGTGCTCGATGCGAACGTCCTGGACGTGGGCCATGTACGGACCGATCCCCGGCTCGGGCTCGCCGAGGTGGAGGTCGAGCTGCACCTGGAGACGAAGGGGCCCGAGCACTGCGGGGAGGTGACGGCGGCGCTGGAGGAGGCGGGGTACGTGGTCATCGGCTGAGCCGGCGCCGGTCGGCCGTCCGGCCGGGGGTCGCCTGTGTTTGCCCGCGCGGCCGCCCGGGTCGGGACCGCGCCCGGGGCGGGACCGCGCCCGGGTCGGGACCGCGCCCGGGGCGGGAGCGGTTCGTTGCGCCGGAGCGGTTCGTTGTGCCGCCATCGGTTCGTCGCGCCGGGATCGGCCGAACCCCTGACGAGACGCGATGTATCGCGTTAGGGTCTGCCTTGACGCGGCCCGCCGGGGTGTCCCGGCCGGGCTCATCGGGCGATGGCTGCCCGGAAATTCTAGGATTTGTCCAGAAAGCAGCAAGTCACACCAGTCTTAATCCACCACAGCCTTAATCCACCACAGTCTTCATCCATCATTGGGGGTACTCGCATGCCAGGCGCCATCTACGCCGAAGGCCTGGTGAAGACTTTCGGCGACGTCACGGCTCTGGACGGGGTGGACCTCGACGTCCCCGAAGGCACCGTCCTCGGCCTGCTCGGCCCCAACGGCGCCGGCAAGACCACCACCGTGCGCGTTCTGACCACCCTGCTCAAGCCCGACCGGGGCACGGCGGTCGTCGCGGGCATCGACGTGCTCAAGCATCCCACCGAGGTCCGCCGCTCGATCGGCCTGTCCGGCCAGTTCGCGGCCATCGACGAATACCTCACCGGCCGCGAGAACCTGCGCATGGTCGGCCGGCTCTACCAGATGAGCGGCAAGGCCGCGAAGGTGCGCGCGGGCGAACTGCTCGACCGCTTCAACCTCGCCGACGCCGCCGACCGGCCCGCCAAGACGTACTCCGGCGGCATGCGCCGCCGCCTCGACCTCGCGGCCGCCCTCGTGGTCTCGCCGCCGGTCATGTTCATGGACGAGCCGACCACCGGCCTCGACCCGCGCAACCGGCAGCAACTGTGGGAAGTCATCCAGGAGTTGGTGGCCGGCGGCACCACGCTGCTGCTCACCACGCAGTATCTGGAGGAGGCCGACCGCCTGGCCCACGACATCTGCGTCGTCGACCACGGCAAGGTCATCGCCCGGGGCAGCTCCGACCAGCTCAAGGCCCGCACCGGCGGCGAGCGCGTCGAGGTCGTCGTCCACCAGGGCGACCAGATAACGCCGGCCCGCGACGTACTCGCGACGTTCGGCAAGGGCGAGGTCAAGGTGGAGGAGCACACCCGCCGCCTCACCGTCCCCGTCACCGGCGGCGCCAAGCTGCTCGCCGAGGTCATCCGGGACCTCGACGCGCGGGGCGTGGAGATCGACGACATCGGCCTGCGCCGCCCCACCCTGGACGACGTCTTCATCTCGCTCACCGGCCACGCGGCCGAGAGCGCCCCGGAAGAGGGCGAGGCGGCCACCACGACGGACGGCGCGGCGGGCCGGGGGCCCGGAGCGCAGGCAGCGGACAAGGCGAAGGGGCGCGACAAGTGAGCACCGTGAGCGAAACGGTTACGTCCGGGGCGCCGGCCCCGCGCGGCGGCATCGCCGGGTCCGTACGGGACTCGCTGGTCATCGCCCAGCGCAACATCATCCGTATGGCCAGAATCCCGGAGATCGTCCTCTTCGGCCTGATCCAGCCCATCATGTTCGTGGTGCTGTTCACGTACGTCTTCGGCGGCTCCATCAGCGTGGGCGGCTCCACCGACCCGGGCCTCTACAAGGAGTTCCTGATGGCCGGGATCTTCGCGCAGACCGTCACCTTCGCGACGGCGGGCGCGGGCGCGGGCATCGCGGACGACATGCACAAGGGCCTCATCGACCGCTTCCGTTCGCTGCCCATGGCGCGCGGCGCGGTCCTCACCGGCCGCACCCTGGCCGACCTGGTGCAGACCGCCCTCACCCTCGTGGTGCTGGCCGGCGTCGCGCTGCTCGTCGGGTGGCGCAGCCACGAGAACATCGGCAAGGTGATCTGCGGCTTCCTGCTGCTGCTCCTGCTCGGGTACGCGTTCTCCTGGATCGGCGCGCTGATCGGCCTGACGGTACGCACCCCGGAGGCGGCCACGTCCGGCGGCCTGATCTGGCTGTTCCCGCTGACGTTCATCTCGAACGCCTTCGTGCCGGTCACCGGCATGCCGTCGTTCCTCCAGCACATCGCGGAGTGGAACCCCTTCAGCGCGACGGTGGCGGGGGCGCGTCAGCTGTTCGGCAACACGATGCCGAACGTGCCGAAGTCGATCACCGGTGCCTGGCCGATGGAGCACCCGGTGCTGGCGTCGGTGATCTGGTCCGTCCTGATCATCACCGTCTTCCGCACCCTGGCAGTCCGCAAGTACCGCCGCGCGGCGAGCTGATTCCGTACGCCGACGCGAAGCCCCCGGACGCCTACGAGGCGACCGGGGGCCCGCCCTGAACGGGGGAGCCCCGCCCCATTCTCTTCGGGAGGGGAACGAGCCGGGGCCGTGAGATGTCTACGGCTTTCGGTGTCTGCCCCTGCCAGGGGCGAGCGGCTGCCCCGCGAGGCCGGCCGAGCCGGCGGCGGGAGTATGGGCCTCGGGGAACAGGAGGCGCCTGGTCTCGGCGAGGCTTGCGGCGAATCCGTACGGCTCCCAGGCGTGCCCGTTCCACCGCTCGATGGCGCGCGGCGCGTCAGGGCTCACGTGCGAACCCCTGGGGCTGTCGCCCGAGACGATCGGGACGGCCCGCAGCCGGCCGATCTTCGCGTCCCGGCGCTCTGCCCACTCCGACAGAGGTTCCTCGTCCATGCGCCAACCCTAGCGGCGCTTTCAGGGGCTCAGTAAGCGGCGTTGAGGCGATGCTCCCAGCGCAGTTCCGGGTGATCGCCGATCCAGTACGACGTCCGGTCCGCCTCCTCGAGGGTGGCGAGGTCGTCGCATGAATTTCTAGCCATGAATTCTCTGCTCCTTGCGAGCGATGGATTCTTATCGAGGGCTATTTTGCGGCTAGACTCTGAAGCCCCGGACCTTTCCGAAGAATGTGCGAACGTCACCACCGTCTGCACCTCCGTGGTCACTTGCCGTGTTGGCGTGACGTAAAGCATCGGAGTACGCGAGTGACTTCGCCACGACTTGTAAACGCCACCTGCGACGCCGTCATTGACTCCGAAGTCGTCGGCAGGACTTCGGGCAGACTTCGCTCCGTCTCCTGCTTGAACGACCCGTGATTTTGCTGGAGTTGGTGATACTTCAGAAGGAAAGCTCGACACGGAACGGGAGAGCCGGCATGGCGGAAGAACAGGAAACTCTCCTGCGCAAGCTCGCACGAGATGAGCGCATCGAGTCGTACGCCCTGTTCCACCCGAGATACGAGCAGACAGCACGCCGACTGGGCGAACGAAACCAAGATCCCAAACTGAGCCGTGAAAGCGTCGGGTCACGATAGTGGACCCGGTGGCTCGGAGGGGGTATCACCCCGCAGCCGTACGCGTGTCTCATCCTGGAGGAGATCTTCGGTCAGCCGGTAGAACGGCTGATGGCTCCGGTGGGTACGCGGCAGGGGGAAAGAACATCCTCCCTGTCGGTAGTGCAGCATCCCCACATAACGGAAGAAGACCTGCTCATGACTGCACACGACGCCGCCTCGCCCGCCGGCGACGCCGCTTCCATGTCCCTGACCCCCGAAACGATCCAGCTACTCCGCACTCAACTCCGCGGCGTGGCTCGCTGCTACCACCAGAGGCCGGCTGCCGAAGTGTTCGTCCAAGCCAGGGCGATTCGGGACACGATCGAACGGCGAATGCCTCTGACCCACCGACCTGGCCAGTCCTCGGAGCTGTACCTTCTCGCGGGACAGGCGTGTGCGCTCCTCGCGTCAGCAGCATTCGACCTCGGCTCGCAGCAGGCTGCGGAGACTTTGACCATGGCTGCCCTCGCTACGTGAGGCCCATTGACCACGCCCCACTGGCCGCCTGGTGCGGCGGCAACTTGGCGCTCCTCGCGTACTGGGACGGCCGGCCGACCGAAGCTCTGGAGCACGTCAAAGCCGCCCAAGCCCTCGCTACCTCCGGCACGGCGAAGCTCCGGCTTCATAGTGTGGCAGCGCGCACCTACGCGCACCTTGGGATGCCCGAACAGGTCCGCTACGAGCTGGAAGCCGCCCAGCAGGTGGACCGAGACATCCGTGATGACCATCACGACGACATGGGCGGGGAGTTCGGTTTCTCTCCGGAGCGCGCCGCCATGTCGGCGGGGAGCTCCTGGCTCCTGGTGCGCGATGGAGGAAGGGCTGTCGATGCGTCATCCCAGGCCTTGAACCTCGTCAGGGCCAGGCCGACAACAGAGAAGTCGGTGAAGGTGGAGATGGAGGCCACTGCGGATCTCGCTTTGGCGCAACTTCTGAACGGAGACCTCGAATCCGCAGTCACGACGCTGGGCCCCGTGTTCCAACTGCTGCCAGAGCAGCGGGTAGACGGGCTTCTGGCGCGACTCCGGGGCGTTCGTACCCAGCTCACTGTCCCAGCCCTTCAAAGGCGCCGAGAAGCGTCAGAGCTGGGTCATTACATCGAGAGTTTCAGCCGGGACTCCGCCAGGTCCACCCTGCCCGGAGTCCCGGGCCTCGAAATCGAGAACTAGCGAGCGTCCCAAGCGGCGAGCAAGGCGGCCTCTTTCTCCCGGGCCAGGCCGATATGAGCTGCCCGCTCGCTGTCGACGGCATCTTCCCCAGAAACGACCCAGGACCAAGTGTCGGCAACGGTTTCCGAGAGCGGACGACATACGAAACCAGCGTCCTGCGCGCGCACCCCCGACACTGACCACGTGCCCGGGTACGTCCGCCACAGCGGCAGCTCGGTCCACTGTTTCGCACCATGGTGCAGGAGGAAGTCTGCCTCCACCCACTCCAAGTTGGCGTCAGAGCCCGTGACGTCGATGCAGGTCTTGAGCAAACTCTCCATGGTCGCGTGATTCTTCGGGGCCGTCAGGTTGAAGATCTCAGCCTCACGCCCCACCTGCGCTCGATCGCAGGCGAAGACGGCGACATCCCGGGAGTCCACGGGTGCAATCGTTTGATCGGAGTTGCCGGGAGCCAGCACTCGACCACCCCGCTCCACTCGGCGCAACCACCACGGGAGTCGGCCCACGTACTCCTCCGGGCCAAGGATCACGCCAGGCCGCAGGATCGTCAGTGCGCGCCCTAGGTTTGTCTGGGCAGCCTTTTCCGCGGCGGCCTTGTCCACCCCGTACGACACGACTACGTCCCCCGGCATCTGTGAGGCTGGTTCAGCCTCCGCGAGGGTAGGAAGATCCTCCGTGAGAGGCAACAAGGGCCACCCCGCGTAGACGGAGACCGTGGACACGTAGACGTACCTGCGTGCTGCCTCAGACAGGGCCTGAGTCGCCAGGTCTACGACGTTTGCGGACATCCCAGAGGTGTCGATAACCGCGTCCCAAGGCCCGATGCCGGCCAGCCGTACCAAGTCCTTCTGGTTGGTGCGGTCGCCCTGGACGGCGTGGACTCCGTCAGGGTTTCTGCCTGTCTTGCCTCGGTTGAACACGGTTACGGACCACCCACGACGCAGCGCTTCAACCGCTACGGTACGTCCGAGGAAGTGCGAGCCACCCATGACCAGAACGGAAGTCGTCATGGTGCGTGATCCTGCCTTGGCGGCAAGCACGGCGCCAGTAGCTGTCGTGTCAGCACTGGCCGGCGTTTGCGCGGCTGCCAGGACATACAGCACGGCGCTCATGACGGCAGAGCCAAGGAGCCGAGTCTGCCCACGTCTCGGGGCCTCCACCTCGCCACTCGAACAGTGAGTCGTCCGTGAAGTCGGCGCTCTCACTGCGGGTGAAGCTCGACATCCCCGAAGGCGTGACCGCTGTCGAGGTCCCCACCGAGCTGTTCGCGCACCTGGAGAAGGACGGTCTCCCCTCTGGAGAGTTCAAGCGCCTTGAGGGCCCGGTCATGGTCCTCACACCGGGTGGTACGTACGTTGTGCAGGGCCGGGAAGTGACTGATCCCGAGGCTCTTTCCCAGATGTCGATTCCGGACTACGAGACCGTGGTCGAGGTCCCCAAGGCCGCGATCACAGCCCTACTGGAGGAACCACGTGGAGCTGATCTCCGGCGCCGAGCGCAACCGGCTCATTGAGACTGTCGCGCAAGATGCCTTCCACCTGGAACTGAGGGACGACTACTCGGTGCCTTTGGAGGACGGGCCGTACGAGAAGTGGCTCGCGGGAGTGGTCGACAACGACTTCATGGACTCGTGGCTGTCGATGGTTCGACGGCTCACCCAGGATGGCAAGGTGGTTCGGCGGGTCCGCGTCGTGAGTGAGCCGCACACCCCGTACATCCGCTGGGAGTATGAGGGAACTCCGCTCAACGAGGAGGCCGGCGAGCAGATCCGATGGCTGCCGCGCCACAGGGTGCCCGAGGGCCTGGTATTTCCCGTCGACGGCAACGACTGGTGGCTCTTTGATGACAAGCTCCTGGCTGTCGGGCACTTCGACGAGAGTGGCAGGGTTCTCGGTTCACAAGTCGTCGACGATCCCGAGACGGTCGCCGAATGCGTTCGTGTCCGGGACCTGCTCTGGGACTCAGCGATCCAGCACTCCGAGTACAAGTTCTGACCGAGCAGTGAACAACCGTGCACAGGAGACCCGCGAGGCGTTGGGCGCCCGGCTGCGTGGATACCGCAAGGACGCGGGATTCACCAGCGGCCGGGCCTTCGCTGCTATCACAGGTTGGCAGGAGTCCAAGGTCTCTCGCATCGAGAACGGCAAGCAGAACGCAAGCGAGGACGACATCCGGGTCTGGTGTGAGACCACTGGCTACTCGGCCGAAATCCCGGACCTGGTCGCCACAGTCCGACACATGGACGAGCTGTGGATGCCCGTGGCGACATGCGTGGCCCCCTCTCCGTCGAACCTACAGAGGGGGCCACGACGCTGACTCCGAGCCGCGCGCTGCCGCCCGGTCGCGGTTGGCGGATCCGCCGTCGTTCCGCCAACCGCCGGTCGGCCGACCGGCGTTGCGCTAGCCGCCGATTCGCTTGGCGTAGCCGACGAAGGACTGCCAGGCAGCGCGGGAAGGGGTCAGGATGCCCATGCTGTGGTCCTTCGTGTCGCGAACCAGGACGCGGGGCTGGTTGTCCGCGATCTCGACGCAGTCGTTGGTGTTACCGCCGGAGTACGAAGACTTGTGCCAGTTCGGTGCTTCGCTCACTTGAACCTCTCCATCGCCTCGTAGATCAGGGCCGTGGACGCCTCGGCTGTCAGCGCGCTGGCGGTCAGCCGATCATAGACCCTCTGGTACGTCATCACTTCGGCGAATTCCTCGGTGTAGTTGCCGGTCGAAAACCCCTCGGTGTACGCGCCCCGGACCCCGTTGGCCAGGGTGACGAGCGTGAACGAACCGGCGATGACGTGTGGTGATCGGAGCGGGAGTATCCGGATGCTGGTGGTCCGGACTTCCTGGGCTTCCAGCAGCACCTTGAGCTGCGCGGCCATGACGGAGCTGGAACCGGTGCCTCGGAGGAGGACCGCCTCGTCCACGATGGCCGCGAACCACGGCGGGTCGTCCTGCTCGAGGATCCGCTGGCGCTCCATGCGTTGCTCGACGTACGTGTCGATCGCCCTGGGATCCGCGTCGCCGGTGACCAGTAGGGCGCGCGCGTAGTCGCCGGTCTGGAGGAGTGCCGGGATGGTCAGCCTGAACTCGTGGATCAACCGGGCCTCCTCCTGTCGGCGCACGAAGGGTTTGGCGTAGTCGCGGACGTTCTCCCGCTCCAGCAGCTTGACCAGGTCGACCAACGATCCCGGTCGCATGTTGAGCGTCCGCTCGATCTTCTCGGCCAGGCTCCGGTCCGGCGGGACCTCGCCCAGCTCGACTTCGGAGATCCGGGTCTGGCTCACGAACACCCGCTCGGCGAGGTGCGCCTGGGTCCAGAGCTTCCTGCCTTCGGACTGGTCCATGGCGGCGCGAGCTTCCCGGACAAGGTTCCCGAGGTACTGCTCAAGGCTGTCGCCCGGCTCCAGTTCACGCGTTCTTGGCATATGCCTTTTACCTCTGTCGGACTCCGGTATTCAGCTACTGGCGAGCGTACCTGTGAAGCGGAACTCTCTTAACCAGCAACGGAGTTGAGCCCCAGGAAGGACGAATACATGTTCGCCAGCAACATGCCCATGCCGACAAGAAAAACCCCCTTCATTCCGGAGACCAGGGCCGAAGTCGTGGACGAGGTCTTTCTGGATCTGCGGGCGGCGTTGGAGGGGGCCGGGGTGGACGTGGGGGAGGTCACGTTGGAATGCACGAGGACCTGGGACCCCGTCGCCGGGCGCCACGTCGACCTCCACACCATCCGGTTCGGGCGGATCTCGATCGACGGGGCCAGGAAGCTGACGGACCTCTGCCGGGCCGCGCGGAGGCGGGCCCGATGAGGTACGCGAAGGGCGAGGTCGTCGTGGACATGGCTCGGAATCTGGCCGGCCAGGTCATGGAGGTGAACGGAAACGCGCTGATCCTGGCCCGCTCGGAGGGGCGGGGCATGTGGGAGCAGGAGGTCGACCAGTGCAGGCCCGCCAGCCACGTGGAGGCCGCGTCTCTCACCCCCGGCGGAGCCATCCGCGTCATCTCGTCCTCGCGGTGGCGGCCCTGATCCTCACGGCCCCGGCCGTCGGCGGCGTCGCCATGGGGGGACGGGCGGGGCCGGAAACGCCCCTACACTCCCCTCATGGCACAGAAGATCGTCACCATCTACACCGATGACCTCACGGGTGAAGAAACCACTGAGGCGGCCACGCACCAGATCGTCATTGACGGCGTGGCTTATGAGATCGACCTCGCTCCGGAGAGCTACGACAAGTTCCTTGAGGCCGTCGCGCCCTTCACCAAGGCCGGCCGGCGGGTCCGCGCGGGCAAGGGGAAGGCGGCGGCCCCGGCCAAGTCGGCGGGCGGCAGCGGCGACACCGCGGCCATCAGGGCCTGGGCCAAGGAGAACGGCCACCACGTGAACGACCGAGGCCGCGTCCCGGCCGAGATCCGCGAGGCGTACGAGAAGGCCACGAAGTAGCGGACGTACCTGCGCGCACGTAGCCACGCGGACACGTAACCCCGCGTACGTACCCACGCGGGCGTACCCCCCGAGCGGCGTACCCATGAAGCTGCGTACGCGGAAGGTGACGTACGTGCGAGGTGGCGCCCTTCCTCCGGCGCCCCGGTCCGCGCCACACCCGTACGGTCACGGCCGCGCCTCCCGGGCCGGTGAGGACCACGCCCTGACAACGAAGCCCCGGCCGCCTCTGAGGCGGCCGGGGCTTCGGCGTGGGGCTCGGCTGCGTCAGCCGTTGAACGGGACCGCCGCCAGGATCTTCACCGAGGCCTTCTTGCCGTTCGGCAGCTCGTACTCCGCGTCCTCGCCGACCTTCTTGCCGTTCACGCCGGAGCCGAGCGGCGACTGCGGCGAGTACGTCTCGATCTCCGTCGAAGCGTACTCACGCGAGGCCATCAGGAACTCCAGCGTGTCGTCCGGGTCGCCGTCGAAGGCGATCGTGACGAGCATGCCGGGGGCCACGACGCCGTCCGCCGCCGGAGCCTCGCCCACCTTGGCGTGCTCGAGGAGCTGGGTCAGCTGGCGCACCCGGAGCTCCATCTTGCCCTGCTCCTCCTTGGCCGCGTGGTACCCGCCGTTCTCCCGGAGGTCACCCTCCTCACGGGCCGCCGCGATCTTTACGGCGATCTCCGTGCGCGCGG
Source organism: Streptomyces sp. NPDC006711 (assembly GCF_042869775.1). Classification (NCBI taxonomy): domain Bacteria; kingdom Bacillati; phylum Actinomycetota; class Actinomycetes; order Kitasatosporales; family Streptomycetaceae; genus Streptomyces; species Streptomyces sp. NPDC006711. Next base: position 31,149 of record NZ_JBIAGO010000018.1, read on the forward strand.
GACCAGACAGGTACTCCAGCTCGGCCTTGAGCTGGTTGTACGCCTCCTGGGTCAGCCAGGTGACGTTGTCGCTGGTCTGGGTCACAGGTGCTCCTCGTCGGTACTGGATATACAAAGCACATACAAAGCACGCCCTACCCTCAAGCATGTTCCTTGACGGGTGGGCGAAACCACGAGCCTAACAATTCAGGCGCCGTAGGGGGAGGACATACACCGCTGGGATTGCATCAACGCAGGTCAGACCGGGTTGAGCCGGTCGGGCCGGTTGGGCCGGGCGAGCGCCGGCGCTCAGTCGGACTGGCAGCTGACCAGGGAGGCGGCCGTCGCCCGCGACGTCGTGGTGATCGTGAGGACCTTGTCGACCTGGGTGACCGGCTCGTCGAACCGGAAGTCCGCCCGGCCCACGTCGTCACCGCTGGTCTGCTGGGCGCGCAGGGTGCAGGTGCCCTTGGCCTTCTTGTCCTTGGTCACTTCGAGGTGCACCTCGACCCTGGTGTCCGAGACGACCTTGAACTTGATCACCTGCGCGGAGAGCGACTGCCCGCCCACGTAGTCGAAGCCGATCCAGGCGACCACGCCGAGCAGCGCGGCGCCGAGCACCGCACCGACGATCTTCAGCTTGCGGTCCGCGCGCTGGTCCGCCGAGCGCCCGTAGCGCCCCTGGGGAAGCTGCTCGCGCACAGCGGCCATGATCGTCCTCCTGCTGGTGGGGGTCCAGGAATTTTCCGTCCCCCGATTCGGTCACTATAGAAGCCGCCCATTGCGTCGATCACAGAGGGCGCCCCATTCACTTACTGAGTCACCGAGGATCGAGTCTTGACTGAGCAGCTGCGACTGATGGCCGTGCACGCCCACCCCGACGACGAGTCGAGCAAGGGCGCGGCCACCATGGCGAAGTATGTGTCCGAGGGGGTGGACGTGCTGGTCGTGACCTGCACGGGAGGCGAGCGCGGCTCCATCCTCAACCCGAAGCTCCAGGGCGACAAGTACATCGAGGAGCACATCCACGAGGTCCGCAAGAGGGAGATGGACGAGGCGCGCGAGATCCTTGGCGTCCGTCAGGAATGGCTCGGTTTCGTGGACTCGGGTCTCCCCGAGGGCGACCCGCTGCCGCCGCTGCCCGAGGGCTGCTTCGCCCTGGAGGACGTGGACGAGGCGGCCGGGCGCCTGGTGCGTTCCATCCGAAACTTCCGTCCGCAGGTCATCACGACCTACGACGAGAACGGCGGCTACCCGCACCCCGACCACATCATGACCCACAAGATCTCGATGGTCGCCTTCGACGGCGCGGGGGACGCGGAGAAGTTCCCCGAGGCCGAATTCGGGCCGGTGTTTCAGCCGCGGAAGCTGTACTACAACCAGGGCTTCAACAAGCCGCGCACCGTCGCGCTGCACGAGGCGCTGATCGCCCGCGGCATGGACTCCCCCTACGGCGAGTGGCTGGAGCGGTGGAAGGAGTTCGGCCGCGCCGAACGCACGCTGACCACGCATGTTCCCTGCGCTGAGTTCTTCGAGATCCGGGACAAGGCGCTGATCGCGCACGCCACGCAGATCGACCCCGACGGCGGCTGGTTCCGCGTTCCGCTCGACCTTCAGAAGGACGTCTGGCCGACCGAGGAGTACGAGCTGGCGAAGTCGCTCGTGGACACTTCCCTCCCCGAGGACGACCTCTTCGCGGGCGTACGCGACAATGCCTGATATGAGCGCAAGCCTCGCAATGACGCACTTGGTCCCGCTGGCCGACGAAATCAACAACGACAAGGTGACGCCCGGTGTCCTCGGGTTCATCGTCTTCGCGGCACTCGCCCTCGGCGTGTGGCTCCTGATGAAGTCGATGAACCGGCACATGGGGAAGGTCGACTTCGAGGAGGCCCCGGAGCCGGACGCCGCGGCGTCGGCGTCTGCCCCTGCGGCCAAGGACACGGCCAAGAGCGCGGCCAAGAGCGCCTAGCCGGCAAGCCGCGCCGCCCGGGCCGGTGAGGGCCGGGCTCTGACAACGAAGCCCCGGCCGCTCACTTGCGGCGGGGCTTCGACGCCTGGGCCGCCGCGCCGCGCTGCCCGGGTCCGCGCCTGGTTCGCCCCGCGTCGCGTCGGTCAGGGCCTGGGGGTGGGTTCGTCCGGTCCCGGGGCCACTTCGGCGGCCCGAGGCACGAGCGAGGCGCGAGGCCGGCCGCCCGGGCCCTGGGGCTACGGGGTCGCCGCGCCGCTCGGGGGCGATGCGGCGTCCGCCGAAGCCGGTACGCCCATGACCTCCCGGGCGTGCCGGTCCGGGACCATGCCGAGCTGCCACGCCTGCCAGCCCGCCTCCAGGGAGACACCGCGCTCCAGCATGAGCGCCAAGGCCTCCACGCAGTCCTCCAGCTTGCTGTCGCGGGCGTCGTGCCCGGCGCGCAGCAGCTCGGCCAGCTCCTCCTGCGCGACCGCCGTGCCCACCTCCACGCCGCCCGCGCCCGCGTACGGCAGCAGCGTGCAGCGCAGGAAGCGGGCCCAGTCGCCGCCGCGCCGGTCGTCGTAGGAGGCGAAGAGCGCGGTCGCCTCGTCGCACAGGGCGAGCGCCGGGCCGGGCCGGTTGTTGCCCGCGTCGATCAACGCCAGCTCAAGGCAGGTCCAGGCCTCGCCGTGCGCCACCCCGATACGGTGGAAGTCGGCGCGCGCGTCGACCAGGAGCTGCCGGGCGAAGCCGGAATTGCGTAGATTGCCGGTCTGGGCGGCCCGCTGGTCGCGGGTGACCCGGCCCGAGTGGTGGCGGGCGCACGCGAGCCCGTACACGTCCCGCATGCGCGAGAACATCGTGCGGGCCCGCTCCAGGTCGCGTACCGCCTCATCGCGGTCGCCGCGCTCCTCCAGGGCCTGGCCCAGGTAGTACAGCGTCCAGGCTTCGCCGCGCGCGTCCTCCTGCTCGCGGTGGCGCGCAAGCGCCTGGCGCAGCCCGTCGATCGCGGGCCCCGCGTCGCCCTCGACGAGCCGGGCCCGGGCCAGCTGGGTCAGCGCCCAGGCCTCGCCGCGCCCGTCGCGGGTGTGCCCGTACAGATCGAGCGCGGTACGCAACTCGGCCTCGGCGCGCGGCACTTCGCCGGTCCGCAGATGGAGCTGGCCGAGCTGGAAGTGGGTCCAGGCCTCGCCGTGCAGGGACTCGTTCTCGCGGTGCAGGGCCAGCGCGGTGGCGAGCAGGGTCCGCGCGCTGGACAGGTTCGCGCGGTCGCGCTCGACCGCCGCGAGCGCGTGCAGCGACCAGGCGCGGTCGCCGGACAGCTCCTCGCCGCCCTGGAGGGCGATCGCCTCGCGCAGCCGGGCTGACGCCTCGGCCAGGTTGCCCTGGTGGTGCAGGGTGATGCCGAGCGAACACAGGGCCAGCGCCTGGCCCGCGTCGTGCTGGGCCTCGCGGTAGAGGTCGACCACCGAGGACAGCGTCGTACGCGCGGTGTCCAGCTCGCCGAGCTGACGGGCCGCGATGCCGGTGCGCCACTGCACCGACCGCACCAGGAGCCCCTGGTCGACGGCCTGCGTCAGCTCGCTGATCTCGCCCAGGCGGTAGAGGTCGCCGCGCAGCAGGCAGTAGTCGCACAGCGCGCCGAGCAGGCTGAGGACGGCCTCCTGGTCGACGCCCTCGGCCTGGCGAAGGGCCGCCGTGATGAAGCTCGACTCGTCGTCGAGCCAGCGCAGCGCCGCGTCGAGCGAGGGGAAGCCGTGCCCGCCGAACTGGCCGGCCCTGGTCGACATCTTGCCGTCGACCATCCGCCCCACCGCGTCGGCGAGCTCCGCGTAGTTGCGGATCAGGCGTTCCTGGGCCGCCACCCGTTCGTCGGGGTCCTCCTCGTCGGCCAGGCGCGCCAGGGCGAAGGAGCGTACGACGTCGTGCAGGCGGTAACGGCTGCCCCGCACATGGTCGATGAGGCCCGCCGCCGCGAGCGCGGTGAGCTGGCGCTGCGCCTCCTGTTCGTCGGCGGCGAGCAGGGCCGCCGCGGCGGCCGCGCCCAGCGAGGCCCGGCCCGCGAGCGCGAGGCGGCGCAGCAGGCGGCGGGCCGGCTCGCACTGGTCGGTGTAGCGCAGCCACAGGGCCCGCTCGGTGGGCGCGACCGGACCGTACGCCGACAGGTCCGACGCGAGCGCGCGCGGTGACCGCGGCCCCAGCGAGGACCCGGCGACGCGCAGCGCCAACGGCAGTCCGCCGCACAACTGCCGTACCAGCTCGGCCGATTCGGCGTCGTAGGGGCCGCTGTCCTTCTCTTCGGCGGCCTCGCGCAGCAGCTCCTCCGTGCCCGCCGCGTCCAGCGGTTCCACCGGCAGCTGGTGCACCCACGCCGGGAAGTCGGCGGGCAGCTCCAGCGGCTTGGACGAGGTGACAAGGACCAGGCCCTCGGAGCGCTGAGGCACCAGGGTGCACACCTGCTCGGGGTCGTCGGTGTCGTCCAGGACGACGGTGACCGCGAGGCCCGTCAGATGCTGGTGGTAGAGCTCGGCCAAGCGGCGCACCTGCTGCTCGGGCGACGACCTTCCCCACGCTTTGGACTCCGCCCGGTCAGGGGTGGCCCCGTTGCGGAAGAGCAGCTGCTCGCGGGGGGCGCCGAGCCGGTTGAGGAGATGGAGCAGCGCGTCCCTGGTGGGCAGGGGGTTCTCGCCCGCGGGGCCGCCGCCGCGCATGTCGACCAGGCACGCGCCCCGGAACTGGTCGCGCAGGGCGTGCGCCGCCCGCAGCGCGAGGGTGCTGCGGCCCGAGCCGGGCGCGCCGTGCAGGACCACGACGACGGGGCGGGTCTCGGTGGAGGCGCGGGCCGCCTGCACCCACTGGCCGATCCGGGCCAGCTCTGCCCGCCGGCCCGCGAACGGGCCCTGCGGATCGGGCAGATGGCCGAACGACTGCTCAAGGACCGACCTGCGTCGCGCGGCCGCGCTCTTGTCGGTGCCGCGCAGCTGCGTCGGCACCTTCTTCTTCTGCTGCGGCTGGGGGCTCACGACCCGTTGCTGGTCGAGGAACGGCCGGATGCCGCGCACCTCAAGGGCGGTCAGCCACTGCAACCGCAGCTGTTCGAGGCCGCCCGGCTGGCTGAGCGCCCCGGCCCTGTGGTGGGCGGCCGGCAGATGCGAGAGCGTCACCTTGGCGACCGTCGCGGCGGCGCCGGCCACCAGGACGGCCGCCCCCGCCCCCACCGCGCCGCCCGCGCCGAACCCGAGCGCCCCGTCGACCACGATCGCGGCGGCCGCGCCAACTCCCGTCGCCAGCAGGCCTGTTGGGCCGCCGTCGCGTCCGAAGCGCTCCTTGAAGGAGAGCTGTCCGGCCGCCGCCTCGTCCAGGGCGTGGGTGTACGCCGCGTACTCCTCGGCCGCGCTCCGCGCCAGCGCGTCGAGCGCGCCCCGGCCCCGGGAGAGCAGCGCGTTGCCGTCGGACCGCCCGCCGGAGCGCCGTACCTCTTCCTCCACGGCGCGTACCAACAGCCGTTCGGCCTCGGCCCGATGGCTGTCCCGCATCTGCGTCCCCCTTAGAGAGCCGGTCCCGCCTGCGCCTCCCAGTGTCGTGGGTGACGGGCGTCCGCGCGAGGGAGTCGGGGGATCATCTCCCGTGCGGGGGCGGGTGCGTGGGCGTGCCGGGGGGTCAGGCGCTGTCGGGCTTCGCCGCCGTGAGCTCGTCGAGCTTGTCGAGGACCAGCGCCGCGTGGCGAGCCGGGTCCGGCACGGGGTGCAGCAGCGCCCGCACCTCACCCGTGCGGTCGAGGATGACCGCCGCCCGGGCGAACAGCGTCCGCCCTCGCGCCGTCACCTCGGGAACGCCGAGCTCCCGGCCGAGCGTCAAGTCGCCGTCGCCCACCAGCGGGTAACCCAGGTCGCGGGTACGGGCGAACTCCGCCAAGTGCCCCGGCGCGTGCGCGCTGACGCCGAGAACACGGACGCCGGCCCGGGCGAACCGCGCGGCGTCGTCGCGCACGGAGCACAACCCCGTGGTGCAGCCGCCCAGTTCGGGCAGAACCTCCCCGATGCCGGGCTCGGTGATGAAGAACAGCGCGGTCCAGCGATGCTCGGCGGACGGGATGCCGACTGGGCCTTCGGTGCTCTCGACGGTGACGTGCATGGTGGTTCCTCGCGGGGTGGGGGTGGGTGCGGGCGCCAAGGGGGCGGATGCCGTGGAATCCCGGTGCCGCCCGCCGGCTCACACGGCCCGCGGGTCGCACCTTGTCTTCGACGCCCGCTCACCGTAGCGGCCGGCATCGCCGCCATCGCTTGACGGGGGTGGTGTTCGCGCGGGCGGTTAGGGGACGGCCGACCGACCGTCGTGTCCGCCGATACCCCGGTGCTTCGCCCGGAGAGCGGGATGGGCCCTGAGCGCGCAAGCCCCGTCGGCCAGCCCCAGTAGGCGGCGGCGCTCACACCGCTCTGATGATCACGCGGTTCCCGCAGAGCTTCGACCAGCCATCGCGGTCGGAAGTCAGGACGATCGTGGGGGCCGGGACCCGGAGCGCGAGCGCGGCGACGAGGGCGTCGACGGCGTACTTGTGCCCGTGCAGCCCGCCTGCGTCCTGAAGCAGCTCCACGGCGGTCAAGGAGTCCTCCTGGGTGACCGTTTCCACCCGCAGCCGGGAGAGCACCCACTTCAAACGCGCCAGATCGGTCTTCCCGTGGACGGCTTCCACAATGGTCAGCACGGACACGAGGACGGGAATCCCGGCCTGCCGGGATGACTCGATGCGAGCCGCCATACCGCGGTCGTTGCGCAGCAGCAGGGAGAGCGCCTCGGAGTCGAGCACCAGCGAGCGGGCCGGCCGCTCCTTCACGCGGCGCCCCGTTCGGCGTCCCCGGCCTTCTCGTCTCCGAAGAGCTCGCGACGAGCGGCTTCGATCTCCTGCTCCGTGAGCGCGCCGTGCTCTTCCTCGTGGGCCGCGACGATCTCGGCGAGCCCATCCATGGCGAGCTGATGCCTCACGGCCTCGGTGATGTAGCCGGACAGGCCTCGGCGCCCGGTTCTTGAGCGGAGCTCACTCACCAGCTCGGCGGGCATGGATACGGAGATGTTCTCGGTGGTCCCGGCTCGGGTCGGCTTCATGCCACCTACTGTAATAGACCTTCTATTACAAGGGGGAGGATTTCCTTTCCCGTGCCTCTTACGTGGTCGGACACGCAGACGTGGGAGAGTGGCGGCATGAACCGACTGGCCCACTCCCAGTCCCCGTACCTCCTCCAGCACGCCGCCAACCCGGTGGACTGGTGGCCCTGGGGAGACGAAGCGTTCGCGGACGCGCGGCGGCGGGGGGTGCCGGTGTTTTTGAGTGTCGGGTACAGCTCCTGTCACTGGTGTCATGTCATGGCGCACGAGTCCTTCGAGGACGAGGCCACCGCGGCCTACATGAACGAGCACTTCGTCAGCGTCAAGGTGGACCGTGAGGAGCGGCCCGACGTCGACGCCGTCTACATGGAGGCGGTGCAGGCGGCGACCGGGCGGGGCGGGTGGCCCATGTCCGTGTTCATGACCCCGGACGGCGAGCCCTTCTACTTCGGTACGTACTTCCCGCCCGAGCCCCGGCACGGCATGCCCTCCTTCCGGCAGGTGCTCGAAGGCGTCCAGAGCGCGTGGGCGGGCCGGCGTGCGGAGGTGACCGAGGTCGCCGGGAAGATCACCCGCGATCTGGCCTCCCGCGAACTCGACCACGGCGCGGGCGGGCTGCCCGGCGAGGAGGAGCTGGCGCAGGCGCTGCTCGGGATCACCCGCGAGTACGACCCGGCCAGCGGCTGGCTCGGCGGGGGTGACACCAAGTTCCCGCCGGGCATGGTGATCGAGTTCCTGCTGCGCCACCACGCGCGGACCGGCTCGGAGGCGGCCCTCGAAATGGCCGAGGGCATGTGCGAGACCATGGCCCGCTCCAGCCTCTACGACCAGATCGGCGGCGGCTTCCACCGCTATGTGCTGCGCCCCCGCCCGCACGCCACGCTGGTGCCGCACTTCGAGAAGATGCTTTACGACAACGCCCTGCTGTGCCGGGTGTACGCACACCTGTGGCGGGTCACCGGCTCGGACCTGGCGCGCCGCGTCGCCCTGGAGACCGCCGACTTCATGGTCCGCGAGCTGCGCACCAACGAGGGCGGGTACGCCTCCGCGCTCGACGCCGACAGCGACGACGGCGGCGGACACCATGTGGAGGGCGCGTTCTATGTGTGGACGCCCGCACAGCTCACCGAGGTGCTGGGCGAGCGGGACGGTGAGGCGGCGGCGCGGCACTTCGAGGTGACGCCGGAAGGCACCTTCGAGGAGGGCGCCTCCGTTCTTCAACTGCACGCTGAGGGAGGCGAGTTGCCTGGCTCCGCGCGTGACCGGCTCCTCGCGGCGCGGGAGCTGCGGCCGCGGCCCGGGCGGGACGACAAGCTCGTCGCGGCCTGGAACGGTCTGGCCATCGCCGCGCTCGCCGAGACCGGCGCGCTCCTGGACCGCCCGGACCTGGTCGAGCGCGCGACCGAGGCGGCGGACGTTCTCGTACGGGTCCACCTGGACGACCACGCGCGGCTCGCCCGTACCTCCAAGGACGGCCAAGTCGGCGCGAACAGCGGGGTGTTGGAGGACTACGCCGACGTCGCCGAGGGCTTCCTCGCGCTGGCCGGGGTGACCGGCGAGGGAGTCTGGCTGGAATTCGCCGGGTTCCTGCTCGACATCGTGCTCGACCAGTTCGCAGGTGAGCAGGGCGTCCTGTACGACACCGCGCACGACGCGGAGCGGCTGATCCGGCGCCCGCAGGACCCGACGGACAACGCCACGCCCTCGGGGTGGACGGCGGCGGCCTCGGCCCTGCTCTCCTACGCGGCGCACACCGGCTCCTCCGCGCACCGGGAGGCGGCGGAGGGGGCGCTCGGGGTGGTGCGGGCGCTCGGGCCGCGGGCGCCCCGGTTCATCGGGTGGGGGCTCGCGGCGGCCGAGGCGGCGCTGGACGGGCCCCGCGAGGTCGCGGTGGTGGGGGCGCCCACGGATCCCCGGACGGGAGCGCTGCACCGTACGGCGCTGCTTTCGGCCGCGCCGGGAGCGGTGGTGGCGGTGGGGGCGCCGGGGGACGCGGAGTTTCCGCTGCTCGCGGGGCGGCCGTTGGTGGACGGCGCGCCGGCGGCGTACGTGTGCCGGCGCTTCACGTGCGACGCCCCGGTGACGACCCCGGACGCCTTGGCGGACGCGCTGTCCTGAGTCCGCCGGGCTGTCCTGGCCCCGCCGGGCTGACCTGACCCCGCGCGTGCGGGCCGGCGCCGGGTGGCCGGGGGCGCGGAGCGCTACGTCGGGGGCAGGCCGCTGGACAGGACGGTCATCGTGCGGGCGACGAGGTCCAGGAGGTCGTCCTCGTGGTCCCGCTCCGCCCAGTACACGGACGCCTCGTGCAACGCCCCCAGCACCGCCATCGCGAACACCCGGACCTCCAGGTCCGCCTCCGCCCGCCCCGCCCGCTCGGCCAGCACCCCGCACAGCAGTCGGCCCGTCCGCGCCACCGACTCCATCACCCGGGCCCGCAACGCCGGCACCTGGGCGATCAGCCGCGTACGCTGCACCGTCTCCTCGCGGGCGTGCAGCAGCGCGATGCGGGCCGCCTCCGTGATCACGTACCGCAGGGAGTCGAGGGGAGCCTCCTCGGCCGGCCGGGCGCGCAGCTCCCGCAGCAGGACCTGGTCGAACTCGTCGGTCAGGACGATGTCCTCCTTGGCCGGGAAGTAGCGGAACACCGTCGAGGGCGACACCTCCGCCTCCTGCGCGATCTGCTCGACGGTCGTGGCCTCGTACCCGTGCGCCGCGATCAGCCGGTACGTGGCGCGGCGGATCCCGGCGCGGGTCTTGAGCTTCTTGCGCTCCCGCAGGCTCAGTTGGGGCTGAACGCGGCTCTCCGCGACCGGGGCGGCGGACCCGGCCCGGTCGGCGGCGGGGGAGCGGGGGCGGGAGGTGGCGGCCATGACGGTCATTGTCCGCCAAGGGCCAGGGGCCAGGGGGCCGTGGTCTCGGCCGGGGCCGCGTAGTCGACGCCCGGCACGCCCCACCCGTACAGCTCGCGGATCCGGCCCATGAACCACTCGGCGCCGGCGGTCGCGCGCGTGAGGCCCGTCCGGGGGTCGGACCACAGGGCGCGGACCCGGTCCTGGACGCGCTCGTCGAGTTCCCAGCCGTCGAGGCGGACGCGTCCCTCGCCGTCCGTGACCAGCGGGGCCGACCCGGTGAGCCGGCCCCAGAGGTCCTGGGCCTGCTCGGTGGTGGTACGGAAGTCCTCGCCCAGGACGGCGCGCAGGAACGTGGTGTAGAGGGCGATGGAGGGGATGGCGCTCGACGCCTGAGTGACGGCGGCGCCCGCGACGACGGTGAACGCCCGGCCCCGGCCCGCCAGAACGCCCGAGGTGAGCTCGCCCGCCGTGCGCTCCAGGTGCTCCTTCGCCGCGCCGATGGTGCCCTGGCGGTAGATGGGGGCGGTCAGTTCGGAGCCGATGTAGGTGAACGCCGCAGTGGTGAAACCGTCGGCCAGCAGGGCGCGTTCGGCCAGCGCCTCGACCCACAGGCGCCAGTCCGCGCCGCCCATGACCTGCTCGGTCGCGTGCCGTTCGGCGGGCGTCGCGGGTTCGAGGCGGACGCTGCTCACGCGCGGCGTGGCCTCGGAGAAGTCGAGCGCGGGGGCTTCGTAGGGACGGCCGATGGGCTTGATCACCGAGTGGTGGACGGTGCCGGTGGCCGGGTCGGTGCGCCGGGGCGCGGCCAGGCTGTAGATGAGGTGGTCGACCGGACCGTACCGCTTCTCCACCAGGTCGAGGACCTGCGCCTTGCCCTGCTCGGAGAAGGCGTCGGCGTTGACGAACACGAAGTCGTGGCCGCCCTCCTGGACGAGGCGGGCCGCGGCGGCGGTGCGGTACCAGCCGGCGCTCGCGGTGCGCCGCTCGGTCTCCGGCGCCTCGAATGCCACGCCGACGCCCCGGATGCCGTGCCCGCGCAGCCCCGTCAGGAGCGTGGCCAGGCCGTAGCCCGCACTGTGCCCGAGCAGCAGCACCACGGGACTCGTGCCGTCGGTGCGGGCCGGGATCCGCTGCCACATGCGGGTGACCGTCTCGGCGGCCCCCACGGGGTGGGCGTTGACGATCAAAAGGCCGCGCTGCTTCGGGTCGATCTGGCGGAGGCTCACGAGATGAGGTCTTTCCTTGGAGGGCCGGGTGGCGAGAAGGTGACGTACACCCGCGCGCACACCGCCGGGCCCCGCTCCCGGCGGGCGCCTTCGTGATCGTAACGACGCCCGGGGGAGCGGCCGTGGCGAGCGCGGTACGGAGAAACCGCCCGCCACTTGTCGCCTTCTGGCATTGACGCCCGACGCCCCCCCCCTGCCGGAGCCTCAGCCGTGCTGGTACGCCACGATCGAGATGCCCACGTAGTGCACGGCGAACGCGGCCAGCGTCAGCGTGTGGAAGACCTCGTGGAAGCCGAAGAAGCGCGGTGAGGGGTTGGGGCGCTTGAGGCCGTAGATGACGCCGCCCGCGCTGTAGAGGAGGCCGCCGACGACGACCAGGACGAGCACCGCGACGCCGCCTGCCCGCATGAAGTCGGGCAGGAAGAAGACCGCGGCCCAGCCCATCGCGAGGTAGCAGGGCGTGTAGAGCCAGCGCGGGGCGCCGATCCAGAAGACCCGGAAGGCGATGCCCGCGAGGGCGGCCGCCCAGATCGACCACAGCAGGACCCGGCCGGTCGAGGCGGGCAGCAGGAGCAGCGTCAGCGGGGTGTAGGTGCCCGCGATGATGAGGAAGATGTTGGCGTGGTCCAGGCGGCGCAGGATCGCCTCGCCGCGTGGGCCCCAATTGCCCCGGTGGTAGAGACCGCTGACCCCGAAGAGCAGGCACGCGGTCAGGGCGAAGATCCCGCAGGCTATCCGGGCCTTGGTGGACCCCGCGCACGCGGTCAGCACCAGTCCCGCGATCAGCGCGGCCGGGAACATCCCGGCATGCAGCCAGCCGCGCATCTTCGGTTTCACCATCTGTGTCACCGGGTCGATCACATGGGCCGTCACCTGATCAGTCATGGTCCGCATGCTACCTACGCCCCCGTAAGTTACGGATAGGTACCGGCCGTCGCGGAGCGTCCTGGGGCCGACGGGTAAGTAAACGGCAAATGGCAGTTAAGAAGGCGGTAAGTGGTGATGCTCACGTGAGAGGCCCCCTGGACATATGGGCGAACGACGCGGAAGATCAGATGAGTGCGGTCGGCACCGGATGAGCGCCAAGAGGATCCACGGGGTCAAGCATCCGGGTCGCAGCCCCCACGGGGCGGCAATGAAGTAGTTCGTCAAACCCTCCCGAAGACCTCATCTAGGAGCGATCGTGGCGCGCGATATCGCGGCTCCCCTCTCTGTCCCCACCAAGCACCAGGAACTGATCTCGTGGGTCAACGAGATCGCGGAACTGACCCAGCCCGACGACGTGGTCTGGTGCGACGGATCCGAGGCCGAGTACGAGCGCCTGTGCGGGGAGCTCGTCGCCAAGGGCACGTTCAGGAAACTGGACGAGGCCAAGCGCCCCAACTCCTACTACGCCGCGTCCGACCCGCGTGACGTCGCCCGGGTCGAGGACCGCACCTTCATCTGCTCCGAGAAGGAGGAGGACGCGGGCCCGACCAACCACTGGAAGGCCCCCGCCGAGATGAAGGACATCTTCACCGGCGAGCAGGGCGTCTTCCGCGGTTCGATGCGCGGCCGCACGATGTACGTTGTGCCCTTCTGCATGGGCCCGGTCGGCTCGCCGCTGTCCGCGATCGGCGTCGAGATCACCGACTCCGCGTACGTCGCCGTGTCGATGCGCACCATGACCCGCATGGGACAGCGCGTCCTGGACGAGCTCGGCACCGACGGCTTCTTCGTGAAGGCCGTCCACACCCTGGGCGCCCCGCTGGCCGAGGGCGAGGCCGACGTGCCGTGGCCCTGCAACACCACCAAGTACATCTCGCACTTCCCCGAGTCACGCGAGATCTGGTCCTACGGCTCGGGCTACGGCGGCAACGCCCTGCTCGGCAAGAAGTGCTACGCGCTGCGCATCGCCTCCGTCATGGCGCGCGACGAGGGCTGGCTCGCCGAGCACATGCTCGTCCTCAAGCTGACCCCGCCGAACGGCGAGGCCAAGTACGTCGCCGCCGCGTTCCCGAGCGCCTGCGGCAAGACCAACCTGGCCATGCTGGAGCCGACGGTCCCGGGCTGGAAGGTCGAGACCATCGGTGACGACATCGCCTGGATGCGCTTCGGCGAGGACGGCCAGCTGTACGCGATCAACCCCGAGGCCGGTTTCTTCGGCGTCGCGCCCGGCACCGGCGAGCACACCAACGCCAACGCCATGAAGACGCTGTGGGGCAACTCCGTCTTCACCAACGTCGCGCTCACCGACGACGGGGACGTCTGGTGGGAGGGCATGACCGAGACGGCGCCCGCGCACCTGACGGACTGGAAGGGCGACGACTGGACGCCCGCGTCCGACACCCCCGCCGCCCACCCCAACGCCCGCTTCACCGTGCCGGCCGGGCAGTGCCCGACCATCGCGCCGGAGTGGGAGGACCCCAAGGGCGTGCCGATCTCGGCCATCCTCTTCGGCGGCCGCCGCGCCTCCGCGGTGCCGCTGGTCACCGAGTCCTTCGACTGGAACCACGGCGTCTTCCTCGGCGCCAACGTCGCGTCCGAGAAGACCGCCGCCGCCGAGGGCAAGGTCGGCGAGCTGCGCCGCGACCCCTTCGCCATGCTGCCGTTCTGCGGCTACAACATGGGCGACTACATGGCCCACTGGGTCAAGGTCGGCGCGACGGCGGACGCCGCGAAGCTGCCGAAGATCTACTACGTCAACTGGTTCCGCAAGAACGACGCGGGCAAGTTCGTGTGGCCCGGCTTCGGCGAGAACAGCCGCGTCCTGAAGTGGATCGTGGAGCGTCTGGAAGGCAGGGCCGAGGGCGTCGAGAGCCCGATCGGCATCCTGCCGACGAAGGAATCCCTCGACACCGACGGGCTCGACCTGCCGGAGGCCGACCTGGAGTTCCTGCTGAAGGTCGACAAGGAGGTCTGGCGCGAGGAGGCGGCGCTGATCCCCGAGCACCTGGATACCTTCGGCGACCACGCGCCCAAGGAGTTGTGGGACGAGTACCGCGCGCTGGTCTCCCGCCTCGGCTGAACCGGCCCTTCCAAACCCCCTCCGGCCCTGGCCGGCCGCCTGTCCTGGCACGGCAGGGCCGGAGGTGTGAGCGGCGGGTCGGTTCGACTTCCGCCCTGACCTGTGGGGTCACACGTGACCCGCCGCGCATCGGCCGGCCCCCGGAGTCCCCTCACGGCTCCGGGGGCCGGCCGTTTTCGCGTGCGGTGACGGCTGGGGCGTACGTACGGTGACGCTCGCGGGCGTACGCGCGTGACGCTCGCGGGGTACGCGCGCGACGCTCGCGGGGTACGCCAGGTGTGAGAGGCGCCCGGTCCGCGTACCTGTGCGGCGCGCGGACCGGGGCCGATCGGGGGCCGCTCAGGAGGCGGCGGTGAGGGCGCGGGCCTCGGCGTGGGCGTCCATGCGCTCGGCGGCCAGGATCGCCGACGCGGTGTCGGCGCGCGAGGCGGCGACGACCAGGGCGCGGCCGGCGAGCGCGTGCGCGCGGGTGTGCAGGGCTTCGGCGTCGGCGCCGCTCAGGCCCGCGTGGCGCACCGGCGGCAGTCCGCCGCGCAGCCGGGCGACCTGCCGCGCGATCGCGTCCCCGGCCTCGGTGAGCCCGAGTTCGTCGGTGACGGCGAGCAGCGCGGAGAGGTGGCCGGCGAGCTGGATGTCCAGCTCCTCCTCGCGGGAGCGGTGCGGGACGCGCTCACTGTCGGCGGCCATCGTGCTGTGGACCGACTTGGTGCGGATCGGCTCGTACATGGGAATGGCCTCCTGAACGTTTCAGGAAGCCATCCTAGCTTAGATCCTGTCTAAAGTTGACCCGGGCCCAGATGCGGGGCAGGGCCGGTCACATCTGGCCGTAGCCCTCCAGGAACTTCCCGATCCGCGTCACCGCGTCCGCCAGGTCCTTGGCCGCCGGCAGCGTCACGATCCGGAAGTGATCGGGCTCCGGCCAGTTGAAGCCGCTCCCGTGGACGACCATGATCTTCTCGGCCCTGAGCAGGTCGAGGACCATCTGGCGGTCGTCCTTGATCTTGTAGACGTCCGGGTCGAGGCGCGGGAACAGATACAGCGCGCCCTTCGGCTTCACGCAGGTCACCCCGGGGATCTGGGTGAGCAGGTCGTACGCCGTGTCCCGCTGCTCCAGGAGGCGGCCGCCGGGCAGCACCAGCTGCTCGATGGACTGCCGGCCGCCGAGCGCGGTGGCCACCGCGTGCTGGGACGGCATGTTCGCGCACAGGCGCATGTTCGCCAGGATCGTCAGGCCCTCGATGTAGGAGGAGGCGTGGGCCTTCGGCCCGCACACCGCGAGCCAGCCCGAGCGGTAGCCGGCCACGCGGTAGTTCTTCGAGAGCCCGTTGAAGGTGAGCACCATCAGGTCGGGGGCGATCACGGCGGTCGGGGTGTGGGTGGCGCCGTCGAAGAGGATGCGGTCGTAGATCTCGTCCGAGCAGACGACCAGGTTGTGGCGGCGGGCGATCTCGGTCAGGCCGCGCAGCATCTCGTCGTCGTACACCGCGCCCGTGGGGTTGTTGGGGTTGATGATGACGATGGCCTTGGTGCGGTCGGTGACCTTGCGCTCGATGTCGGCGAGGTCCGGCATCCAGTCGGACTGCTCGTCGCAGCGGTAGTGCACCGCGGTGCCGCCGGCGAGCGAGACGGAGGCGGTCCACAGCGGGTAGTCCGGGGCGGGGACCAGCACCTCGTCGCCGTCGTCGAGCAGCGCCTGCATCGACATCTGGATGAGCTCGGAGACGCCGTTGCCGATGTAGACGTCCTCGACGTCCAGCTCGACGCCCTTGGTCTGGTAGTGCTGCATCACCGCGCGCCGCGCGGACAGCAGGCCCTTCGCGTCTCCGTAGCCGTGCGCGCCCGAAAGGTTGCGGAGGATGTCCTCCAGGATCTCCGGCGGGCACTCGAAACCGAACGCCGCGGGGTTGCCGGTGTTCAGCTTGAGGATGCGGTGGCCCTGCGCTTCGAGGCGCATGGCCTCTTCGAGCACCGGGCCCCGGATCTCGTAACAGACATTGGCGAGCTTCGTCGACTGGATCACCTGCATGACGGCCACCTTACGGGCGGGTTTCACGGGGTGCCTCGGGATTTGGGGCCGGGTGGGTGGGGGTGCGGGGGCGGTGGCTTCCATCGCAATGCGGGTGGGTGGGTGGCGCCGGGGAATGCACGCCGCGGGGCCCTGGCGGGGCTTGGATTACGAGAACTGAGACTTTCCCCACGCGGGCCCTGCCGGGGGCGCGGGCCAACTATGCCGATGCGGGCCAGCACCGCCCCTGCCAGGGGCGCGGGCCATATGCCGATGCGGGCCAGCACCGACCCTGTCAGGGGCGCGGGGAACTGCGCGCTCAGCCCAGCACGGTCGGCAGCCGGGCTCCCTGGGGCTCCGCCCCAGACCCCGTTCGCGCTGAAGGCGCTCGTCCTCAAACGCCGGACGGGCTGGGGGTGCAGGCGCGGGCCAGCATGGACCCTGCCAGGGGCGCGGGGAACTGCGCGCAGCCGGGGTTCCTGGGGCTCCGCCCCAGACCCCGTTCACGCTGAAGGCGCTCGTCCTCAATCTCCCCCAAGGCCTTAAGGGCCAGGGGGGACCCCCATGACGGGCTGGGTATGTCCCAGTGGACCAGCACGAGCCCTGCCAGGGGCGCGGGGAACTGCGCGTTCAGCCACGCATGGCTCGCAGGTCAACCCGCCGGGCCAGCACCGCCCCTGCTAGGGCCGCACCCGACCACGCCCGGTCCGCAAGCGGAAGGGGACCGGATTTCGCCGCGCGCACACGGTCGTGGCCAGGGCCGGGAGCCACCCCAGGGTGGTGGCCCAGGCCGCACCCGACACCGCCCCGGCCACCCCGTACAGAACCCACCCCAGGACCCCCGCGTCCACCAGCCGCGCGGCGACAAGACCCCGCCACACCCCGGACACCCCACCACCCACGACCAGCGCCGACCACCCCGCCAGCGCGCGGCGCGCCCACCCCGCCACCGGGCGCACCCGTACATGCCGGCGCATCCGCAGCGTCGCCACCGTCACCAGGACCAGCGCCGCGAAGTCCTCGCAGAGCAACTGGACCGGACCCGTACCCCCCAACGGCACCGCCCGTAACGGCGGCAGGGCCAGGGGCGCCCCGAGCGCGCTCGGCACCAGGGCAAGGCCCGCGTGCGCGGTGAGCGCGATCAGGACCGGGGTGAGCCCGAAAAGCAGCGTGAGCAGCAGGCAGACCCCGCCCACCGCGACCACCGCCGGAGCGGTTCTGGGCAGACGCATCGCCGGACGCATGGCCGGACCCTAGACCATGGGACGCCCGGTGAGAAGATGCTGAACAGTTCTCAACTAGGGCTGTGAGCAGGGGTGTTGGGCAGCACGCCGAGCCCCTAGAGTCCGGCCATGCGGCTACGGGTGACGCCACGGGCGACGAGATGGACGGCGGCGGCCACGGCGACGGCACTGGCCGTCGCCCTCCTGATGGCGGCCGGCCCGCCAAGCGCGGCCCCCGCGCACACGGCCACCGGCCACCGCTGGATCACCGACGACCAGGGCCGCGCGCTGGTCCTGACCGGGCTCAACACCGCGAGCAGCGCCAAGTCCCGCCCGGACGGCCTGCCGTGGATCACGGAGGCGGACGTGGGCCGCGAGGCGGACGAGCCCGGCTCCGACTTCGTGCGCCTGCTCATCCAGTGGCGCACCGTCGAGCCGAGCCCGGGCCGCTACGACGACGGCTATCTCGACCAGGTCGCCGAGCGCGTGCGCTGGTACGGGGCGCGCGGCTTCCACGTCATGCTCGATCTGCACCAGGACGTCTACGGCCCCGCCGTCAAGGGCAACGGCGCGCCCGCCTGGGCGACCGAGTCCGACGGGCTCCCGGTCGCCGCCCGCGACCCGTGGGAGCTCACCTACGTCGAGCCCGGCACCGTACGCGCCTTCGACCACTTCTGGGGCACCCGCCGGGCCGGCCGCGACCTGCGGGCGCACTACGCGGCGGCCTGGGCGCACGTCGCCGCGCGGTTCGCGAACGACCCGGCCGTGCTCGGCTACGACCTGATGAACGAGCCCTTCGGCGGCAGCGTGCAGGGCCCCGCCTTCGAGGCGGGACCGCTCGCCGCCCTCTACCGCCGGACCATCGCCGCCGTCCGCGCCGTCGACCACGACTCCTGGATCTTCGTGGAGCCCGAGGCGGTCAGCGCCAACTGGGGCCTGCCGAGCGCACTTCCCTACCTCCCCGACCCGCGCGGCCCCGGCGAGCGGGCCCGTATCGCGTACGCGCCGCACCTCTACCCCCTCCCCATGGACCTCGGCGGCGGCTACACCGGCGACGCCGAAAAGTGGGTGGACCGCACGCTCGCGTCCTGGCGCGAGCAGACCGAGAAGACCGCGAGACGGCTCGGCGCGCCCGTCCTCATCGGTGAGTACGGCCTCGACATCGCCCTGCCCGGCGCCCTGCGGTACGTGGAGAAGGTGCGGGCCCTGGCCGACGCCATGGGCGCGGGCACCGCGTACTGGTCCAACGACCCCGGATCCTGGGCCCCTTGGGACCAGAACCTGCGCCCCACTCCTCTTCTCCCGGTCCTCGACCGCCCGGAGCCCAGGGCGATCGCGGGAGACCCGGTCGCCTACGGCTGGGACGAGGCGAGCCGCACCCTGTCGCTGCGCTGGCGGCCCCTGCCCGGCGTGCGCGGCGACACCGAGGTCCATCTGCCGGCCCGGTTCTTCCCCGAGGGCGGCGAGGTCACGGGCGCCGAGCGGGGCCGGTGGGACCCGGACTCGCGTGTCCTGCACATCACTTCACCGCCCGGCGGCCGAGGGGAGGTCTCGGTGCGGATCCGTCCGGGCGCGTGAGGGCCGGGCGGGCGCGGGAACGGATTGAGCCACCCGGCCCCCGGCGGTGTTGTGCCGGGCGCGGGGCTGTTCCTAACGTCCGGTACGCGCCGGAACGTCCGCCGCACCCCGACCGAACGCGACAGGAGGCAGGCAGTGGACACGACCGTGCCCGAGCGGTCCCGTGGGCGGCCGCGCTGGCGGGGCCTGCTGGCCGCCGCCCAGCGGGAGTACGACGCGCCCGCGCCCCACTACGACAAGGTGATCGACCTGCTCGACCAGGTGGTCGGGTCCGCCGTGCCCGTCGCCGCGCTGCGCAGCGCGAAGGCGCTCCAGGCGCTGGCCCTCACCCAGCTCGCCTACGCGGCCGACTACGGCCCGCTGCGCACGGTCTACCTCACGGCGGCGCGCGAACTGGCGACGGACCCGCTCAGCGCGCCCCGGGCGTCCGCCGCACCGAGCGGCCCGCGAGCACATCGGTCCGCCTGCCGTCCTTGATGACGAACTCTCCGTCGATCAGGACGTACGGGATGCCGACGGGCAGCGTGCGGGGGGCGGCGAAGGTGGCGCCCGCCGCGACGGTGTCCGGGTCGAACAGGACGAGGTCGGCGCGGTAGCCCTCGCGCACCAGGCCGCGGTCGGGCAGGCGCAGACGGGCGGCCGGGCGCGCGGTGAGACGGGCGACGGTCTCCTCAAGGGTGAGGATGCCCAACTCCCGTGCGTAGTGCCCGAGATAGTGCGGAAAGGTGCCATAGGCGCGGGGGTGCGGTTTGTCGCCCTGGAGGATGCCGTCGCTGCCGCCGGTGTGCACCCGGTGGCGCATGATGGCCCGCACGTTCTCCTCGTGGCCGACGTGCTGAAGGATGGTGGGTCCGAGCTCGTCCTCGATGAGCAGCCGGCGCGCGGTGGCCCAGGGCGTCTCGCCCCGCCGCGCGCCGGCCCGGGCGACGCTCTGGCCGACGTATCCGGCGAGCGCGGGGTGGCTCACGCCCGAGATCTCGATGGTGTCCCAGTCGATGGGCACGCCGTGGCAGCCGTCCGCGCCGATGACCTCCATGTGGTGGCGGACGCGTTCGGCGGTGTCGTCGTCGCGCAGCCGGACGAGGATGGCCTCGGGGCCGCCCTCGCCCGCCCAACTGGGCAGCAGCGCCACGAGAGTTGTGCAGCCCGGGGTATATGGATAGGTGTCGAGCGAGATGTCGCCACCTCGCGCGAGCGCGTCGTCGAGCAGGGCGAGCAGGTCGGGCGCGCGGCCCTCGTTCACGCCGAAGTTCATCGTGGCGTGAGCGAGGTGGAGGGCGCACCCCGCGTCCTGGGTGAGCCGGATCATCTCCTCGTACGCGGCGAGGGCGCCGGCGCCGTAGGAACGGTGGTGGGGGCAGTAGTAGCCGTCGTAGCGGGCCACGACGCGGCAGAGTTCGGTGAGTTCGGCGTCACTGGCGTACATGCCGGGGGTGTAGGTGAGCCCCGAGGACATGCCGACCGCGCCCTGTTCGAGACCTTCCGCCACCAACTGCCGCATGTGGTCCAGCTGTTGGGGTGTGGCGGGCCGGTCGTCCCAGCCGACGGCGAGCATCCGTACGGCGCCCTGAGGGACGAGGTAGGCGGCGTTGACCGCGATGCCCCGGTCGAGGCGGTCGAGGTATTCGCCGACGCTGCGCCAGTCGAAGTCGATGTCGCTTCCGTCGCCGTTCCACCCGGTGATGGCCCGGCGGACCTCGCCGAGGGTGCGGTCGTCGACGGGCGCGTACGAGAGCCCGTCCTGGCCCAGCACCTCAAGGGTGACACCCTGGGCGGCCTTCGCGCTGTGGTCCGGGTCGCGCAGCAGGGCGAGGTCGGAGTGGGCGTGCATGTCGATGAACCCGGGGCAGAGGGTGAGGCCGTGGGCGTCGAGCGTGCGCGGTGCGGTGAGCGGGGGCTCACCCGGCTGTCTGATCTGGGCGATCCGGCCGTCGGTGAGGCGGAGGTCGGCGGGGTAGGAGGGGGTGGCGGTGCCGTCGATGACGCGGGCGTCGCGGATGACCAGGTCCATGGGGGCCTCTCGTGTGCGTGGGGTGCGTTGCCTTTCCTGGGCCGGCTGCGGACCGTGCGGGGTGCTCGCGCAGTTCCCCGCGCCCCTGAAGGGCTCGGTGTTCGGGTGCGGACCGTGGTCGCTTCTCGCGCAGTTCCCCGCGCCCCTTAATGGCTTCGGGCGTCGGGTGCGGACCGTGCTCGCTTTTCGCGCAGTTCCCCGCGCCCCTGGGCATCCGGTGCTGGCCTGCATGGGCATCCTCAGCCTGTCCGGCGATTGAGGACGAGGCCGTTCAGGCCGAACGGGGTCTGGGGCGGAGCCCCAGGGTCTTTCACCCCCGGCGGGGCCAGGAACCGGGGTCTGGGGCGGAGCCCCAGGGGTTGGTCGTGCCCCGGGTCAGAACAGCGTGCGGAGGTAATCCGCTACCACCCCGTCCTCCCCGGCCACGGGAATAAGCCCCCACTTGTCAAACACCGTGCACGGATGCGAAAGCCCCATCCCCACCCAGTCCCCGACGGACAACGAAACCCCCGCCTCCGTGCGAAGCCACCCGTGCTGGTCGGAGAGCCCGGTAACCGAGATCCCCGACCCGTCCCGCACCACCCCGCTCACCGCGTCCCGCACCACCCGCACCACCGGCAGACCCAGGTCGTACGCCGCGTCCCGCTTCCCCGCGTTGACGAAGGCCTGCTCGGGGGAGGGCCGGGAGACGACCTGCGCCCACAGCAGGAACGCGGGCCGCAGGGCCCCCTCGGCCGGCACCCGGTTGAAGGGCGTGAGCTCGCGGTAGTGCCCGTCGTCGTGCGAGACGTACGCACCGGAGCGCAGCAACTTCAGTACCGGAAGCGAGAGTTGGGGCACGGCCGCGAAGACGTCCGCGACCACGTCGAACCACGCGGAGCCGCCCGCGCTGAGCACGATCTCCGTCACGCCGAGCCCCGCGAACCGCCCCGCCGCGTCGAAACCGGCCGCCAGCGAGACGAGCCGGCCGAGATGGTCCCGCACCCGCTCGGGATCGGCGTCCGGCACCTCGCCCTCGTACCCGGCGACCCCCACGAGCCGCAGCGTGCCCGTGCCGGCCACCGCGTCGGCGACCCGCGCGCACTCGGCCTCCGTGCGCACCCCGGTCCGCGCGCTCTCACCCGCGGCCAGTTCCACCACCACGTCCACCCGCCGCGCGCACGCGCCCCGCAGCGCCTGGTCCATGAGGTCGACGCCGCGTACGGAATCGACGTAACAGATGAAGCGGAAGGCCGGGTCGCGCTCAAGCTCCCCGGCGATCCAGCGCAGCGCCGCCGCGTCCACCAGTTCGTTCGCGAGGAAGATCCGCTCAGTGCCGAACGCCCGTGCCACGCGCACCTGGTGGGGCACCGCCAGGGTGATCCCCCAGGCGCCGCGCTCCACCTGGCGGGCGAAGAGCTGGGGCGCCATCGAGGTCTTGCCGTGCGGCGCGAACGCCAGACCGTGGCGCCGCACGTACGTTTCGAGGAGGCCGAGATTGTGGTCGAGCGCTTCTGCCGACAGCGTCAGGACCGGCGTGGTGAAGCCGCCGGTGAACAGGGAGCGGTGCTGCGCGGCGAGTTCGGCGACGGTCATCCCCTCCGCGTCCGGCGGCAGCCCCTTGAAGCGGTGGTCGACGCGCTCGGCGCCCAGCTCCGCCAGCTTGTCCTCAGGCCCCTCGTCGCGCTGGTTGTCGCGCTTGTCGTCGCGGTGGATGGCTGCCACGGAAACCTCACCCTCCTCGGGAGGGGCGTTGCGTTATCTGCAACACCCATTGCGCATATCGCTTGCTGCTGTCTAACATCCGGGCCAGCGCCGGGTCAATGACCGGACCGGCCGTTCAGCAGTGAGGAGCCGGCAGTGACCCAGGGACCCCCAGCCGAGGCGGACGCCGTCGACGCCGCCGTCGATGTCGTCTGCCTCGGGGAGTCCATGGTCACCTTCCTTCCCCTCCGGCCGGGCCGCCTCGCCGACGTGCCCGCCTTCGAGCGGACGATCGGCGGCGCCGAGTCCAATGTGGCCTGCGCGCTGGCCGCCGCCGGGCACAGCACCCGATGGGTCAGCCGGGTCGGCGCGGACGGCTTCGGCGACCACCTGGTGGAGACCATCGGCGGCTACGGTGTCGACGTGCGCGCGGTGCGCCGCGACCCGCACCGGCCCACCGGTATCTACTTCCGCACCGCCGACGACCGCACCGCCGACGGCCACGAGGTCCTGTACTACCGCGCCGGGTCCGCGGCCTCCGCCATGTCACCGGCCACCGTGCCCCACCGCGACCTGTGGGCGGGCCGCGTCCTGCACCTGTCGGGCATCACCGCCGCGCTCTCCGACGACTGCCTCGCCCTGATGCGCGACCTCCTGGCGCGCCGGCCCGGCCGGCCATCGGTGTCCTTCGACATCAACTACCGGCCGGGGCTGTGGCGCGACGCGGCCGGGCCCCGGGTCCTGCTCGACCTGGCCAGGGGCGCGGACATCGTCTTCGTCGGCGCGGACGAGGCGGAGGCGGCGTGGGGGATGCGCGGACCGGCCGCCCTGCGTGAGGCGCTGCCCGAACCGGACGTGCTGGTGGTGAAGCAGGGCGCGGCCGGCGCGACGGTCTTCGCGCGGGGGAGCGGACGCGTGGCCGAGCGGGCGCCGCGCGTGGAGGTGGTCGCCCCCGCCGGCGCGGGCGACGCCTTCGCCGCCGGGTTCCTCGGCGCCACCCTGCGCGGCCTGCCCGTACGCGACCGCATCCGGCACGGGCACCTCATGGCCGCCGCCGTGCTCACCGTGCCCGGCGACCTCACCCGGCCGCCCGCCCCCAGCCCGGCCGCCGCCCCGCCCGGAGCCGGCCCCCGGCACACCTCTTGGACGGCACACGCCGACCGGCTCGTGGCCCTGGACGACACCGCCTGGGGGAGACTTCGTCTCGGCCCCGGGTGGACGGGGGACGACCAGGAGGTACGTACGTCATGAGCCAGACCGTCGACCGGGCGCTGAGCATCCTGCCGCTGCTCGCGCGGGGCCCCGCCGACCTCGGGCAGGTCGCCGACCGGCTCGGGGTGCACAAGTCCACCGCGCTGCGGCTCCTGCGCACCCTGCACGAGCACGGGCTCGTCTACCGCCAGGAGGACCAGCGCTACCGGCTCGGCGCCCGGCTCTTCGCCCTCGCGCAGGAAGCCGTCGAGAACCTGGACGTGCGCGAGATCGCCCACCCCCACCTCGTCGCCCTGAACGAGCGGATCGGCCACACCGTCCACCTCGCCGTGTACGAGGAGGGCGAAGTCCTCTACATCGACAAGGTCGAGAGCCGCTACCCGGTGCGGATGTACTCGCGCATCGGCAAGCCCGTCGCCATCACGGTGGCCGCCGTGGCCAAACTGCTCCTGGCCGATCTGCCGGAGACCGAGCGCCGCGCCGTCGCGGACAAGCTCGACTACCCCTCCTACACGCCCCGTTCGACGCCCAACGCGGCCGCGTTCCTCAAGGAGCTGGCGACGGTGCGCGAGCAGGGGTGGGCCACCGACCTCGGCGGCCACGAGGAGTCCATCAACTGCGTCGGGGCGCCCATCCACGGCGCGGACGGCCGCGTCGTCGCCGCCATGTCGGTCTCCGCGCCCAATGTCGTGGTCACCGCCGAAGAACTCCTCGCCCTGTTCCCGCAGGTGCGCCGCACGGCGCAGGACATCAGCCGGGAGTACTCCGGCACCGACCCCGACCCCAGTCCGGGCCCCGACCCCAGCCCCGACCTCGCCCCCAACACCCCATCCGTATAAGGGAGTTCCATGACCGAGAAGATCGCCCTCACCCCGGCCACGCACACCGCCCCGCCCGCCAGGTTCTCGCACGGGGTGAAGAAGGGGAACATCCTCCAGACCGCGGGCCAGGTCGGATACCTGCCGGCCGTCGAGGGGCAGGCGCCCACCCTGGCGGGCCCCACCCTGCGCGAGCAGACCCTCCAGACCTTCGCCAACGTCAAGGCGATCCTGGAGGAGGGCGGCGCGAGCTGGGACGACGTGCTGATGACGCGCGTCTACCTCACCGACGTGGCGCACTTCGCGGAGATGAACGAGATCTACAACGCCTACTTCGATGAGCAGGGCCTCAAGGCCCCCGCCGCCGCCCGCACGACGGTGTACGTGGGCCTGCCGCCCGGCCTCCTCATCGAGATCGACGCCCTCGCGGTCCTGGACGCCTGATCCCCTCAACTCCCTTGCCGCGCCCGGCCCCACCGCTCGACCCGCCGCACGGCGCGGCGCCCCGGACCGCCGGGGCGCCGTGCCGCGGTCCCGCTGCCGCAACGCCCGTGCCGCGCAACGGAGGTGGCCCGTCATCAGGGTCGGCCTCCCGCCCCTTGGCGGCGCTGCTCGCGGCCTCCGCAGCCGCCGGTGATCCAGCCGGACGGCCGCCGGCCCCTCTTTTTCTCGGCCCCTCTCTTTCTCGGCCCGTAACGTCTTGGCCGCATCGGTCGACGGCCTTTCCCCGTTCGAACGCCGGTGGCTGGAAATGTCGAAAATTGCCACATTGGGCAATCCTGGTCCAAGCGGCATGGGGAGGCCCGCTCGAAGCAATGGGCGTGACGGTCCGGATCTGCGGGATCCGGCGCTGTACCGGCGCACTTACGAACCCGAGGGCGCCCGGCGAGCGGAAATCCTTTCCGATTCCGCAAACTGATGGAAGCGGCAGGTCAGGGACGGTGACCACCCCAACGGGAAAAAGCGCCCCGGCGTAGGCGTCGCGCGCTGATGGCTGAAACACAGGTC
This sequence comes from Streptomyces sp. NPDC006711, assembly GCF_042869775.1. Classification (NCBI taxonomy): domain Bacteria; kingdom Bacillati; phylum Actinomycetota; class Actinomycetes; order Kitasatosporales; family Streptomycetaceae; genus Streptomyces; species Streptomyces sp. NPDC006711. Next base: position 56,805 of record NZ_JBIAGO010000018.1, read on the forward strand.
GGACTCTCACCTGCCGGATGAGTTTTCGTACCACGGCTGGAGGACTGCCCCCGGGGATAAATGTCGGGCAAAATTAAGCCCGCCATTTTATTACGCATGCGGCGTGGTGCGCGTTCTATGGAAGTAGTCCGGGGATTCGCCGAACTTCCGGCAGCGTGCGGCGCGGAAAAAAAATGGGGTCAGGAATACGCCCTTTTCTGTTCCGCGACGCCGGCCCGCTTCAGCGTACCCGCCCCGGCCCCCGCTTCACCCGAGCCAGAGGAAACACCGTCGTGAACAGGAAACACACCCTCGCCATCCTCGCCCTCCCCGCTCTCTTCAGCAGCGCACTCCTCCTCGGCTCATCGGCCGGCGCCTCCCCCCTCGCCTGCACGGCCGGCACCGCCGGCGTAGCCGGCGCCAACGGCACCTCCGCTCACCCCAGCGGTTTCCCCGGCACCGCGGGCGGCCCCGCGACCGGTACCGGTGACTGCGCCGGTGGCGCGGGCGGTCCCGGCGGCAACGGGGTACTCGGCGGGGCCGGCGGTGCGGGCGGCAACGGCGGCACCGGCCTCGGCAGCGGTTCCGGCGGTGCGGGCGGCGCGGGCGGCGCCGCCGGCCCCAACGGCGGTGTGGGCGGCAACGGCGGCAACGGTGCGTCCGGTGGCCTCACCGGGGCCGGCGGTGCGGGCGGTTCGGGCGGCCCGGGCACCCGCGCCGGTGCGGGCGGCGTCGGCGGGGCCGGCGGCGACTCCGGTGCCAACGCGGGCGCGGGCGGTCAAGGCGGCATCGGCGGCGCCGGGGGATCCAACGGCGGTGCGGGTGGCGGCGCGGGCAAGGGCGGCACGGGCCATGGCGGTGGCGCGGGCGGCAACGGCGGCGCCGGGGGCGTCAACAGCTCCGGCAACGGCGGCAAGGGCGGCAACGCCGGCAATGGCGGCAACGGCAGCTCCGGCGGTGCCTACCCGGGCGGCGCCGCGGGCATCGGCGGGGCCGGCGGCCTGTCCTCGGGAGGCATCGCCAACTCCGGCGGCAACGGTGGCAACGGCGGCAACGGCGGCGCCAAGTCGGGCGCGAGCGCCGACGGCGCCTGCGGGATCGGCGGCGCCGGTGGCAACGCCACCGGGGGCTTGCTCTTCCACGGCGGTTCCGGAGGGGCGGGCGGGACCTTCGGCGCCGGCAGCCCCTGCGCGAGCGGCGCCCACGGGACACCGTGACCCGCGGCGGCAGGCGCCCCGCGCCATCCCATGGCGCGGGCACCCGGTGCCATCCCAAGGTGTGACGGCCACACCCTGAACACCCCCGTCACCGAGGGCCGGCCGGCCCCCGGTGACGTCGGCGTGCCCGGGGGTCGGCGATCCACGGTCTCACCGCTCGACCCCGGCCGTCCCCCCAGGGTGGCCACCCCCAAATCCACACGTCCACTTGCCGGTTGAGAGCGAACACCCAACAATGCACATGACAAATCTGCACTCCTTCATCATCCGAGCACCCCCACAAAGGGAACCCCCACATGAAGAAGTCATTCGTCGGCGCACTCGGCGCCGTCAGTGCCCTGCTGCTCGCGACCGCGGGCGCGGTGCCCGCCGCCGCCGCGCAGAACTCCGGCGGCACGGCCGCTCAGGCCCCGGTCAAGGCGGTCACCTTCGCCGGGACGGTGGCGCTGAGCAACTGCTCCGGCTCCGTGGTCCGTACGCCCAGCTCGCAGCCGAGCGACCCCGCGCTCGTGCTCTCCAACGGCCACTGCCTGGAAACCGGGTTCCCCGGCGCCGGAGAGGTCATCACCGACCAGCCCTCGTCCCGCTCGTTCTCCCTCCTGAACGCCTCGGGCTCCAAGGTCGCCACGCTGCGCGCCACCAAGGTCTCGTACGCCACGATGACCGACACGGACATCTCGATCTACCAGCTCAATACGTCCTACGCCAAGATCCAGAGCAGCTACGGGATCAGCGCGCTCACCCTCAATGACACCCACCCGGTCCAGGGCACGGCCATCAAGGTCGTCTCCGGGTATTGGAAGCGCACCTACAGCTGCAACGTGGACGGGTTCGTCTATCGCCTCAAGGAGGGCGACTGGACCTGGAAGGACTCGGTCCGCTACACCTCGTCCTGCAACACCATCGGCGGCACCTCGGGCTCCCCGGTGATCGACACGGCGACCGGCAAGGTCGTCGCCGTCAACAACACCGGCAACGAGGACGGCGAGCGCTGCACGGAGAACAACCCGTGCGAGGTCGACGAGAACGGCAACGTCACCGTCCGCCAGGGCATCAACTACGCCGAGGAGACATACCTCATCGTCCCGTGCATAGGCGCGGGCAGCGTGATCGACCTGAGCCGCGCGGGCTGCGCCCTGCCCAAGCCCTGACCCCCGGGCACGGCCTCGCTGAGCACGGCACGTGAAGCGGCGCCCTCCGGCACAGGGGGCGCCGCCGACGTGTGGGGTGGTGGTTACGGCAGGGCGTGGACGTGCGGCCCGACCGCGTTGGACCAGGCGTTGCCCGCGGTGGCGTCCCAGTTGGTGGACCAGGTCATCGCGCCGCGCAGGGAGGGGTAGGTCTTGGCCGGGTGGAAGGTGCCGCAGCTGGTGCCCTTGGTCAGGCAGTCGAGAGCCGCGTTCACCACGGACGGCGACACATAGCCGCTGCCCGCGCCGGACGTGGAGGCCGGGACCCCGAGACCGACCTGGGAGGGGTCGAGCCCGCCCTGGAGCTGGATGCAGGCCAGCGCGGTCAGGAAGTCGACCGTGCCCTGGGAGTAGACGTTGCCGTCGCAGCCGTTCATCGAACCACTGTTGTAATACTGCATGTTGACGACGGTCAGGATGTCCTTGATGTTGAGCGCCGTCTTGAAGTACTCGTTCGAGGGGGACTGCATGTCGATGGTCTGCGGCGCCATCGTGATGACGGTCTTCGCGCCGCCCTTCGCCGCGATCGCCTTCAACGCCTGTGTCATGTAGGTGGAGTTGAGCCCGTTCTCCAGATCGATGTCGACACCGTCGAAGCCGTACGTCTGCATCAGCGCGTAGACGGAGTTGGCGAAGTTGTTCGCCGAGGTGGAGTCGCCCACGGAGATCGTGCCGTTCTGGCCGCCGATGGAGATGACGACGGACTTGCCTGCGGCGTGCTTGGCGGCGATGTCGGCCTTGAACTGGTCGACCGTGTAGCCGCCGAGTCCGGCCGAGTCGAGGGTGAAACTGACCGCGCCCGGGGTGCTGGTGGCGTCCGCGAAGGCGACGGCGATGATGTCGTAGTTCGCCGGCACGTCGCTGAGCTTCTGCACGGTGGCGCCGTTGTTGAAGTTCTGCCAGTAGCCGGTCACCGCGTGCTTGGGCACGGCGCCGCCGCCGGGCGGAGTGCCGCCCGATGCCGAGGTCGTGGCGGTGACGGCGGCCGACTTGGGCGACTCGCCCGCGGCGTTGGTCGCACTCACCTGGAACTGGTACGAGGTGGACGCGCTCAGATTGGTCACGGTCGCCGAACTGCCCGTAACTGACTGCACCTTGGTGCCGCCCTGGTAGACGTTGTACCCGCTGGCGCCGGACACCGAGCCCCAGGACAGGTTCACCGACGAGGAGGTGACCGAGCCGACCGCGAGGCCGCCGGGCGCGGCCGGGACCGTGGGCGCCGGGTCGCCGCCACCGCCGCCGTCGGGCCCGTACACGGATATGTCGTCGGCGTAGTAGGCGGGCTGCCCGTACCAGCCGTGAGTGTAGATCTGCACCGAGGTGGTGGCGGCGCCGGTCTTGAACGTGGTGGTCAGCTGCCCGTACCCGGAGCCGGTGCCGGGCGTCCAGGTCGAGACGTCGGACGTGCCGGTGCCGGTGGCGCCGAGGTAGACGTAACTGCCCTGGACCCAGGCGCTCAGCGTGTACGTCGAGTTGGGCTGGACGGCGACGGTCTGGGCGCACTGGGCGGTGTCCGAGCCCGAGGGCGTGGCCTTGAGGGCGGCGGTCCCGGCGTGCACGGGCGAGGAGACGGTGGCGCCGCTGCCGGCCGAACAGCTCCAGCCACCGAGACCCGCCTCGAATCCGGCGTTTTTCACATTGTTGACGTCGGCCGCCTGAGCGGTGCCGGAGAGCCCGGCCATGGACAGAGCCCCGGCCGCGACCACGGCCAGAGCGAGCCTTGCTTGTCTCGCGCGGTTCACTTGCTGCCTCCGGGAGGGGAGTGGGGAGGACGGGAAAGCGGGACGCGTCCGAGAAGTGGGGGCGGGCGTCCTGGTCGCACAAGATGGTCCAGACCAATTGGGTTGTCAAGGGGGTGGGGAGGGGTCGGGGGTGGGAAAGCGGAAGCCCGCCGCCGGGGGCACCGCCGTGGCGGAGGGGCAGCCAAAGGGTTGCTTCCGGCCGCGACTTGGCCGACTTCGCGCGTATCTCCCGCCCCACCCGCCCCAAAGTCGGCCGCCGGAGCACACAGAAGGGAGAAGACGGTTCTCCCGCCGGTAGGTCGTGGATAAAGTGCTGATGCAGGTGGGAATCGCAGTGATCAGTTGCGGTCGTGAGGGCTCGCCCGGGCTCGCGCGGCCGAGGAGACGGGGGCCACCCGGTGGCGACCGCGATCAGTGAACGGGGGCCCGCGACGTGCCGACCGCGATAGCCGTCACCAGCCCCGATCTGGTGCTGGCGCCGACCGACCCGGGGACGCCGCTCGCGGCGCTGCTCCCGTCACCCGGCGCCCAGCCCCTCGACGCGGCGCTCGCCGACACGCACCGGCTCGTGGAGCAGCACGGATACGTCATCGCCCTGTATCCGGCCTCCCTCGACGCTGCCCATGAACACCGGCTGCACACCGTGCGGTCGCTGCTGGAGACCGACCGGATCGCGCTGATCAAATCCGGCCTGCCGCCTCTGGGACTCGCCGTTCTGGTACGGCAGTTGCGGCAGCTGTCGGCCTGCGACTTCAGCCCCGGCGTGCTCGCGTCGGCGGCCCGGCTGCTCTCGCACTACATCTACGCGGGCGCCGTCCTGAACTCGGTGACCCATGTCGACCGGATCCCGGTCGGCCTCACCGCGCACGCCAGATCCTGGGTGCCCGGCAGTCAGTTCGCCGTGCTCGCCAACCCCCGGCCCCAGCTGGTCAAGGTCGGCCCCGCGGCCACCCTCACCGGCCCCGACTTCGCCTCCGCGCTCCTGGTGGCCAGGGGCGCCGTCGGCGCCGACTGGGTCACCACCGCGCTCGCCCCGGCCTGGCGGGTGGGCGCCGTACAGGAAACGGGCCCGCCCGCCGACTCGGCCACCTGGTGGGGCACCGGCAGACTGACCGAGTTCGTGGCCCACCTGCCGGACCTCTCGGTCCTCTACCAGCTCGTCGCCTCCGTACGGCGCGAACAGTGCCGCTGGTGCGCCATGGAGCTGATCGGCGACCGCTGCGGGTTCTGCGCCTCACCCCAGCCGGCCGAGGACCGGCACACCGCCCCCGACGGCGCCACGCTCGCCCCCGCCCCCGCCCACCGGGCCCGCCCGCTCACCCGGGCCGAACGCCGCCGCGCCATCTCGCCGGGCCCCTGACCCCCCACCCCGCGCCAGCAGCCCGCCACTTGCCCGCTCTGCCCCACGTCAGCGAACGAGGTCGTACGGTCAATGAACTCCCGCCAGCGCCGCGGCATCATCCTTCTTCTCCTCTCGGTCCTGTGCGCCCTCGGCGCCTTCGCCGGGGTGCTCGCGGTGATCAGCGACGTGGACTCCAAGGTGGGACCCGAGGTGACGGCGTACAGACTCAAGGACGACATAGACGCCTACGCGCCCCTGACGGCCGCCCAGTTCGAGAAGACGAGCATGCCCAAGCGCTGGCTCTCCCGGGGCGCGGTGACCGACCTCTCCGACGTCGTGGGCAAGATGGCCGCCACCCACCTCACCAAGGGCTCGCTGCTCCAGGACGGCATGTTCACCGACCGGCCCCAACTCAAGCCCGGCGAACAGGAGATCGCCATCATGATCGACGCGTCGACCGGTGTCGCCGGAAAGATCAACGGGAACGACAGCGTCAACATCTTCGCCACCTTCGCCGCCACCAAGCAGGGCGACACCGCCGAGTCCAAGCTCATCGTGGCGAACGCCCGGGTCATTCAGGTGGGCGCGGTCCAGTCGCTCAGCCCCAACTCCTCCGACAAGAACCAGGCGACCCAGGCCGTCCCCATCACGTTCGCCCTCAGCACCCTGGACGCCCAGCGGGTCGCCTACGCCGAGTCGTTCGCCACCCATGTCCGCCTCGCGCTCGTCGGCCGCGGCAACGGCGACAGCGCGATCCCGCCCGGTGACCGTACGTACCGGCTCGAAAAGGACCAGTGAGGCGCGGATGACCACTCGTATCCTGCCGGCCGTCGCCGATGCCGAGGCCGCCCGATCCGTCACCACCCTGCTCAGCCAGCTCCCCGACGCCGAACCGTCGATGCCCGTCAGCGACTCCACGCAGCTGCTCGACACCCTGGCCAGGCTGGCGGGGGAGTCCCTGGACGAACTCCCCGAGGTCATCCTCGTCCATGAACGCATCGGACCGCTCCCGGCCCTGGAACTCGTGCGTGAGGTCGCCCTGCGCTTTCCCGCCGTCGGCGTCGTCCTGATCTCATCCGACGCGGGGCCCGCCGTCTTCTCGGCCGCCATGGACTGCGGGGCCCGCGGCCTGATCGCGCTGCCGCTGTCCTACGAAGAACTCGCCGCACGCGTCCAGGCGGCCGCCCAGTGGTCCGCCGGCGTACGCCGCCACCTCGGCGCGAACCTCGACGTGTTCACCGGTCCCGGCGGCACCGTCACCACCGTCACGGGGGCCAAGGGCGGCGTCGGGACCACCCTGGTCGCCGTCCAACTCGCCCTCGCCGCACGGGCGTCGGGCCGCACCACCGTCCTGGTCGACATGGACCTCCAGGCCGGTGACGTCGCCTCCTACCTCGACGTCCACTTCCGGCGCTCCATCGCCGACCTCGCCGCGATCACCGACATCTCGCCCCGCGTCCTGGCCGACGCCGTCTTCAACCACGAGAGCGGGCTCGCGCTGCTGCTCGCCCCCGGCGAGGGGGAGCGCGGCGAGGACGTCACCGAGCGGGCCGCCCGCCAGATCACCGGCGCGCTGCGCACCCGGTACGAGGCCGTCATCGTGGACTGCGGCAGCCAGCTGACCGCGGCGAACGCGGCCGTGGTGGAGATGGCCGACGTGGCGCTCCTCGTCACCACCCCCGACGTCGTGTCGGTGCGGGGCGCCAAACGCACCGTACGGATGTGGGACCGGCTCCAGATCCGCAAGGCCGAGGAGACCACCACCGTGGTCAACCGGCACACCCGTACCACCGAGATCCAGCCCCCGCTCGTCCAGAAGATCACCGGCACCAAGGTCGCCCAGACCGCCGTGCCGGCCCACTTCAAGGAGTTGCAGTCCGCCGTCGACGCGGGCCGCCTGCACGACCTCGACCACAAGAGCACCGTCAGACAGGCCCTGTGGGAGCTGGCCGGAGAGCTCGGGCTGCTCAAGGCCCCCGAGAGCAGGACCAAGGCGCGGGCCTCGCGCGGTGCCGGGCTCGTCCTGCGGCGCAGGGGCGGCTGATGCGTCCCGCGAGGCAGGCGTGGAGGGCGGGCCCCGCGCGGCGGTTACCGGTCCGTGCGGACGAGCGGGACGCGGGACAGACCCTCATCGAGTTCGTCGGCGTGCTTCCGCTGATCCTGCTGCTGCTCGTCGCGCTGTGGCAGTGCGCCCTGGTCGGCTACACCTTCGTGCTGGCGGGCAACGCGGCGGACGAGGGGGCACGGTCCGGGGCGGCGGCGACGGGCGACGCGGACGGCGCGTGCCGCACGGCGGCCCTGCGCGAGCTGCCCTCGTCCTTCGACGGCGCCCCCGACTGCCACGACGAAGGGACCGGCATGTACCGGGCCACCGTCACCCTGAGGATCCCCGTCCTCATCCCGGGCGTCCTCAACGGATTTCCCGTCGACGGCACCGCCGCCCATGTGAAGGAGCGCTGAGCCGTGCGCGTCCACACCCACCGAGCGCGCGCCGACCGGGGCCAAGTGGCCCTGGAATACATCGGGTTCGTGGCTATCGTGCTGCTCGTCGGCCTCGCCGCGATCCAGCTCGGCGTCGCCGCGTACGCCGCGAACCAGGCCGGCACGGGGGCGCGGGCGGCGGCGCGCGCGGCCAGCCTCGACGACCCGGCGCCGGGCGGGCCGCGCCTGGATCCCGTGGCCGCCGGGACGGCCGCGGTCAGCGGGTGGCTCAAGCCACGGGTCGCGCCCGCCGGTGGCGGCGGCGACGCGGTGGCCTACACCGTCACCCTCACCATTCCCAGCGTCATTCCCGGCATCGGCGACTTCGGCACCACCACCCGCACGTCCACCATGCCGAAGCTGCACGCCCACCCCTGACCCGAGACGACTGGAGACGAGGCACATGAGTCTGCGGGCACGCATCGCGGTCCCCGAGGAGTCCGGCGCCGGGCGGGAGGACGGCCATCTGGTCGCCTCCTACCGGTCCAAGCTCCTGGAGGAGATCGACCTCGCGGAGATGTCCGCGCTGGCCGCCGCCGAGCGCCGGGCCCGCCTTGAGCGGGTGCTCGGGCACATCATCAGCCGCGAGGGACCGGTCCTGTCCACCGCCGAGCGGGCCCAGCTGATCCGCCGGGTGGTCGACGAAGCGCTCGGCCTCGGCATCCTGGAGCCCCTTCTCGAAGACGCCTCCATCACCGAAATCATGGTCAACGGGCCCGACCAGGTCTTCGTGGAGCGCGGCGGCCGGGTGGAGCAACTGCCGCTGCGGTTCGCCTCGCACGAACAGCTGATGCAGACGATCGAGCGGATCGTGTCCACCGTGAACCGCCGCGTGGACGAGTCCAACCCGATGGTGGACGCCCGGCTCCCCTCGGGCGAACGCGTCAACGTGATCATCCCGCCGCTCTCGCTGACCGGAGCGACGCTCACCATCCGGCGCTTCCCGAGGTCGTTCACGCTCCAGGAGATGATCACCTTCGGCTCGCTCGACGAGCACATGCTGCTGCTGCTCGCCGGGCTCGTGCAGGCCCGGTTCAACATCATCGTGTCCGGCGCCACCGGCACCGGCAAGACCACCCTCCTCAACGCCCTCTCCGGCCTGATCCCGCCGCACGAGCGCATCATCACCATCGAGGACTCCGCCGAGCTCCAGCTCCAGCAGGCCCATGTGATCCGGCTGGAATCCCGGCCCCCGAACGTCGAGGGCAAGGGCCACATCTCCATCCGCGACCTCGTCCGCAACTCGCTGCGCATGCGCCCCGACCGCATCGTGGTCGGTGAGGTCCGCGGCGGTGAATCGCTCGACATGCTCCAGGCCATGTCCACCGGTCACGACGGCTCGCTCGCCACCGTCCACGCCAACAGCGCCGAGGACGCTCTCATGCGCCTCCAGACACTGGCCTCGATGTCGGAGGTCGAGGTCCCCTTCGAGGCCCTGCACGACCAGATCAACTCGGCCGTCGACGTCATCGTCCAGCTCACCCGGCACGCCGACGGCGCCCGCAAGATCACCGAGATCGCCCTCCTCGAATCGCACGGCCGCGACCCGTACCGCATCACCACCGTCTGCCGCTTCGACGCCCAGCCCATGGCCGCCGACGGCGTCATCCACGGCCGCTTCCGGTACTTCCCGCTGCCCCGCCGCGTCGCCGACCGCCTCTACCTCGCCAACCAGCCCGTCCCGCAGGCGTACGGAGTCGCCGCCGACGCCGAACAGCTCGCCGTCCGCCACGCCACCTGACCCCGCCCCCACTTCGCCGATCGAGCCGCCCGCCCACCCCGACCGACAGGGAACGCGCAGATGAACCTCTCCTTCCTCACGCTCGGCGTCACCATCATCGCCGGGGTGCTGGCGGTCCTGGGGCTGCGCTCCTACGGGGCGGGCCGCGCCCAGCGCCACGCCCTCATCGACCGGCTCAGCAACCCGGGCCCCCAGGCGGCGACCGGGCGCCACCGCCCGTTCCAAGGCGTGGACCGTCGGCTGCGCGGCACGAAGCTGGGCCACCGCCTCGACCGGAAACTGGCCGCGACCGGCCTCGACGTGACCCCTGGCGAGTTCTTCGTGTACATGCTGGCGGGGGTGGCCGCGCTGTGGCTGATCGCCGCGTCCGTCCTCGCCTCCTTCTTCGGCCCGCTCGCGGGCCTCGCCGCGCTGTGGGGCGCCAACTCCTTCCTCAACTGGCAGCGCCAGAAACGCATCGAGCGCTTCATCAACCAGCTGCCCGAGCTCTCCCGCATCCTGGCCAACGCCACCCAGGCCGGCCTCGCGCTGCGCACCGCCATCGCCATGGCGGCCGAGGAGATGGAGGCGCCGGCGGGCGAGGAGCTGGGCCGGGTCACCGACCGGCTCGCCGTCGGGGAGTCCCTGGACGACGCCCTCGGCGAGATCGCCGACAGACTGCCCTCGCGTGAACTGGTCGTCCTGGTGACGACGTTGGTGCTCGCCAACCGCGCGGGCGGCACCGTCGTCAGCTCGCTGCGCAACCTCACCACCACCCTGGAGGAGCGCAAGGAGACCCGGCGGGAGGTACGCACCACACTGGCCCAGGTGACGGTCACCGCGTACGCCGTACCCGGCTTCGGCATGGCCGCGCTGCTCATGCTGAACGCGGTGATGCCGGGCGCGCTCGACCGGATGACGGGGGCCTTCCTCGGGCAGGTGGCGGTCCTGGTCTCGATCGCCCTGTACGCCCTCGGATTCTTCGTGGTCCGCCGCCTGTCCCGCATCGACGTATGAGCCAGCACGATCCGCGATCCGCCTCACACAGATCCGCCGCACAGAGATCCGCCACACAGAGGGGAGTGAGCGACCCATGGGACTGCTCTTCGCGGCCCTGATGGGCCTGAGCGTGTACGGGATGTTCCACGGCATCCGCGTGTACCGGGCCGAGGTGAAGCTTCCGAGCGACCTCTCGGTGGCCCTTGAGGTCGGTGCGACCCGCACCACGGCCGTCGGCTCTGCCGTCGACCGCCTCGGCATGCGCTGGGCGCCGGCCGTGCTGCGGATGATGGGCCCCGAGCGGGTCGCGCGCAAGCGCCGCCGGATCGACCTCGCGGGCAACCCCGGCGGCCTGACCCTGGACCGGTACGCGGCCCGGCGGGCGGTGTACGGAGCGCTCGGTACGGCCGCCGCGCTGATCATGCTGCTCGAAGGGCACTGGATCATCGCCGTGCTGATGGTGGCCTTCGCCCTGTTCTGGGTGGAGGCGGGCATCTGGTCGGCGGTCCGGGTGCGCCGCGACCACATCGAGCGCACCCTGCCCGACTTCCTGGACGTACTCGCCGTCGTCGTCAGCGCAGGCCTCGGCTTCCGCCAGGCCCTCGACCGGGTCGCCGACAAGTACGAGGGGCCCTGGGCGGACGAATTGCGCATCACCCTGCGCCAGATGGACATGGGCGTCAGCCGCCGCCAGGCCTTCGAGGAGCTGCGCAAGCGCAACGACTCCGAGCAGGTCGCGATGTTCGTGACCGCGCTCCAGCAGGGCGAGGAACTGGGCGCGCCCATCGTCGAGACGCTGATAGCGATCGCCGCCGACATGCGCCGCACCGACGCGCAGAACGCCCGCCGCAAGGCGGCCCGCGCCGTCCCCAAGGCGACCTTCGCCGTGACGACGTTCCTGCTGCCCGGCACCCTGATCCTGCTCAGCGTGGGCTTCGTGTACGGCGCGAACCTGGACTTCGGGGGCTTCCTCGGAGGACCCAAGTGACCCTTCAACTGGCCGTTCCGGCAAGGGGGCTGAGCATGGCGAGTCCGCGCGCGACGGCTCCGGCCGTGCCGCCCCCCACCCTCGCCCTCCAGGTCAACGCGCTCCAGGCGATGTGCCGCCAGGTGTTCGGCTTCCGCCTGGCGATGATCGCCATCGGCGCCCCTTTCGCGCTGGCCGGCACCGCCAAGGGGGCGCCCGGGGTGCTGGTCGGCTCGGCGGTCCTGGTCACCTTCATGGGCTCGTACGTCCTGTTCCGCGACTGGGAGCGCTTCGGTCCGCTGCTCCTCCACCACCCGTGGCTGCTCGCCGTGGACGCGGTGTTCGGCGCGCTGCTCCTGATCACCGCGACCCCCGAGTCCCCCCTCGGGTACGTCACCATCTGCACGCCTCTGCTGGCCGGCCTGGTCTACGGCTGGCGCGGCGCGGGACTCTTCGCGGGCCTCCAGATGGCCATCTTGGCGTTGGTGTACGCGACGGGTCCTGGCCATCAACTCGCTGACACCTCAGCGCTGTTGCTGCCGGGGTTCTGCGTGATCGCGGGGGCGGTCGGCGTGACGATCCGCAACCTTCTGCTGCGTTTCGGCGCCGCGAGTCAGGCCCTCACGGAGACCCGGGCCCGCCTCGCCGTGCACGACGCGGTGGAGGAGGAACGGGCGCGGCTCGCCCGTGATCTGCACGACTCGGTGGCCAAGACCCTGCACGGACTCGCGCTGGCCGCCGACGGACTGGCCGCGTCGGCCGACCGCTCGGATCCGCGTACGATCCGCCGGCAGGCGGAACTGGTGGCGCGGGCCGCGCGCAGGGCGGCCGCGGAATCGCGGGAGCTTCTGGGCGACCTGCGGCGCGCGCCAGGTGACGTGGACATCCTGGCCGAACTGGCCTCGGCGGTAACGGACTTCACCCGCCGAACCGGAGTGCGAGCACGGTGGGCGGCGCACGGTGGCGGGCCGGCTCCGATGATCCCGGCGACGGTGGCCCACCAGCTCCTGGCGATCGCGAACGAGGCGATGGACAACGCGCACCGGCACGCGGACCCGAGCGACCTGGTGGTGGAGGCGGGCGTGTCGGACCCGCCGGGTCTCGAAGGCGCCGTGCTCCGCCTGAGCGTCAAGGACAACGGCAGGGGCCTGCCGCCCGGCACCACCCTGGACGCCTTGAAACGCACGGGCCACTTCGGTCTGGTGGGCATGGTGGAGCGGGCGGCGGCGATGGGCGCGCGCATCAGGGTGGGCCGGGGCGGCGCGGAGTCGGGAACGGAGGTGCGGGTAGAACTCCCGTTGCCCCCGAGGGCTTCGCGGGAGAACCCGCACGTGTCGCGGTGGGCGGGCTGAACCGGAACGGACTGCCCCGAAACGGGCTGAACCAGAACGGACTGAACGGGAACGGACTGAACCGGAACGGGCTGAACGGGAAGGGAGGCGCCGTGCAGGACGACATCGCGTACCGCACGGGTCGGCGGGGAACGGGCCCGGGCCGGGCGCGGGAGCCGGGCGCCCGCAGCGCGGCGCGGCCGCTGCGGATCGTCGTCGCGGACGACAATCCCGTCGTGCGGGCGGGGCTGGCCGCGCTGCTGCACGGGCGTCACGACATCGAGGTGGCCGCGGAGGCCGCCGACGGCCGTGAGGCGCACGAGGCCGCCGTGCGGCACCGCCCGGACGTGATCCTGCTCGACGTGCACATGCCCGGCACCGACGGCCTGACGGCGCTCCCGCACCTGGTGCGGCTGGCTCCCGTCCTGATGCTGACGTACAGCCGCGAGAGCGAGATCGTCCGGGCGGCGCTGCGGCTCGGCGCCGGGGGATATCTGGTCCATGGCGAGTTCACGGCGGACGAACTGGCCGCGTCGGTACGGGGGATGAGAGAGGGCCGGGCCGCCTTCACCGCCACGGCGGCGAACGCGCTCCTCGCCCATCTGCGCGAACAGCAGGACCCGGAGTCCGTAACCTCCATTTCCGCTCCATCCCTTTCGCAACTGCAATCGGTTGTGGCACAGTCTTCAACTGCGCGACGGGCGACGGGCGTGCGCAACAGGCAAGCGTTCAGGCTGAGTTCGCGGGAGGCCGAGGTGATGGAGTTGATCGCGGCGGGCATGAGCAATCAGCAAATCGCGGCCGCGTGCTTCATCAGTGAGAAGACGGTCAAGAACCACATCAACCGCATCTTCGCCAAGCTGCACAGCGCCACGCGCGGCGAGGCGATCGCGTGCTGGCTGGGGGTGTCGGGTGGGTAAGCACCGCACCTGGGCCCGGATTTGGGCCCCAGGGCCCTCGGCGCCCTCCGCGGCCCCGCCGTACGTTCCCGATGACGTACGACGTGACGCCGCAACCGGAGGAGAGCCGCGACATGCCGCAGGACACGCTGCTGAAGACCGCCGTCGCCGCGCAGCTGCGGGTGCGCGACTGGAGGGACACGGCCGTAGCCCGGGTCCAACGCCGTTACGTGTCCTCGGCGGGGCGCGATCGGGGGCAGACCTCGTTCGAGTACCTGGGGATCATCTTGGTGGTGGTGGCGATCATTGGGGGGATCATGGCGACCGGGATCGGGACGTCCATCACCAACAAGATCAAAGAGCAGATCGACAAGATCAAGGCCGGTGGCTGATCCCGTATCTGAGCCAGGACCGAGGGCAGGCCTTCCCCATCTACATCGTGATGGTGGCGGGTCTGCTCTTTCTCGCGTTCGCGTTCTTCGCGGTGGGCCAGGCGTCAGCCACGCGCAACGGTGCTCAGGGCGCCGCTGACGCGGCGGCTCTCGCGGCGGCCCAGCGAGCGCGTGAAGAGCTGGGTCCGAGGGTCCTGGCGGCGCTCATGTCGCCCGGTGGCCCCGCCGGCATCTTCAACGACGGCGCCGTCATCGCTGACGCGCATGACGAGGCCGTCGGCTTCGCCGCCAGGAACCACGCCGACCTGTCGGCTTTCTCCTCTCGCCCCTACGGTGCCGGGCGGTTTGCTTTCACCGTGAGCACCAGAACCCAGTACACCGTGGGGAAATCAGTGATCCCGGGCACCGAGGACGAGCACGGGACCGCCAGCGCGACGGCGGTGATCGAGCTGCGATGCAGCCTCCCGCCCGGTGGCGGGGCCGGCGGTGGTTCCGACAGCGGTCCCGCGCCGATGCCCGAGCCGACGCCCACGACCACGCCGGCTCCCGCGCCGTCTCCCACGCCGGCTCCCGTCACGATCACCTGTGGCGGCCAGGACATGCCCGCCGATCCCATGCCTGATCCGGAAAAGATCTTCACCGTGAAACTGGTCGACTGACAGCAAGCGACGAGCAGAGGAAAGACACCGATGAGCGTTGGGCATGCGGGCAGAGCCCGTAGGGGGGCGGTGGCAGCGGCGCTGGCGGTTGCGCTGGCGTTGGCTGTCGGTGGGTGCGGCGGCGACAGCAAGGATGGCAAGTCGGGCGCGACCGGTGGCGGCAACCAGTCGAACTCGGCCTCCTCGCAGAGTCGGCAACCGGCGTCGCCGCAGCCCGAGTCCACGGCCAAGCTCGCGGAGGCCACGGGCGGGGGCGGGATCGTCCTCACCATCAACAGCGTGACGCGCGACTCGGGCGGTTTCGTCACCGTGTCGGGCCAGCTGAAGAACCCGGGTTCGCAGAACTTCGTCGACACCTCCGGCTGGGTCGGCACGGAGAAGGACGTGCTGGCCAGCGGGGACTCCGTGGCGGGGGCGACGCTGGTCGACAAGGTCGGCAAGAAGCGTTACTACGTGCTGCGCGACACCGGCGGCAAGTGCCTCTGCACGATGGGCATCGTGGGGGTCAAGGCGGGCCAGAGCGTTCCCTTCTTCGCCCAGTTCCCCGCCCCCCCCAACGGCACCAAACAGGTCGACTTCCAACTCCCCACCTTCCCCACCATGACCGTTCCGGTCTCCGGGTGACCACGCCATGACCAGAACCCGGCACGCAGCCGTAGCGTTCGCCGCCGCGCTCGTCCTGACCGTCGGCGCCGGCGCCGCGTACGCCGATGAGACGCCCAGCAGCCCCCCGCTGCCCGGCACCGAGGCGACGAGCGATCCCTCGATGAAGGTCGACGCGACCTCGCCGAACCTGAAGCTCCCCGAGGGCGGCACGCTCGCCGCACCCAAGGTGCTGGACATCAAGTCGATCGTCGAGGACCAGGGCGGTGAGGAGCGCCGCTCGGACACCAACACGAGCGTGACGTTCGCGCTCCAGGCGGAGGTGCTGTTCGCGATGGACAGCGCGGCCCTGTCGTCCGACAGCAACGACCGCATCCAGGGCATCGCCGCGGAGATCAAGAAGCAGAAGGCGACCAGCGTGCGGGTCTTCGGCTTCACGGACAACCTCGGCACGCACGAACACGGCGTGATCCTCTCGAAGGAACGCGCGGACGCCGTGCAGAAGGCGCTCGCCCTCTCCCTCGGACCCGACGTCACCTTCGAGATCCGGGGCTACGCCGAGGACTACCCGATCTCCGACAATTCCACGGAGGACGGCCGCAAGAAGAACCGCCGCGTGGAGGTCAGTTTCACCCGGAGCAACGGCTAGTCGTTCGACGCCCTCTACGTGTGTCGCCATACGCGTGCCGGCGACCGGGCGTGAACTCGGGCCGCCGCCGCATTGCGACGTCCTGAGTACGGGTACTCAGACCGCTTGAGTGATCGCCCGGACGTCTTGGGCCGGCCTGCCCGGCTCACCTCCATGCCGCTGGCCTCAATGGGCGCCAACGCAACCGGGTGAAGCGCCTTCGAGGTCGCGCTTGACCGAGGGGGAGGAGCCACGCATGCCGTGGGACGAGTGGGAGCAGCTGAAGGCGCAAGCGGCCGAGGATTTGCCGCAGGCGCATTTCCTGGGCTTCGACACTCAGGGCATCGGCGGAAACACCAATCGGGCGGCCCCAAGCTGAACAAGAGCAAGGCGAAGACGCTCGAATTAACCGCTGATTCACTGACCGCTGATTCGACGAAGGACCGCTACTCGATCAACGCCGAACTGGTGGTGTCAAGCCCGGCGGCCGGTAAGGAATCCAACCCGCTCATCCTGGTGACCGTGACATCGGGCTGCTTCCGCGCTCCCGAGGGGACCAAGGGAGACCAGGAGTTCTGATCCGACGACTCCGTCGGAACGGTTCGACCCCCGGGCGCTCGGCTCCCCCTGGCCGGCCCGGCCGCAGCGCCACCGGCCTGTCCAGCCCAACCCGGCTCCGAAGTCGGCGTTGGTCGCGCTCCGGTCCGGGTATCCGGGACACATCGGGGGTCACCGGTTTTCGTCGAGCGGGACTGGGTCGAGCGGGACTGGGCGGGGCAGGACCCAGCCAATCCACAGGAGTCGTTGTTACGGTGCTGGGTATGAAGCCAAGGCTGCTACGGAGCCGTGCGGCGACGGTCGGGGTGTGTCTTGTCGCGCTCGCGGGTGCGGCCTCCTGTGGGCCCGGTGGGGCGGGGGCCGAGGGGGCGGGGGGCGCGGTGCGGGAGACCGGGGCCGCGCCGGGTACCAGTGCCACCCCGCGGACCGAGGCGGCCGCCGGGGCGCTCAGCGGGGATCAGCTGGCCGCGGCCGCGCTCGTGACCGGTGACGTGAAGGACTTCGCGGCCGAACCCCTCGAAGGCGGCGTCCCCACCGGCAGCTCCCGGACCTCGAAGCCCGCCTGCATGCCCTTCGTCTCCGTCATCAACGGCACCCCGCAGCCCGCGCCCTCCGCGACCGTCTTCCGGCGGCTGGTGAACACGAGCGAGGACGGCCAGGCCGACCAGACCGTCGTCACCGAGGTGCTGGGCGCCCACCCCTCCGGCGCGAGCGACGTGCTGCCCCGGCTGCGTTCCGCCATCCAGGCGTGCGCCGACGGGTTCACCACCAAGGGCGGCGACCTCGAACCGTCGGCGTTCACCGCGGTCAAGGAGCTGCCCACGCCCCAAGTGGGTGACGAAGCCATCGCCTACGAGCTGATGGGCGACGCCCAGGGCGACCCGGTGCCGATGGTCTTCCAGGTGGTGCGCAGCGGGACGACCGTGGTGACGTACTACGCCGTCGACGTCACCGGGGACGACACGCCCCAGATCCCCGCCCAGCTCGCCGTCGCGCAGGCGGCCAAGCTCAAGTCCTGAGATCCTGACCGGTTGCCTCCCGGCCGCCCGCCTCGATCACCAGCCGGACACCCGGCCGAAGCCCCCACCCCGCCATCTGCCCCGCCTCCGCCTCCAGGACGTGGCGCGCTCGCGGGCGCGGCAGGCCAAGGCGCCCGGGGCGCATGGTCGTCACGGCGATCACGCGCAGTTCGCGGTCCAGATGGGCCACGTCGATGGCGAAGCGCATCCGGAAGGTGTGCACGCTGCTCGCCGGGGTCAGCAGGAGCGCGCCCTGGACGCCGTCCCGCCCGAGCAGGCCCCGCGTACGGGTGCGGCAGGACGCCGCGATCTCCAGCGCGACCCCCACATCCGCGCCCCCCGCCACGCGCAACACGCCCGTCCCGTCCCTCCATCGGCCCATGGATAAACGGTAGTGGCTCGCGGGGCCGCCGCGTAGGGTCCGCGATATGGGCCGAAACATCAGGAACCACAACAACCGCCCCTTCGAGGAACTGATCGACGAGGCCGCGTCCGTCTCCGTCGACGGCTGGGACTTCTCCTGGCTCGACGGCCGGGCCACGGAAGAGCGGCCGTCCTGGGGATATGCCCGTGCGATGGCCGGGCGGATGGCCAAGGCCACCGCCGCCCTGGACATCCAGACCGGCGGCGGCGAAGTCCTCGCCGCCGTGCCCCAGCTGCCGCCGCTCGCCGTCGCGACGGAGGGCTGGCCGCCGAACGTCGCCCGCGCCACCGGCCTGCTCCACCCGCGCGGGGTGGCCGTCGTCGCCGACGAGGACAAGCCGCCGCTGCCGTTCGCCGACGGCGCCTTCGACCTCGTCGTCAGCCGCCACCCCGTCACCACCTGGTGGTCCGAGATCGCCCGCGTCCTCTCCCCGGGCGGCACGTACTTCTCCCAACAGGTGGGCCCGGCCAGCGTGTTCGAGCTCGTCGAGTACTTCCTGGGACCGCAGCCGCCCGAGGTGCGCGGCGGACGCGACCCCGGCAAGGCGCGCAAGGAGGCGGAGAGCGCGGGGCTCGAAGTCGTCGATCTGCGTCTGGAGAAGCTGCGTACGGAGTTCAACGACATCGGCGCCGTCGTCTACTTCCTGCGCAAGGTGATCTGGATGGTGCCGGGCTTCACCGTCGAGGAGTACCGCGACCAGCTGAAGGCGCTGGACGAGCAGATCCGTACCGAGGGCCCCTTCGTCGCCCACACGACACGGTTCCTCATCGAGGCACGGAAACCGCTGCGGCCCACACGCGCTGCCTAGCATCGGGCCATATGGGGACAATCGCCGATCAAAGAGTGGGGCGGGGCGCGCGACCACCGATCACGCCCGCACCCGTCATCTTCCGTATCGCGCGCGTACGCGCGGGCCGGCCCGCCCTCCTGTGGTGGGGGTGGGCCTGCGCCCTGTTCCCGCTGTACGCGACCGTCTCCGCGCGCCGCCAGGCCCTGGTCCGCACCACCGGTTACGACCTCGGCATCTTCGAGCAGGCCGTCCGCGCCTACGCCCATCTGGACGCGCCGGTCGCCCCCCTGCGCGGCGACGGCTTCAACCTCCTCGGCGACCACTTCCACCCCGTGCTCGCCGTCCTTGCCCCTCTCTACCGCCTGGCCCCCTCCCCGTACACGCTGCTCCTGGCCCAGGCCGCGCTGCTCGCGCTCGCCGTGGTGCCGCTCGCCCGGCAGGCCACCCGGGTCATCGGCCGGCGCGCCGCCCATGTCGTGGCCCTCGGGTACGGGCTGAGCTGGGGCATCGCGTCGGCGGTCGGCTTCGACTTCCACGAGGTGTGCTTCGCGGTCCCGCTGGTCTCCTGGGCGCTGGAGGCGCTGGCCCGCCGCAACTGGCGGCGCGCCCTCGCCTGGGCGGCGCCGCTGCTCCTGGTCAAGGAGGACCTGGGGCTGACGCTGGCCGCGATCGGGGCGTACGTGGCCTGGCGCGGACCGCGCAGGCTCGGCCTGGCCGCCCTCGCGCTGGGCCTGGTGGGCAGCGCGCTCACGTTCACCGTGGTGCTGCCGTTCTTCAACCCCTCCGGTGGCTACGCGCACGCCGCCAACCTCGCGCCCGCCCACCACGCGCCGCTCGTCACGCTGCTGCTCGCGCCGCTGGACGCGGTGCGCCCCGAGGTCAAGGCGACCACCCTCGTCCTGGTCTTCGCCCCCGCCGCGCTCATCGCCCTGCGCTCACCGCTGGCCCTGGTCGCCGTGCCCACGCTCGGCTGGCGGATGCTGTCCGCCAACGCCTTCCACTGGGGCACCGCCTTCCACTACTCCGCCGTCCTGATGCCCATCGTGTTCGCGGCGCTCATCGACGCGCTGCGGCCCTACGCCGCCGCAGGCGATCCGCTCGCTCGGCGTCATGTGCGGGCCTCGCTCGCGACGGTCGCCGCCGTCACGCTGGTGCTCGTACCGTCCTTCCCGCTCGCCCAGCTCGCCCACCGCTCCACCTGGCGCACCGACCCGCACGTGCTCGCGGTGCGCGACATCCTGCGGCGCGTACCGGACGGCGCGAGCGTCGCGGCCTCCAACCGCCTTGCCCCGCAACTGACTTCACGCGCCACGGTCGTCCTGTTCCCGACCTTCCCGGTCGAGGGGAAGCTGTACTCCACGGACCGCGCCATCCCGCGCCCCACCGCGCAGTGGATCGCCTACGACCGTCGGCCCCCGCGATCCTGGCCCTATCCGCCCGGCGCGTGGCCCTACCCGGCCGAGCGGCAGGAACGCGAGTACGCCCTCGCGCTCGCCCGATACGGGTATGTGCCGGTGGCACAGGCGGACGGTGTCTCGCTGCTGCGCCGGCGGACCTGAGCGCCCGCTGTGCACGCGCTGACGCCGTACGGTCACGGCGCGCGCTCCCAGGTGCGCCAGTGGGGTGAAGCACACCCGGCGGGTGATCGCGCCGCCTTCGCGCGTCCCTCAGCGGCTTCCCGCGCCCTCCGCGACCCCTCTGACCTGCACGGTCAAGCCCGAACCCGTGGGCTGGGTCACCCCTGCGGGGGACTGGAAAGGCGTACTGGCCCGGTTTCGGAGCGTAGTTCCGGAGCGCCGTGGCACACAGCAGCACTTACGAAGGGTTATGGTGGAAACCCCCCCTCGGGCCGGTCCGTATCCCCCCCACGGACCGGCCCGTTTTTTCTTCCGCCCGCCCGGCGGGACCTCCGGGAGCCGGGTGCCGTCAGCTCCGTCCGGCCCAGATGTTGGTGCCCTCGGTGTCCACGGCGAAGGTGTCGATCTCCTTCAACTCCCCTTCGGTGAGCGCCGGTCCGCCGAGCGCCGCCACGTTCTGCTCCAGCTGGCGCACGCTGGACGCGCCGATAAGGGCCGACGTCATGCGCGGGTCGCGCAGCACCCAGGTCAGCGCCAGCTGCGCGAGGGACTGGCCGCGCCGGGAGGCGATGTCGTTCAGGCCGCGCAGCCGGCGTACCACGTCGTCCGAGAGCAGGCCCGGGTCCAGGGACTTGCCCTGGCTGGCGCGGGAGCCCTCCGGAATGCCCTTGAGGTACTTGTCGGTGAGCAGCCCCTGGGCCAGCGGCGCGAAGGAGATGCAGCCCATGCCGGCCGCCTCCAGGGTGTCGAGCAGGCGGTCCTGCTCCGTCCAGCGGTTGATCATCGAGTACGACGGCTGGTGGATCAGGGCCGGCACGCCCATCTCGCGCAGCAGCCGCGCCGCCTGCCCGGTCTGCTCGCTGTTGTACGAGGAGACGCCCACGTACAGCGCCTTGCCCTGCTGGACGGCGGAGGCGAGCGCGCCCATCGTCTCCTCCAGCGGGGTGTGGGGGTCGAAGCGGTGCGAGTAGAAGATGTCGACGTAGTCCAGGCCCATGCGCTTGAGGGAGGCGTCGAGGGACGACATCAGGTACTTGCGTGAACCCCACTCGCCGTAGGGGCCGGGGTGCATCAGATAGCCGGCCTTGGTGGAGATGACGAGTTCGTCGCGGTACGGGGCGAAGTCCTGGCCGAAAATCTTGCCGAAGTTCAGCTCGGCGGAGCCGGCCGGCGGGCCGTAGTTGTTGGCCAGGTCGAAGTGGGTGACGCCCAGGTCGAAGGCGCGGCGCAGGATCGCGCGCTGGGACTCAAGAGCCCGGTCGTCGCCGAAGTTGTGCCACAGGCCGAGCGAGACGGCGGGGAGCTTGAGGCCGCTGCGGCCGGTGCGGCGGTACTCCATGGAGTCGTAACGGTGGGGGCCGGCGAGGAAGCGGAGGGATTCAGTCACGTTTCCCTGCTTATCACGGACTTGTGACAGACCGAGTTGGGCCGCCATGACCCCTGCGCAGTACTGTGCTTTGTCTGGGGCGGCCGGTGTGCGGGGCGGCGGCGGGCCCCCGGAAGGCAACGAGAGGGTGAAATCGGTGAGTTTGCGCGACCTGGTCTACAGGCTCTATGCGCGCCGGGTGGAAGGCCGCCTCGACCACGACCAGGTGCCCAAGCACATCGGCGTCATCCTGGACGGCAACCGGCGCTGGGCCAAGGCGTCGGCCCGCAGCCCCGAGCAGGGCCACCAGGCCGGGGCCAGCAAGATCCAGGAACTGCTCGGCTGGTGTGCCGAGACGGATGTCGAGGTCGTCACCCTCTGGCTGCTCTCCACCGACAACCTGGACCGCCCCGAGGACCAGTTGATCCCGCTGCTCGGCATCATCGAGGACGCGGTGCGGGACTTGGCGGCGGACGGGCGCTGGCGGGTGCATCACGTGGGCAACGCGGATCTGCTGCCCGGGCACACCCAGTCCGTGCTCAAGGAGGCCGAGCAGGCCACGCACGACATCGACGGGATACTGGTCAATGTCGCCGTCGGCTACGGCGGCCGCCAGGAGATCGCGGACGCGGTCCGCTCGCTCCTGCTGGAGCACGCGACGAAGGGGACGTCCTTCGAGGAGCTGGCGGAGATCGTCGACGTCGAGCACATCTCGGAGCACCTGTACACGCGGGGGCAGCCGGATCCCGACCTCGTGATCCGCACGAGTGGTGAGCAGCGGCTTTCCGGGTTCATGCTCTGGCAGTCCGCGCACTCCGAGTACTACTTCTGCGAAGTGTTCTGGCCGGCCTTCCGCAAGGTCGACTTCCTGCGGGCGCTGCGGGATTACGCGGCGCGGCATCGCAGGTATGGCACCTGAGCGCTGGCCGCGGTGTGTTGAGTGGGCGGGGTTGGTGCCGGCCCGCACCGGGTGCTCGCTTTCGGGTGCGGGCCCGTGGGCGGCTGGTCGCGCAGTTCCCCGCGCCCCTGTCAGGGTCTGTGCTGGCCGGCATCGGCAACCTCAGCCCGTCCGGCGTTTGAGGACGAGCGCCCTTTAGGCGCGATACGGGGTTTGGGGCGGAGCCCCAAGGGGTTGGGCTTTCGGGTGCGGGCCCGTGGGTGGCTGGTCGCGCAGTTCCCCGCGCCCCCAGGTAGGTTGCGCCCGGCCCACACCGGTATGTGACCGCGACCCCGGCCGGGCGGGGCCGAACGGGGTCCGGGGGCGGCCCCGGTGGGAACTCTGGGCATATGACGGGGCATGGCTTCGCTTGTTCGAGGGCATAACCACCCCAGGTCGACGTCCGGTCCACGGCCGTCGGATCTCAGTGGGCGGCGAACAACGCCACCCGCCCGGGAGGCCCTTTGCACCAGGACGACCGCGCACCGCAGGCGGGCGACGTGGAGGGCCGGAGCTCGGCCCGCGCAGCGCGGCCGAAGCCCGGTCCCCGTTTCCGCGACGCCGTCGCACCCCGACCTCATGCGCCTCTTACGAGGGGGTACGTCCTTCCGTGGTGACCAGCACAAAGCGCCGCATGCCCGACCGGCGCACCTACGTACTCGACACCAGCGTCCTGCTGGCCGATCCCAACGCGATGACCCGGTTCGAGGAGCACGAAGTGGTGCTCCCCATCGTCGTGGTCACGGAGCTGGAGGCCAAGAGGCACCATCCGGAGCTCGGTTACTTCGCCCGGCAGGCGCTGCGCCTGCTGGACGACTTCCGGGTCCGCTACGGACGCCTCGACGCCCCCATCCCGATGGGAGACCTCGGTGGGACCCTCCGCGTCGAGTTGAACCATTCCGATCCCGGCGTCCTGCCCGCCGGCTACAGGTTGGGGGACAACGACTCCCGGATCCTCGCCGTCGCCCGCAATCTCCAGGCGGAGGGCTACGACGTCACCGTCGTGTCCAAGGACCTGCCGCTGCGGATCAAGGCGTCGTCGGTGGGCCTGCTCGCCGAGGAGTACCGCGCGGAACTGGCCATCACCGACTCCGGCTGGAACGGCATGGCCGAACTGCCGCTCAGCGGCGAGCAGGTCGACCTCCTGTTCGAGGAGGAGACGCTGTACGTCCCGGAGGCGGCCGGGCTCCCCGTCCACACCGGGCTCGTGCTGCTCTCCGAGCGCGGCAAGGCGCTCGGACGGGTCACGCCGGACGGGAACGTGAAGCTGGTACGGGGCGATCGCGAGGCCTTCGGCATCCACGGCCGCAGCGCCGAGCAGCGCATCGCGCTCGATCTGCTCCTCGACCCCGAGATCGGGATCATCTCGATGGGCGGCAGGGCCGGCACGGGCAAGTCGGCGCTCGCACTCTGCGCGGGCCTCGAAGCCGTCCTTGAGCGCAGACAGCACAAGAAGGTGATGGTCTTCCGGCCGCTGTACGCGGTGGGCGGGCAGGAGCTCGGCTACCTGCCCGGCTCGGAGGCCGAGAAGATGGGCCCCTGGGCGCAGGCCGTCTTCGACACGCTGTCCGCCGTGACGAGCCGTGAGGTCATCGAGGAGGTCACCTCGCGCGGCATGCTCGAAGTCCTGCCGCTCACCCACATCCGGGGCCGCTCCCTGCACGACGCCTTTGTGATCGTGGACGAGGCGCAGTCACTGGAACGGAACGTCCTGCTGACCGTTCTGTCCCGGATCGGGGCCAATTCCCGTGTGGTGCTCACTCATGACGTGGCCCAGCGCGACAACTTGAGGGTCGGCCGGTACGACGGCGTCGTCGCGGTGGTCGAGAAGCTGAAGGGACACCCGCTGTTCGCCCACGTCACCCTCACCCGGTCCGAGCGCTCGCAGATCGCCGCCCTGGTGACCGAAATGCTGGAGGATGTTCAGCTCTGAGGCAGTACGCGCCAGTTGGCGCCGCCCGGCGAGCGCAGCAGCTTAGCCGGGCGGCGCCTTTTTCTGCGTCAGGTTGGTGAAATCAGGGGCGCCGAACGTGGTGTGACGTTTCCCACGCAACGGAGAATTGCTTCGCGGCGTCGCCTTCCGGCAGAGTCTTGGATCCGTCAGGCCCCGCATACGGCACCCCTGTATCCCGGGTACCCCGGTACCCACGCAACTCAATAGCCGAGCCGTATGCCGCCCGCGCATCACGCGGCGCTTCCCGCGAGGAAGTTGCCCATCGGGTCAGTTCCTCCCGTGACCCAGCAGTTGGGAGGAGAGAGCCAGGGGCACGATCGCGTCCGCGAGGTCACCCGTGCGGACGCCGCTGGAAGGAAACCGTGTGAGCCGGATCTCGGTCCGGGGATTCGCGGTGGCATCTGCCACTGCGGTCACCACCGTTGGCGCCGTAGTCGGCGTTGCCGCGGGCAGCCCCGCCGCCGCTTCGAACGACAACTTCGAGGCAACCGCGGCCGGCACGACGCTCCTCGCGGACCTCCCCGCCGGCCAGCAGGCCCAGGTGCAGACCGCTTCTCTGACGCAGCAGGCGGACGCGCAGGCCGCGCAGGCCAGCGCCACGGCGAAGAAGTCCGCCGAGGAGGCCGCGCGCGTCCAGGCCGCTCAGGACGCCAAGGCCAAGAAGGACGCCGCCGACAAGGAGAAGAAGGACAAGGCCGATCAGGAGGCCAAGGCCCGCGATCTGGAGACGCAGGCGGCCAGCCGCTCGGCGAGCCGGACCGACTTCGCGGTCAAGAGCTCCTACACGGTCGACGAGATCCAGGCGATCGCCCGCCAGATCGTCCCCTCCGGCCAGTTCCAGTGCTTCAGCCACATCGTGAACAACGAGTCGAGCTGGAACTACCAGGCCACCAACGCCGGTTCCGGTGCCTACGGTCTCGTCCAGGCGCTGCCCGGCAACAAGATGGCCTCGGTGGGCTCCGACTGGCAGACCAATCCGGCCACCCAGATCAAGTGGGGCCTGAACTACATGAACGAGCGCTACGGCAGCCCCTGCGGCGCCTGGTCGTACTGGCAGTCCCACAGCTGGTACTAGGGGGTGTCTGGTGGACCATGGCCGGGGGCGCGGCGTCTGGCACGGCACCTCGCGGCGTTGCCGAATCGCCCCGATAGCTCCGCTATCGAGACGCTCCGGCGCCTTGCGATGCACCGCACCAGACGCCGTGCCCTGACCGACCCTGATCCACCAGACACCCCCTAGTCCGGCCGGTTGGGCAGGTACTGGTCCGGCCGGTTGGGCGGTCCCGAGGGAAACCTCCAGGGCCACTCAACCTCGTGGAGCCCCGCACCGTCCTTCGGTGCGGGGCTTCGCCCGTGTACGGTCGGCTTCGGACAGCACGGGGGAGGCGCCGGGGAGAACCGGCGCCGGGGAAAAGGGAACGGCGGGATCATGTCGACAGTGCCCGGTTTGCTCGCACGGCTTGGCGCCGGCCTGACCCGGTGGGGAGAGCGCCTTGAGGAGCGCAGGGCCGAGACGGAGGCCGGGGCCGATGAGGAGGTCTCCGTCCCGGTCGCGGCCCACGCGCCGAAGGCGGCCCCGGCACGGGCCGTACGGGAAGCCGCAGCGGCCAGGTCCCGGGTGCCGGCGGACGCTTCGCAGGACCACGCCCCCGACCACGTGCCGCCGCCGCCCACGTACGCGCCGGCCGTGGCGGCCCGGCCCGATCCGGTGCACGCGGTGCCGTGGAGCATGCGGGTCGCGGCCGAGGTCGGCTGGCGGCTGCTCGTGCTGGCCGGGGCCATCTACGTACTGACGCAGATCATCAGCGCGGTCAGCCTGGTGGTCCTCGCGTTCGTCGCGGCTCTGCTGATCACCGCGCTGCTCCAGCCGACCGTCGCCCGGCTCAAGCGCAGGGGACTGCCGCGCGGGCTCGCCACCGCGATCACCGCGATCTCCGGGTTCGTCATCATGGGGCTCGTCGGCTGGTTCGTGGTGTGGCAGGTCATGGACAACCTCGACGACCTGTCCCACAAGGTGCAGGGCGGCATCGAGGAGCTGAAGAGCTGGGCCCTGAACAGCCCGTTCCATGTCACCGAGGACCAGATCAACCAGATCGCCAAGAACCTCAGCGACACCATCGGCGCCAACACCAACGAGATCACCACGGCCGGACTCCAGGGCGTGACCGTCCTGGTCGAAGTGCTCACCGGCATGCTCCTGGCGATGTTCTCGACGCTGTTCCTGCTCTATGACGGCCCGAAGATCTGGCAGTGGGTGCTCAAGCTGGTGCCGGCGGCGGCCCGGCCGGGGGTGGCGGGCGCGGGTCCGAAGGCCTGGCGCACGCTCACGGCGTATGTGCGCGGCACGGTGATAGTGGCTCTGATCGACGCGATCTGCATCGGCGTAGGGATCTACTTCCTCGGCGTGCCCATGGCGGTGCCGCTCGCCGTGTTCATCTTCCTGTTCGCCTTCATCCCGCTGGTGGGCGCGGTCGTCTCGGGCGCGCTCGCGGTCGTGGTCGCCCTGGTCACCCACGGCGTCTTCAACGCCCTGATGGTGCTGCTCGTGGTGCTCGCGGTGCAGCAGATCGAGGGGCACGTGCTCCAGCCGTTCATCCTGGGCCGCGCGGTGCGGGTGCACCCGCTCGCGGTGGTCCTCTCGGTGGCCGCCGGCGGTCTGGTGGCCGGCATCGGCGGCGCCGTCGTCGCGGTCCCGCTGGTCGCCGTCACCAACACGGTGGTCGGCTATCTGCGCCAGTACGCCCGCGACAACGCGATGCGCGCCGCGCAACCGGAGGGCGCGACGGCGTCCCCCGAGGAGCCGGGCCCGGGCGGAACGCTTCCCGACGCCACGCAGCCCGGCCACGGTGCGTCCGCGCCGACGCACGAGGAGAAGCCCTCCGATGCGGCCCCCGAAGCGCCGACGCACGACGAGACCCCGCCCCCCGGCCCACCCGCCGAAAAGCCCGAGTAACCCCCCGGGCGGGCAGCAAAAGGGGCCGCCCGGGTATCGAACGACGCCTCCGAAGGCCCCCGCCCGCGAACCCGAAGAGCCCGCCCCAGTCCCTGGAGGGTACGTTCTCGACGGTGCCGCCGCGCCGCCGGATACGAAGCCGACGATCCGCACGGCGACGGACAGGTTCGCGGGCGGCACGGAACGCGCGAGGGTCCTGCCTCGCCTTCTTCAGCTTTTCGGCTTCGTACTGACCTCGTTGAGCTTCATGCGCAATCGGGGTGCTGGTCATTCGTACCCGCAAAACCTGCGTGATGCCATCAGGCGGCAGGGGCCCGGATGAATATCCATTTGCTCAACCAGTCGGCTCGAGGTCGGTATAACTCTTGATCTTTTCTGCCCTCATGTGATACTTTACGCTAACTTTGCGATCTTGGCGTACCGTGGGGGTTTTGTGGGCGGGTGGATGTATCGAAACGCCGCATGGCTTTTATATGTGTTCGTCATGTCCCTGCCGCTCGCGATCTATGTCATTCCGTTCGGCGTGTACCCGCTGCTGGTGGAGCGTCGTCTCCGTAAGGCCGGGGTGACGGTTCCCGCCACATGTACCGGCGCGTCATGGGACGAGGGGCAAGTGGCGGAGTTCTTTCGATTCAGAACTCTGGACGGATACCGGTCCTCATACAGCAGCTCCCTCAGAAGCGGTCGTCTGGCGCATGACGGTGAAGAGGTTCGAATCATTTACGACCCCAAGGCGCCATATGGCAGAGCACGCACGGAAATGGAGCTGTTCGGTGGCAAATCTCAGGCTCGCCGCGATTTGAGGGGCGGACTGATGGTGCTGGTTGTCATGCACGTCATGCTCTTGCCGTTTGCCGCTCTGTACTTCATCTGACCGACCGTGGTGCGGTACCAAGCGATGCACGTCCGGGGGCCGTGCGGTTCACCCGAAGAAGCGGGCGAACCGACCGCTTGGGGGATCTGGAGATTGTCAAGTGACAACCACGGCCCTTTTCGGGGCTTTTTCTCTGGAGTGTTGGTGGGAATCTTTTTAGGAGGTGCGGCTTGGGTGGCCTGTGCCGTAGGGCTTGCGGTGGCGGACATCTTTGCTTATCGCAGAAGGGTCACGACATCCGCCCGGTGCATCCATGTGGAGAGCGAAGGGGGCGGGATCGCTCGGCATGTCCTTGAAAGGGTGCCGATCGCCGACGAGAGGAAGCTCGTCACTCTGCGGACCAAAGGGGAGGTCGTGCGTCCGCAAGGGGTGCTGAAAATCTCGTACGACCCCAAGAACGCTCACGAGGTCTTCGTGGCGACTGAGCATCCCCGAATATCCCGCCTACGCGGCGAAGTGTTCATCGCGGCGATAGGGTTGGCGCAGATTTTCTGTATCGTCATCTGGTGGGGCGTTTCCTGAACGTTGTGGTCCCGCCATCGGGCCACCGCCTGCGGCCTCAACTCGGCCGCAGAAGCGCGTACTGCTCCTGGACGGAGTGCGCGGATTTATCCGGAAGTGTTTCCGCTGCCGTGACAGGCCGCAGCGCCGCCTCCGGATATATCCAGCGGGTCCGCGTCAACTCCCCGAAGGCCCCCGCCGCGAGCTCGCCGGCAAACCCGACGCCCGCGCCCGCACCAGCCCCCTGGGCAGCACTTCGCCCCGCCGCATGACGACGGGGCGAAAGCGTGGGGCCCGGGCCGGGTGAGTTACCCGCGGCCCCCGGAGGGGTTACGCCGCGAGCGCGGCCTCGGAGTCGAGCGTGACGCCCACGGCCTGGATCACCGCGGCGATCTTGAAGGCCTCCTGGATCGTCTCGCGGTCGACGCCGGCCTTGCGCAGGACCTGCTCGTGCGAGTCCAGGCACTGGCCGCAGCCGTTCACCGCGGAGACGGCGAGCGACCACAGCTCGAAGTCGACCTTCTCCACGCCCGGGTTGCCGATGACGTTCATCCGCAGACCGGCCCGCAGCGTGCCGTACTCCGGGTCGGAGAGCAGGTGGCGGGTGCGGTAGAAGACGTTGTTCATCGCCATGACGGCGGCAGCCGACTTGGCGGCCGAGTACGCCTCGGGCGACAGGTTGGCCTTGGCCTCCGGCTCCAGCTCACGCAGCACGATCGGGCTGCGCGAGGCGATGGCGGTGGCGAGCACCGTGCCCCACAGCTGCTGGGCCGGCAGCTCGGAGTTGCCGATGACCGAGCCGAGGTTCAGCTTCAGGTCCTTGGCGTAGTCCGGGACGGCGGACTTCAGCGCGTCGAGGGACATGGATCACTCACCGGCCAGGAGCGCGACCGGGTCGAGGGTGTTCTCGCCCTTGGTCCAGTTGCACGGGCACAGCTCGTCGGTCTGGAGGGCGTCGAGGACCCGCAGGACCTCCTTGGGGTTACGGCCCACGGAACCGGCGGTCACCATCGTGAACTGGATCTCGTTGTTCGGGTCGACGATGAAGACGGCGCGCTGCGCGAAGCCGTCCTCGCCCTCGATGCCGAGGTCACGCATGAGCTCGTGCTTGGAGTCGGCCAGCATCGGGAAGGGCAGGTCGGTCAGGTCCGGGTGGTCCTTGCGCCAGGCGTGGTGCACGAACTCGGAGTCACCGGAGAAGCCGAGGACCTGGGCGTCACGGTCGGCGAACTCGTCGTTCAGCTTGCCGAAGGCGGCGATCTCGGTGGGGCAGACGAAGGTGAAGTCCTTGGGCCACGCGAAGACCACGCGCCACTTGCCCTCGTAGGTCTTGTGGTCGATCTGCTGGAACTCCTGGCCGCTCTCCAGCGACACACAGGCAGTCAGGTCGTACGTGGGGAACTGGTCACCAACAGTGAGCACGCGCTCTCCTAGCAAAACGAGGAAGTACCGATTCGAGCGGATTCGGAAGCTTCCTGGGGGGTTGGACGGATTACCGATCCTGGCACAGGAGGCATTGATCAGGGAAATAGCTAGACTGGGTCAGCCTGATCGGAGGTGCCTATCAGTGGGCCCAAGTAAGAGGAGCGTCGATCCGTGGCTCTGAGCAACCGGGGCAAGCAGCCCAGCCTGGCGCAGCTGCGCGCGTTCGCGGCGGTCGCGGAGCATCTGCACTTCCGTGACGCGGCCGCCGCGATCGGGATGAGCCAGCCCGCCCTGTCCGGCGCGGTCTCCTCGCTGGAGGACACCCTCGGCGTGCGGCTCCTGGAGCGCACCACCCGCAAGGTGCTGCTCTCGCCGGCGGGCGAACGGCTCGCGGCGCGGGCCAAGGCCGTGCTGGACGCGGTCGGCGAGCTGATGGAGGTGGCCGAGGCGGTACGGGCGCCCTTCACCGGGGTGCTCAGGCTCGGCGTCATCCCGACCGTGGCGCCCTATCTGCTGCCCGCCGTGCTGCGGCTCGTCCATGAGCGCTACCCCGACCTCGACCTCCAGGTCCACGAGGAGCAGACCTCCTCGCTGCTCGAAGGGCTCACGGCGGGACGGCTCGATCTGCTGCTGCTCGCCGTGCCGCTCGGGGTGCCCGGCGTCAGTGAACTCCCCTTGTTCGACGAGGACTTCGTACTCGTGACCCCGCACGACCACTGGCTCGGCGGACGCAGCGAGATCCCCCGCGAGGCGCTGCGCGAACTGCGGCTGCTGCTCCTCGACGAGGGGCACTGCCTGCGCGACCAGGCGCTCGACATCTGCCGCGAGGCCGGGCGCACCGACGGGGCGCCGGTGACGACGACCGCGGCCGGGCTCTCCACGCTGGTGCAGCTCGTGGCCGGCGGGCTCGGCGTGACGCTGCTGCCGCGCACCGCCGTCGAGATCGAGACGGGGCGCAACGACCGCCTGGTCACGGGGTACTTCGCCGAGCCCGCTCCCTCCCGCACGATCGCCCTGGCGATGCGGACGGGTGCCGCGCGCCAGGGCGAGTTCGAGGAGTTCGCCGCCGCCCTGCGCGGGGCGCTGCGCGACCTTCCGGTACGGGTCTCCAAGTAGGGCCGGAGCGCTCGAACTCCCTTGGGGTCCATGGCAGTTAGGGCGTTCGAGGCTACTCCGTGCGCAGTCCCTCCGGGCGCATGAGGCGCCACAGCGGTGGCAGCGAAAGGGCGGTGACGAGCAGCACCACGCCCGCGCCGATGCCCACCATCGACACCGCCGGGACCCAGTCGATCGTCACCGGGCGGCCCACCATCCGCAGCAGCACCGAGCCGAGCCCGAGCCCCACCGCCGCCGCCAGTGCGAGGCCGAGCGCCATCGGCACCGCGCTCTGCCACAGGACCGAGAGGCTGAGGGTGGTGCGCCGGGTGCCGAAGGCCACGAGCGCGGACAGCAGCTTCTTGCGCTCGCGCAGCTGCTCCAGCATCGACACGAGCAGGCTCGCGCCGATCAGCATCAGGACCGCCGCGGCCCCGATGTACAGGCCCTGGCGCACCCCCGCGAACCGGGCGTTGGTCCGCGTGCCGGTCAGTGCGTGCGCCGAGCTGAGCGGGTCGGCCTCGGCCGCCTGGGTCAGCACCCGCTCCTTGGCGAGGTCGTCACCGGGGGAGGTGGAGACGTACACCGTGGAGTGCACCGGGAGCTTGACACCGTGCGGCAGCGCGCCCGGGGTGACCAGGACGCCGGGGCGGCGCTGGCCGCCCGGGTCGGTGCGGGCCGCGACCTTGCGGGCGCTCGCCGGAACGGTCCAGCGGACCTCCGCGCCCTTGGTGGTGGAGCCGCCGTTGGTCGGGTCGAGGTAGAGCGTGCCGCCCGGCGCGGGAAGTCCCTCGGGCTGCCAGTCGCCGCCGGTCGCGAGGAACGCGTCGCCGTCCCGGCACGAGGGCAGGGCCGCGATCTGGCCCAGGTCCGCGCAGGTGGCGACCGTGACCGGGGTGAAGTGCTGGGGTTCCTTGGCCTTGTCGCCGCCGTCCAGCGAACCCAGCACCACCGTGGCCGTCACGCCTTCGGTGCCCTTGATGGCGCTGATCTCACGGGACTGGGCGTCGGGCGAGGCGTCGCCGAGCGGAACCACCAGCTGGGCCCGGCTCGTGTCCTCGCCGTTGGCCTTCACATAGTCGCCCTCGACGGCGCCGAACAGCATCTGAAGGGCGATCGCCCCGGCCACCGCGACCGCGATGCCGTTCACCATGCGGGCCGCCGAGCCGGACGTCAACTGGAGCCTGCGAACGGCGAGTTGCCAGCCGACCGGGCCGCCGCCGAGTCCGCGTACGACCGCCTCCACCAGCCAGGGCAGCAGCGCGGTCACGCCGATGAGCAGCAGCACCGTACCGCCGATCACCTGGGCCTGGTTGAACATGCCGTTGTCACGGCCCCGGCCCATCATCGGCAGCAGCAGGCCCGCGCCCGCGAGCGGCGGCAGCACCCGCCACCACAGGCGCCGCCTGCGCGCCACCGTGGTGCGCACCACGCCGAGGGGTTCCACGACCACCGAGCGCATCGCGAACAGGGTCACCGCCACCGCGGACGCCGGCACCGCGAGCACCACGCCCACCGCGAGCAGCGGGTTCGGGTCCATGTCGGAGGGGAAGACATTGAGCCCCGCCACCGTGACGTCGCCCACGTACTGGCGGCCGATCAGGAAGAACACGGCGCCGATGACCACGCCGACCGCCGCTCCGGCCAGCGCCTCGCCCGCCGCCATCCAGCGGGTCATGCGCCGGTCGGCGCCCGCCAGGCGCAGCGCCGCGAGCCTGCGGTCGCGCCGGTCGCCGCCGAAGCGCACGGCGGCCGCGATGAACACGGCGACCGGCATGAGCAGCACCACGAAGATGATGACGATGAGCAGCGCGAGGACCGGGTCCAGCTTCTCTTGGACGGCGTTGACGAATCCCTTGACCCGCACCACCTCGCCGCGATCGCTCACCTCGTCGTCGCGCTTCTTGAGGATGTCGCTGCCCGCGTAGTAGGCCAGCTCGTGCGGGCCCATCAAGCCCCGGTCGGCGATGGTCGCGGTCACCTTGTACGGGATGCGCCGGCGCAGCAGTTCGCCCTCGGGGGAGGCGAGCAGGTCGCGCAGGGCGGGCGAGGCGACCATGGTGCCGGGCGCGGGAAGGGTGGAGACACCGGGCGGCACCGGCGACTTGGGCCCCTCCGCCTGGAGCAGCCTGCCCCGTACGTCCGCGCCCTTGAACTGGGTGTCGGCGCGCCCGATCAGGAGGGTGTCCTGGCCGGGGCCTTCGTTGGTGGAGGCCCCGTAGTCGTTGCGGGCGTTGTCGCGGGCCTGGCGGGCGGTGAGCGCGCCGGGCAGCGCGGTGGTGCCAAGGAGCAGGGCGACGCCGAGACCCACGCCGACCGCCGTGAGCAGTGTGCGCGTCCAGCCCTCACGGCCGCCGGTGAGGGCGAACCTGGCGCCGAACGCGAGGTCGCGCAGCAGGCTCATACGGCGTGCTCCAGCATCATGTCGCGGGACTTGCCGTCGCGGACGACGATCTCGCGGTCCGAGTACGCCGCGACCCGCGCCTCGTGGGTGACCAGGACGACCGCGGCGTTGGTGGAGCGGGCCGCCTCGGTGAGCAACTGCATGACGCGTTCGCCGTTGAGCGAGTCGAGTGCGCCGGTGGGCTCGTCGGCGAAGACGACGCGCGGCTTGGTGACCAGGGAGCGGGCCACGGCCACCCGCTGGCCCTGGCCGCCGGAGACTTCGCCGGGACGCTTGGGCCCGAGGTCGGCGACCTCGAGGCGCTCCATCCACTCCAGGGACCTGCGCTCGGCCTCCTTGCGCTTGACGCCGGTCAGGCGCAGCGGCAGTGCCACGTTCTCCACGCAGGTCAACTCCGGTACCAGCTGGCCGAATTGGAAGACGAAGCCGAACTCGGTGCGGCGCAGGGCGCTGCGTTCGGCGTCCGGCATCGCGGACAGCTCGCGGCCGTCGTACGTGATTTTCCCGGAGTCCGGGGTGACGATCCCGGCGAGGCAGTGGAGCAGTGTCGACTTGCCGGAGCCGGAGGGGCCCATCACCGCGACGACCTCGCCGGGGTGGATGGAGAAGGCGGCGCCGTCGAGGGCGGGCGTCGGGCCGTAGGCCTTGTGCAGGTCCTGGGCGACGAGAAGGGAGCCGGCGGGCGTCATGCGCGTACCTCCGTGGCGAGCCGGCCGAGACGGGCGGCGGTCAGTTCGAGCCACCGCAGGTCGGCTTCCAGATGGAACAGGGCGTGGTCGCAGATCAGCTGGTCGGTGAGGTCGCCGTGGCGCTTGCGGTCGGTCAGTACGCGCATCAGGCGCAGGTGCTCGGCGCGCTGGGTGTCCAGCACGTCGCCCGCCTCGCGGCCAGTCAGCAGGGCGAGGACGACCTTGGTGTAGAGGGTCGACTGGAGGTAGGGCTCGGGCTTCTCCGGCTGCCTGAGCCATGTCTCGACATCGGTGACGCCGGCCTCGGTGATGGCGTACCGCTTGCGCTCGGGGCCGCCGCCGGCCTCGACGCCGTCGACCTCGACGAGGCCGTTCTTCAGGAGCCGGGACATCGTCGAGTAGACCTGCCCGTAGTGCAGCGGGCGGTCGTGGCCGAACTTCTCGTCGAAGGCGCGCTTGAGGTCGTACCCGTGGCGTGGGCCCGACTCCAGGAGTCCGAGCAGGGTGTGTCCGATGGACATGGCGTGTGCCTCGCTTCTCAACTGCCGCCGCCCGTGGGCGAAGGGATCACCCGCGGCGGAAGGCGTCGCTTGATGGAAGGCACTATACGCACTAGGTATACCTGCGGTGTATACCCGGCGTGAATAGTGGCTCGCGACCGGGGCATTGGAGGGCAAATCGGGGCGGTGTCGAGATCGCTCGCAACCCTTGGCACGATTCGCTCGTCGGTTCCCATGGGGCAGGTGCTGATTCTCACGTACGGAAAAGACGTGATCGGATCCGCTTTGTCCGTACGTGCGGTGTTAGTTTTCTGAGCTGATCTGGCGAGTCTGGTGAGTCATATGAAGGCGAGCGACTGAGGTTATGGGCCGAGCGGAAGAGCGGCGCGCCCGGCAGGGCGGGACGCGCCGAGCCAAACAGAAGGTGAAGAAGAAGGGCATACGCCGGTTCTTCACCTGGAAGAAGATGCTCGGCACGTTCTTCGGGCTCTGCCTTCTCGCGATGGGCGCGTTCTACGCCATCTACCTGATGGTGCCCATCCCCAGCGACAACGCCGAAGCCCACATGGAGAGCAACGTCTTCAAGCTCTCCAACGGCCAGGTGCTCGCCCGCACCGGAACGGTCAACCGCGAGACGGTCGGCCTCGACAAGGTCCCCGTGCCCATCCAGCACAGCTTCGTCGCGCTGGAGAACAAGACGTTCTACGAGGACAAGGGCGTCGACTTCAAGGGCACCACCCGAGGCATCCTGAAGACCCTGATGGGCAAGGGCGCCCAGGGCGGCTCGACGATCACCCAGCAGTACGTCAAGAACAACTACCTGACGCAGGAGCAGACGGTCACCCGCAAGCTGAAGGAGATCGTGATCTCCCTCAAGGTGGACCAGCGCTACAGCAAGAACGAAATCCTCGCCGGGTACATGAACACCAGCTACTACGGCCGGAACGCCTACGGCATCCAGGCGGCGGCGCAGGCGTACTACGGCAAGGACGTCTCCAAGCTGACGCTGGAGGAGGGCACCTACCTCGCGGCGCTGCTCCAGGCCCCCAGCCAGTACGACTGGCAGACGGCGGGCCCCGTCGGCAAGCAGCTGGTGGAGGGCCGCTGGAACAAGGCGCTCGACAACATGGTCGAGAAGAAGTGGCTGACGCCGGACGAGCGCAAGAACCTGAAGTTCGAGCCGCCCATGGACGCCAAGGTCGCGCCGGGCATGGAGGGCCAGACCGGATACCTGGTCGACGCCGCCAAGAGCGAGATGGCCGCCAACGGAGTCGATCCCGCCGTGCTGGCCCGGGGCGGCTGGACGGTCACGCTCAACATCGACCCCGCCAAGCAGAAGCTTCTGGAGAACGCGGTCAAGGAGAAGCTGACCAGCAAACTCGACCCGAAGAAGCGCAAGGTCGACGCCGACCTCCAGGCCGGCGCGGCCTCGGTCGACCCGAAGACCGGTTCCGTGGTCGCCCTCTACGGCGGCCAGGACTACATCAAGCACCAGCTCAGCAACGCGCAGAACACCACCTACCAGCCCGCGTCGACCTTCAAGCCGGTCATCCTCGCGGCGGCCCTCAACGAGGGCGCCGAGACGCAGGACGGCAAGCCGATCAAGGCGAACACGATCTACGACGGTGACAGCGGACGGCCGGTGAAGGGCAGCAAGGTCGCGTTCGACCCGCCGAACGAGGACCACCGCAACTACGGGCCTGTCAGCGTCCAGGTCGCCATGAACAAGTCGATCAACTCCGTCTTCGCGCAGATGGGCGTCGACGCCGACCTCACCAAGGTCCGTGACACCGCCGTGGAGATGGGCATGGACTCCATCAAGGGCAAAAATCCCCTGCCCTCCATGACGCTCGGCTCCTATGGATCGAGCCCGCTCCAGATGGCCGCGGTCTACGCCACGCTCGACAACCACGGCAAGAAGGTCACGCCGTCGATCGTGAAGTCGGCCGAGCACAAGGACCACAAGTACAACAAGCCCGACCCCATCGGCAGCCAGATCATCAGCAGGGGGGCGGCCGACGCCGTCACCTCGGTGCTCACCGGCGTGGTCGACGACGGTACGGCCCAGGACTCGGTGGCCGCCGCCGACAACCGCGACGGAAAGCAGGTCGCGGGCAAGACCGGTACCTCCGACGACAACAAGTCGGCCTGGTTCACCGCCTATACCCCGGATCTGGTCACTTCCGTCGGGATGTGGGGCGAGGCCGCCGATCCGCGCACGGTGAAGGTCGACGGCAAGGACGTCCACATCCCCAAGGGCGGCCAGGTCACCATGGTCAACGGCGCCGGTGAGGACGGCCGTGTCAACGGTGGCTCCATCCCGGCCCGCATATGGGCCGCGTACACCTTCGACGCGGTCAAGGGCGGCACCGCCAAGTTCGACCTGGACACCGATCAGGGCGCGGCCGTCGAGCCCGCCTACACGCCGCCGAAGTCGCCGAGCTCGACGCCCTCGAAGACGCCGAGCGCCCCGGCATCCAAGTCGCCGAGCGCCCCGCCGTCGATGACGACGAGCCCCACCCCGTCCAAGTCGGTGAGCAGCCCGCCGAGCGGGTCGCCCTCGCACCATCCCTCGAAGTCGGCGCCGCCCACGCCGTCGAACTCGGGCGGACCGAGCCTGCCGGACGATCCGTTCATCCCCAACTGAGCAACTGTGACGGCCGACGGCCCCCGTCCCGGAATCCCGGGACGGGGGCCGTCGGCGTGTGTGCCGTCCTGGCGGGGCCTTCCCTCAGGGGCGGGTGGGCAGCTCGAACCAGACCACCTTGCCGCCGGAGAGCCGGGTGGCGCCCCAGCGCCGGGCCAGGCGGTTGACCAGGAACAGGCCGCGCCCGCCCTCGTCGGTCTCGCGGGCCCGGCGCTGGCGGGGCAGCTGGGGCGAGTCGTCGCCGACCTCGCAGCGCAGGACGTCGGTCTTGAGCAGCCGCAGCGTGACCGGCCGCTCGGCGTAGCGCACCGCGTTGGTGACGACCTCGCTGACCAGCAGCTCCACGGAGTCGGTCAGCTCCTCCAGGCCCCACCGCTCCAGCGCCCTGCGCGCCAGGCGCCTGGCGCGGCCGGGGGCGGTCTCCTCCGGGTCGAGGAACCAGTACGCCACATCGCTCGGCGCGATCCCGTCGAAGCGGGCGGCGAGCAGCGCGATGTCGTCGTCGCGATCGCCCGGGCCGAGCATGTCGAGCACGTCGTCGCAGAGCGCTTCGAGCGGCGGCGAGTGGTCGGGCCCGGTCAACTGGGCGGTGGCGGCGAGCCGTTCACGCAGCTGCTCGATGCCGGTCCACACGTCGCGCAGGCGCGACTCGACCAGGCCGTCGGTGTACAGGAGCAGCGTGGCGCCCGCCGGAGCGTCCAGCTCGACCGCCTCGAAGTCGACGCCGCCGACCCCGATCGGGGCGCCCGAGGGCACCCGCAGCACCTCGGCACGGCCCCCGAGGTGGAGCAGCACCGGCGGCGGGTGTCCGGCGTTGGCGATGGTGATGCGGTGGGCGACCGGGTCGTACACCGCGTACAGGCAGGTCGCCATGCGGTCGGTGCCGAGCCGCTGGGCCTGCTCGTCCAGGTGGTGCAGGACCTCAGCGGGCGGCAGGTCGAGACCGGCCAACGTCTGTGCGGTGGTGCGCAGTTGGCCCATGATCGCGGCGGACGTCATCGAGTGGCCCATGACGTCGCCGACGACGAGCGCGACCCTGCTGCCGGGCAACGGGATCGCGTCGTACCAGTCGCCGCCGACCCGGGCCGTCTCGGCGGCCGGGAGGTAGCGCGAGGCGAGCCGCACTCCGGTGGGCTGGGGCAGGCTGTCGGGCAGCATGGTGCGCTGGAGCTCGTCGGCGATGTACGCCTCGCGTCCGTAGAGCACCGCCTTGTCGATGCCGAGCGCGGTGTGCGTGGCCAACTGGGCCGCCACGAGCAGGTCGTTGGCCTCGAACGCGGGCCGCTCGGGGCCGCGTACGAAGACGGCGGCGCCGATCACCCGGCGCCGGCCGCGCAGCGGCGCGAGGATCGCCCGGCGCCCTCCGGGCACGGTGCGGTCGGGGCCGAGCAGTTCGGCCAGGGCCGCGCGGGCGGCAGGGGACTCCGCGAAGACCGGGCGCACCCCGCGCAGGACCTCGTTCAGCTCGCCGCCGGTGCGCACCTCGCACAGTTCGGACGCGGGGGTGAGGTCGGGCCCGGGGCCGCCGAGCACGGTCAGGCCCTCGGCCTCCGCGCTCTCGCTCAGCGCCTCGTCGACTAAACGCAGCCGGTCGGTGCGGCGAAGACGCAGCACGAACGGGGTGGCCGGGCGCTCGTCGCCGACCGGGAGCGGGTCGCGCAGATGGACCAGAATGGCGTCGGAGAACGTCGGCACGGTGGCGCGGCACAGGCCGAGCACGATCTCGTCGAGGTCTATGCCCCGGGCGATCCTGCGGGTGGCGGCGCCCACGAAACGCAGCCGGTCGCCCTCGCGGCGGGCCACCGCCTCGGCGCCGTCGTCGCCGGCCGGCGTCCCGGGGCCGTCGCCCTCGGGCGCCACGCCCACGCCGGGCACGGCCGCCGCGGCCGCCGCGTCCCGGCCGCCGCGCCCGGGCTGGCCCGGCACGGAGGCGGTCACGCCGGCGCTCCGGCCGGCCGCGCGGGCGCCCGGCGGGGTGTGCCGGGAGGGGCTTCGGGCCGGGCCGCGCGCGGGGTCCTGCCCGTTGCCGGCGTGGGCGTGCCCGCCGGACGGCTCCGCACCCGTCCGCGCGGCGGGCGGCGTGTCGTCGGCATGGGGCCTCCCCTGCTCCTCAAGGGCGTGAGGGAGGGGCTGCTCGGTGGGCCGGCCGAGTTCCTTGTGCCGGCTCTCGTGCGAGGTGGGCTGGGGCTCCGTCACGCGTCGGGTTCCGTCCGTCCGGGATGAGACATCCGCCCTGCCGCGAGCGGCGGCAGTGGCAGCGACAGGGTAAGGATGCGTGCTGCGGTCGCACCACGCTGAATACCCTCCCCCAAGTCCTCGAGGTGGGGGGAGGCCTCGTCCGGGCGGCGTCGGCACCGGGCACGCTCCACCCCCCTGTGGTGACATACGGTCAATTCTTGCACCGGTACGGCCGATTGGCGCTGCCGGCTCCCGCGCGACCCGCGGAGGACGATCCTACGTTTGAACCCCGGGGGCGCATCAAGGGTCTCACGACGTCATGTGCGCCGGAGTGCGATCCCAGTCCGCCGGGAGCGCGGGAACGGGCCAGCGCGGATTCGGCCGCCAGTCCTCCCAGCCGTCCGCGAACGGGCTGCCCCACGCGGTGATCACCTCGACCGCGGACCGCCCGGCCGCCCTGACCCGCCGCGCCTGGCCGCCGTCCATCAGCCCCACCTGCTGGGCCTGCGCGAACTCGTCTTCGTCCAGCCACCGCCAACTGCGGTCCGGGTGGACGGCGATGTCGAGGAAGTGGTCGGTGGAGTCGATGCCCCGCGACCACCGCGCACGCGGCTCCTCCAGGTTCACGTACCAGTTCTTGAAACGCCAGCCCCGCTCCCAGAACAGCCACACCGACCAGGGCTCGCCCGGCCGCGCCAGCTTGAGCACCCCGCTGCCCGTCCACCGCGCGCGCTCGGTGGTGCGCGGGGCGGTGTAGCGGGTGGCCAGCGGCTCCTGGTGGATGGGGCGGCCGTCGGCGAGGACCGGGCGTACGCAGGGGGTGCCCGGCGCCATCCACACCGCGAGCAGGTCGTCGGTGTCCTGGACGACCGTGACCGGGCGGCAGATGTGGACCCGCCCCTTCGTCGCGGGAGCGTGGTCGAGATAGCGCCAGAGGATGTGGTCCCCCGGCGCCCAGTGCGGGGTGCCGTCTCCTGTGCCTGCCATGTGCAGATATTACGGAGTGCGGTCAAGACCGCGCCGCGAGGGGGATCGCGACGGGGGCGGCCGGGGGCCCGGGTGGCCGCTGACGTGTCAGGGGTGTGTCAGGGGCGGGTCATGCGCAGCACGTCGAGGGCTTCGTCGAGCTGCTGGACCGTCAGGTCGCCGCGCTCGACGTAGCCGGATTCGAGGACGACCTCGCGGATGGTCTTCCGTTCGGCCAGGGACTTCTTGGCGACCTTCGCGGCCTCCTCGTACCCGATGTACTTGTTGAGCGGCGTGACCACCGACGGCGAGGACTCGGCGTACTCGCGGGCCCGCTCCACGTGCGCGGTGATCCCGTCGACCGTGCGGTCGGCGAGCAGCCGCGCGACGTTGGCGAGCAGCCGGACCGACTCCAGGAGGTTCTTGGCCATCACCGGCAGCATCACGTTGAGCTCGAAGTTGCCGGCCGCGCCCGCCGTGGCCACCGTCGCGTCGTTGCCGATCACCTGGGCGGCGACCATGAGGACGGCCTCCGGAATGACCGGATTGACCTTTCCGGGCATGATCGAGGAGCCCGGCTGGAGGTCGGGAAGACTGATCTCGGCCAATCCCGTGCGCGGTCCCGACGCCATCCAGCGCAGGTCGTTGGAGATCTTCGTGAGCGACACCGCGACGGTCCGCAGCTGCCCGCTGGTCTCCACCAGGCCGTCGCGCGCGCCCTGCGCCTCGAAGTGGTCCCGCGCCTCGGTGAGCGGGAGCCCGGTGGTGCGCGCGACCTCGGCGATCACGGCCGCCGAGAAGCCGTGCGGGGTGTTGATGCCGGTGCCCACGGCCGTGCCGCCCAGGGGCAGTTCGGCCAGCCGGGGCAGGGCGGAGCGCAGCCGCTCGACGCCGTACCGCAGCTGCGCCGCGTAGCCGCCGAACTCCTGGCCCAGGGTGA
This sequence comes from Streptomyces sp. NPDC006711, assembly GCF_042869775.1. NCBI lineage: Bacteria > Bacillati > Actinomycetota > Actinomycetes > Kitasatosporales > Streptomycetaceae > Streptomyces > Streptomyces sp. NPDC006711. The sequence continues at coordinate 98,751 of NZ_JBIAGO010000018.1, forward strand.
CGGGGGTGGCGTCCATCAGATGCGTACGCCCCGACTTGACCACGTCCGCGAACTCGGCCGACTTGCGTTCAAGAGCGGCCGCCAAGTGGTCGAGGGCCGGGATCAGATCGGCGGTGACGGCGGCCGTCGCGGCGATGTGGATGGAGGAGGGGAAGACGTCGTTGGAGGACTGCGAGGCGTTCACATGGTCGTTGGGGTGGACGTCGCGGCCCAGCTTCTCGGTGGCCAGCGTCGCCACCACCTCGTTCATGTTCATGTTCGAGGAGGTGCCGGATCCGGTCTGGAAGACGTCGACCGGGAAGTGCTCGTCCCAGCGGCCTTCGGCGACCTCGCCCGCCGCCTCCTCGATGGCGCCCGCGATGTCCTTCTCGACCACCCCGAGCTCGGCGTTGACCTTGGCGGCGGCCGCCTTGACGCGGGCCAGCGCCTCGATGTGGGCGCGCTCCAGACGCTGCCCCGAGACGGGGAAGTTCTCCACCGCCCGCTGTGTCTGCGCCCGCCACTTGGCGTGCGCGGGCACCCGCACCTCGCCCATCGAGTCGTGCTCGGTCCGGTACTCGCTGTCGTTCATGGTGATGAACCTCCGAAAAAGTTGAGCACTTGTCTTGTTCTACCTATTCCCAACACGCCCTACCGGCCAGTAAATACCGGTGGGCCGCATTCTCCCGGGAGACGACCCTCGTACCCCGCAGGCCCACCAGGAGGCGTCATGACGCGCACCAGGCACAGACTTCGCCGCACGCTCGCGGCCGCCGCGGCCGTGGCGGCCGCGTTCGGGGGCATGGCGGCGGGCGCGGCCACCGCGCAGGCCGCCGCCGCGCCGGCCGTCCAGTCCACCCCGCTCCCGCCCGACCTGGAGAAGATCCGGGCGGCAGAGGCCACCCAGCTCTACGGCGACCCCGCCGAGCGGCCCATGGCCGACCGGAAGACCGGCCTGATCTCGCTGGGGGACAGCGAGATCTCCGGCGAGGGCGTCGGCACCTACGAGGCCGGCACCAACGGGCCCGACAACTGGTGCCACCGCTCGCCCGACTCCGCGGTCCACCGCACCGGCATCCCGGCCGACGAGACGTACAACGTGGCCTGCTCGGGGGCGTACACCGGCAACATCAGGATCGGCGGGACCAAGCAGTACGCCGACGAACTCGTGCAGAGCGACAGCCTCGCCATCAAGGCCCGCAACACCCGGATCAAAATGGTGCTCTTGGTCGCGGGCGCCAACGACGACCTCCAGTTCGGCCCGGTCATGACCGACTGCGTCGAGCGCTATCTGCTGCTCCAGGGCCCGTGCCAGTCCAAGTACCAGCCCGGCTGGCAGGCCCGGGTCGACGCGCTGGTGCCCAAGGTCGAGGCGACCGTGAGCGACCTCAAGACCGTGATGCGCGACGCGGGGTACGCCGACGGCTCCTACAAGCTCGTCGTGATGGGCTACCCGAGCCCCATCGGCCCCGACTTCCACGACAACCCGTCCTTCCCCGGCAAGCTCGTCTGCGGCGGCCTTGGCTACGACTCCGACACCGTGTGGGGCCGCGACACGGCGGTGCCCGCCTTCGAGGTCGGCATGCGCAAGGCCGCCGAGGCCACCGGCGCGACCTACCTGGACGACTCGCGGCTCTTCAACGGCCACGAGGTCTGCATGGAGGACACCTGGGCCAGGGGCCTCTACATCGACGTCTCCAAGCCGGGCCTGCCGGACGCCAACTCCGTGCGCCAGTCCTTCCACCCCAACTACCGGGGCCACGGCGCCTTCGCCTCCTGCCTCACCCAGCTCTACAACTCCGGTGCCAAGGAAGGCGGTTGCGCCGACCCCGCCTCCACGGGCAGCCCCACCCTCTACCCGCTCGCCTGGGACGACGCCTACCGGCCGCTGAAGAACGAGGCCACCGGGAGCTGCGCCGACGTCACCGCCTCCAGCAGCGCCAACGGCACGGCCGTCATCGGCTGGGACTGCCACGGCGGACGCAACCAGGGCTGGTGGTACGACGACGGCCGCAAGTCGGTGCACACCCAGCTCACCCAGGACCGCTGCCTGGACGTGCCGGGGGCGAACTACACCGCCGGCGCCCAGCTGATCATCTGGAACTGCTCAGGGGCGGCCAACCAGGAGTGGGTGCGCGCCTCGGGCACCCTGCGCCCGGCCGCCGCCACCAGCCTGTGCGCCACCCTCGGCGCCGCCAAGGACCCGCTCACCCTGCGCCCCTGTGACGGCACCGCGAGCCAGCGCTTCGCCTGACCGGCAGGCCGGCCCGGCCCCGTCATGGACAGCCGTCCACGGCGGGGCCGAGGTGTGCCACCTCGATGGCGGAGGGCGAAAGGGCGGCCGCCACCCGCACGCGCGCGCCGAAGCCCAGCGGAGTGCGGGCCCGCGCCGCGTACTTCAGGGGCCGTCCGCGCACGCAGAACAGCACCTCGCCGTACCCGCCGCGCGGGATCGGCGTGACCACATGTCCCGCGGCGCCGACCATCGCGGCGGCCGTCGGTGACGTCTTCGCGCGCCGCAGCGGCCAAGTCCGGTCCAGCCCCGCCAGTAACCCGCCGGGCCCGCTGAACCACCCCAACTGCGCCACCCCTCCCGGTGATTGAAGCGCCCCGGCCGATGCGGCGGCCGGGGCGATTGCGGACACATGCCAGGATAGGCGGCCAATTCACCGGGCCCTTAGGGGCTTTGGACCCTATTCGCGCACGGGATTCCAAGGGGGGGCGGGGCCGGGGGGAGGCCTTCGGGCTCCACCTCCCGATGGAGCCGGAACGGTCAGGCCTGTCCTTCGCCCCGCACGGGGATGTTCAGGAACGTCGGCGGCTCGGCCGGCGCCTGGAAGAAGTCGTTGCCCTTGTCGTCCACGACGACGAACGCCGGGAAGTCCTCGACCTCGATCTTCCACACCGCTTCCATGCCGAGCTCTTCGTACTCGACGACCTCGACCTTCTTGATGCAGTCCTGCGCCAGGCGCGCCGCCGGGCCGCCGATCGAGCCGAGGTAGAAACCGCCGTGTGCGGCGCACGCGTCGGTGACCTGCTTGGACCGGTTGCCCTTGGCCAGCATCACCTTGGAGCCGCCGGCCGCCTGGAACTGCTCGACGTAGGAGTCCATCCGGCCGGCCGTGGTCGGGCCGAACGAGCCAGAGGCGTACCCCTCGGGCGTCTTCGCGGGACCCGCGTAGTACACCGGGTGGTCCTTGAGGTACTGCGGCATCTCCTCGCCCGCGTCAAGGCGCTCCTTGATCTTGGCGTGCGCGATGTCACGGGCCACGACCAGGGGGCCGGTCAGCGAGAGGCGGGTCTTGACCGGGTGCTTGGTGAGCTCCGCCAGGATCGCGTCCATCGGCTGGTTGAGGTCGACGCGTACGACGTTGTCGTCGCCCGCGTCCAGGTGCTCGTCGGTGGTGTCCGGCAGGAAGCGCGCCGGGTCGGTCTCCAGCTGCTCAAGGAAGACGCCCTCGGCGGTGATCTTGGCGACGGCCTGGCGGTCGGCCGAGCAGGAGACGGCGATCGCGACGGGCAGCGAGGCACCGTGGCGGGGCAGCCGCACCACGCGCACGTCGTGGCAGAAGTACTTGCCGCCGAACTGCGCGCCGATGCCGATCTTCTGGGTGAGCTCGAAGACCTTCTTCTCCAGCTCCTCGTCGCGGAAGCCGTGGCCGAGCTCCGAGCCCTCGGAGGGCAGCTCGTCCAGGTAGTGCGCGGAGGCGTACTTCGCGGTCTTCAAGGCGAACTCGGCGCTGGTGCCGCCCACCACGATCGCCAGGTGGTACGGCGGGCACGCGGCGGTGCCAAGCGAGCGGATCTTCTCCTCCAGGAACTTCATCATGGAGGCCTCGTTCAGGACGGCCTTCGTCTCCTGGTAGAGGAACGACTTGTTGGCCGAGCCGCCGCCCTTGGCCATGAAGAGGAACTTGTACGCGCCGCCGTCGGTCGCGTACAGCTCGATCTGCGCGGGCAGGTTCGAGCCGGTGTTCTTCTCGTCCCACATGGTCAGCGGCGCCATCTGCGAGTACCGCAGGTTCAGCTTGGTGTACGCGTCGTAGATGCCGCGGGAGAGCGCTTCCTCGTCGCCGCCCTCGGTCAGGACGTTCTGGCCGCGCTTGCCCATGACGATCGCGGTGCCGGTGTCCTGGCACATCGGGAGGACGCCCGCCGCGGCGATGTTGGCGTTCTTCAGGAGGTCGAGCGCGACGAACTTGTCGTTGCCCGAGGCCTCCGGGTCGTCGATGATCTTGCGCAGCTGGGCGAGGTGGGCCGGGCGGAGGTAGTGCTGAATGTCGTGGATCGCCTCGGCGGCGAGCGTGCGCAGCGCCTGGGGGTCGACCTTGAGGAACGTACGGCCGTCGGCCTCGAAGGTGGCGACACCCTCGGCGGTCACCAGGCGATACGGCGTGGTGTCCTCTCCCAGGGGGAGCAGATCGGAGTACTGAAACTCTGGCATGGGGCGGCCATTCCTCACTCGGCAGACAGCTGCTGGGCCTCCATTGGCACAGCACCCTCCAGCGTATGCCGCGCCCGGAGTGCCGTTTCTGTGAGGTAGGGCTCAGTTGCCGAGCCCGTGGCGCCCCGCGACTAGTCGCGATCTATCGCGTTTGGGTACGCTGCCTCCGTGGACCTCGAAAAGCACGCCAAGGCGGATCCCGCGCGGCCCGCGAAGGCCGACCCCATCCAGCACGCCGAGCCTTCGGCGCTGCGGGCGTCGGACGCCGACCGGGACAAGATCGCCGACATCCTGCGCGACGCGCTGGCCGAGGGGCGTCTCGACGCGGCCGAGCACTCCGAGCGCATCGACGCGGTCTACCGCGCCAAGACGGTCGGTGAACTGGAGCCCCTGGTCAAGGACTTGCCCGCGAGCGGCGCCCGCCCCCGGCCGGTGGCCGCGCCCGCACCGCGCGAGGTGGCGGAGAGCGCCGGGCCCGTCGCGGCGGAGAACCTGGTCGCGATCTTCTCCGCCTCCACCCGCAAGGGCCGCTGGCGGGTCGGCCGGCGCACCAATGTCTTCTCGCTGTTCGGCAGCGTCGACATCGACCTCACCGAGGCGCTGTTCGAGCAGCGCCTGACCGTCATCAACGCGACCGCGATTTTCGGCAATGTGGAAGTCCGGGTCCCGGAAAACCTGAGCCTGCGCGGGAGCGGCACCGGAATCTTCGGCAACTTCGAGGTGCACACGCTCGAGGCCGACGATCCGGAGGCTCCGGTGGTCGTCATCAATGGATACTCGGTCTTCGGCAGCATCGAGGCCAAGCCGAAACGGGGCAAGCTCATCGCCGACCTCCACCAGAGGCTGCGCAAGCGGCTGGACCCTTGACGGCCAACGCGCTTGCGGCGAGGGCGAGTTCAGGCCATGGGCCGACCGAGCGGAGCCGTGCCGGTCGGAACGCAGTGCATAGGCCCGCGCACAGCGGGTAGGGACTTTTCCATCGTCGCTCGCTCGCGAAGCCGTCGTCAGGAGTAGACCGTGCTGCATCCGCCGCATCATTCCCTGCAGGTCGCCGCCGTTCCGCCGCAGCGTGGTCCAGCCAGGGAGGATCAGGCGGGCCCGTGGCACGCGGAGGCGGTCTGCCGCCGGGACGAGGCGGGTCTGTTCTTCGCCCCGTCCAAGGAGCCGACGGCCGCCAGACTCTCCCGCGAGGAGGCCGCCAAGCGCGTCTGCGCCCGCTGTCCGGTCATGGTGGAGTGCCGCGAGCACGCCCTGCTCATGCCCGAGCCGTACGGTGTCTGGGGCGGCCTGACGGCGGCCGAGCGCCGGGTGGTCATCGCCCGCCGCCGCCGGCGCGAGGTCGAACTGAAGAAGTCCGCGTCCGCCGCGTAGGCTCCGCCCGGCATCGCGCAGCACCGCCCGGCTCCGCGTGCGTGAAGGGGCGCCCCCGCCGCACCACGGGGACGCCCCTTCATTCACGTACGAGGCATTCACATACGGAGCGCCGTGTCGTCACTTGGCCCGGTCGAAGTCGATCTGGCTGTACGCGCGCAGCTTGGAGAGCCGGTGCGTGGAGTCGATCTGGCGGATGGTGCCCGACTTCGAGCGCATCACGAGCGACTGCGTGGTCGCCGTCTCCGCGCGGTAGCGCACCCCGCGCAGCAGCTCGCCGTCGGTGATGCCGGTGGCGACGAAGAACACGTTGTCGCCGCTGACCAGGTCGTCCGTGGAGAGCGTACGGTCCAGGTCGTGCCCCGCGTCGAGTGCGCGCTGACGCTCGGCCTCGTCCTTGGGCCACAGCTTGCCCTGGATGACACCGCCCAGGCACTTGATCGCGCAGGCCGAGATGATCCCCTCGGGGGTGCCGCCGATGCCCATGAGCAGGTCGACGCCGGTGCCCTCGCGCACGGCCATGATCGAACCGGCGACGTCGCCGTCCGAGATGAACTTGATGCGCGCGCCGGTCTCCCGGATCTCCTTGACGATGCCCTCGTGGCGGGGGCGGTCCAGGATGACCACGGTGACGTCCTCGGGCGAGGAGTTCTTGGCCTTGGCGACCCGGCGGATGTTGACCGAGACCGGGGCGTTGATGTCGACGAAGTCGGCCGCCTCGGGGCCCGTCACCAGCTTGTCCATGTAGAAGACCGCGGACGGGTCGAACATGGCGCCGCGGTCGGCGGCGGCGAGCACGGCGATCGCGTTGGGCATGCCCTTGGCGTTCAGGGTGGTGCCGTCGATGGGGTCGACGGCGATGTCGACCTCGGCGCCGGTGCCGTCGCCGATGCGCTCCCCGTTGTAGAGCATGGGCGCTTCGTCCTTCTCGCCCTCACCGATGACGACGATGCCGTTCATCGAGACGGTGGAGACGAGGGTCCGCATGGCGTTGACCGCGGCGCCGTCCGCGCCGATCTTGTCCCCGCGGCCGACCCAGCGACCCGCGGCCATGGCGGCGGCCTCGGTGACCCGGACGAGCTCAAGGGCCAGGTTGCGGTCGGGGGCCTCGGGCGAGACCTCGAGTTCGGACGGCAGATGATGCTCGGTCATCGGAGCGCACCTTTCTGTACGGCGACGGCCGCAAGGTAAGAGGGTGCTAGGACTCTATCGGCACGTCGACAAATTGAGCAGAGGGGCCCACGTATGAGCGGCGGGATGACCTGAGAACATGGGGTCGTGGCAGGAACGCGCAGCAGCAAGCAGACAGTCCGGAACATGCTTCAGTCGCTGGCGGTGATCGGCATCGCGGCGGCTGTGATCTATGTGTTCATCCCGCACGACGAATCGGACGCACCCCCGCTCAAGACCGTGAACTACTCGGTCGAGCTCACGACCGTGCGCAGGGCGGCCCCGTACCCGGTGGCGGCCCCCGTCGGCCTGCCCGACCAGGACAAGTGGCGCGCGACCTCGGTGTCGTACGACGGCGCCAAGGACAATGCCTGGCACCTGGGCTTCCTCGACCCGCAGAACCAGTACGTCGCCGTCGAGCAGTCGACCGCGCCCACGGAGAAGTTCGTCACCGAGGTCAGCAGGCGGGCGACGAAGACCGAGAAGTCGCAGCAGATCGCGGGCGCGACCTGGACGTTCTGGGACGGCCCCAAGTACGACGCGCTGGTCCGCGAGGACCAGGGTTCCACCACGGTGGTCACGGGCACGGCGCCGTACGAGCAGCTGGTGGCGATGGCGGGGGCGCTGGAGTCGAAGAAGACGGCCTGAATCCTTCGGTGACGCGCCACGGGCGGTGTGCCCGGACACGGGCGGTGTGCCCGGACACGAAAGGGCCGCCGCACCGGGTGGGTGCGGCGGCCCTTCGCGCAGGCTGCGATCAGACCGTGGTGACGACGTCGTCGTACGCCAGGCGCGGGCTGCGCGGGTACCAGGCGTCGTCGCCGGGCTTGCCGATGTTGACGACCATCAGCGGGGTGTGGTCGTCGTCCAGGAACTCCTTCTGCACGCCGGCGGGGTCGAAGCCGGTCATCGGGCCCGCGGCCAGGCCGGCGGCGCGGACGCCGACGATGAAGTAGGCGGCCTGGAGCGCGGTGTTCAGCAGCGCGGCGCTCTCACGGACCGGGCGCTCGGAGAAGAAGGCGTCCTTGGCGGCCGGGAAGTGCGGGAAGAGGGCCGGCAGCTCCTCGTGGAACTCGTTGTCGGCGGAGAGGATCGCGACGAGCGGCGCGGCGGAGGTCTTGGGGCGGTTGCCCTCGGCCATGTGCTGGACAAGGCGCTCGCGGGCCTCGGGGGAGCGGACCAGGGTGATGCGCAGGGGCGACTGGTTGAAGGCGGTCGGGCCGTACTTGACCAGGTCGTAGATCGCCTGGACCTGCTCATCGGTCACCGGCTCGTCGGTGAACGTGTTGGCGGTGCGGGCCTCGCGGAAGAGGAGGTCCTGGGCGGCGGGGTCAAGAACGAGCGACATCTGCGTCATGCCTTCCGGAATGTTGATCAAGCGGGTGTCTCCGACGGTACGGCAGGGTTAGGTTAACTTTCAACTAAATCTGGGGGTGGGTGACGATGCTCACACGCCCGGGGGCCGGGGCCGGGGTGGTGGAGGCGGCGTGCCGGCCGCCGGGTGCCGGGGTGGCCACCGGCGCGTGCGTACTTGCGCAGTTCCCCGCGCCCCTTAACGGCTTCGGACGTGCGGTGCGGGTCGTGGTCGCTTCTCGCGCAGTTCCCCGCGCCCCTGGCGGGGTTGGTGCTGGCCCGCATCGGCAGCCTCAGCCCGTCCGGCGTTTGAGGACGAGCGCCTTCAGCGCGAACGGGGTCTGGGGCGGAGCCCCCAGGGTTTTTCGCCCCCGGAGGGTTTGGGGAAGGGGCGGGGAGGGGCCAGAACCCCAAGGGTGACCTCAGCCGGCCTCGGGCGAGTCGGCCAGGGCCGCGTCGAGGCGGGCCCGCGCCCCCTCGAGCCACCGCCGGCACACCTTGGCCAGCTCCTCCCCCCGCTCCCAGAGCGCCAGGGACTCCTCCAGCGTCGTACCCCCCGCCTCAAGCCGCCGCACGACATCGATCAGCTCGTCCCGCGCCTGCTCATACCCCAGCGCCGCGTCACCCGACACGGCCTCGTCCGTCGTCTTGGCCATGCGCTCCACCCTATGTCCGCGGTACGACAGTGACGCGCAGTTCGCCCTCGGCGACCCGGGCCCGCAGCTCCTCCCCGGACGCGACGTCCCCGGGAGCGCGGACCACCTCGCCGCCGGCCCGCTGGAGCACCGCGTACCCCCGCTCCAGCGTGGCCGCCGGCGAGAGCGCCACCACGCGCGCGTGGGTGTGCGAGAGCTCGGAGTCGGCCCGGTCCAGGTGGTGGCCGAGCACCCGGCGCGCACGGTGCAGGAGCGCGTCCACCTCCTCCGCGCGGTCGTCCACCATGCGCTGCGGCCGCTCCATCCAGGGCCGCCCGAGCACCCCCGCCAGACCCCGTTCCTCGCGGTCGACGACGCCGGTGACGTGGCGGCGTGCGCGGTCGCGCAGCATCCGTACCCGCTCCAGCTCCTCGCCGACGTCCGGCACGACCTTCTTCGCGGCGTCCGTCGGCGTGGAGGCCCGCAGATCGGCGACCAGGTCGAGCAGCGGCGCGTCCGGCTCGTGCCCGATCGCGGAGACGACCGGCGTACGGCACCGGCCGACCGCCCGGACCAGCTCCTCGTCCGAGAACGGCAGCAGGTCCTCCACGCTGCCGCCGCCCCGCGCCACGATGATCACGTCCACGTCGTCCAGCTCGTCGAGCTCCCGTACCGCCTGGACGACCTGCGGCACCGCGTGCACGCCCTGCACCGCCACATTGCGTACCTCGAAGCGCACCGCGGGCCAGCGCCGCCGCGCGTTCTCCAGGACGTCCCGCTCGGCTGCCGAGGCGCGTCCCACAACGAGGCCGACGAGCTGTGGCAGGAAGGGCAGCGGACGCTTGCGGTCCAGGGCGAAAAGGCCCTCCGACGCCAGGCTCCGCTTCAACTGCTCCAGTCTGGCGAGCAGTTCACCGATGCCGACCGGCTTTATCTCCACCGCGCGCAGCGAGAGCTGGCCGCGCGGCGCGTACCACTCGGGCTTCGCGTGCACCACGACGCGCGCGCCCTCGGACACCACGTCGGCCACCGCGTCGAAGACCTGGCGGTAGCACGTGACGCCCACGGAGATGTCGTGTGAGGGATCGCGCAGCGTCATGAAGACCACGCCCGCGCCGGGCCGCCGCGAGAGCTGGGTGATCTGCCCCTCCACCCAGACCGCCCCGAGACGGTTGATCCACCCCCCGATGAGGCGCGACACCTCGCCGACGGGGAGCGGCGCGTCCGCACTCGTATTCAGAGCCATGTACGCAGGCTAGCCCGCGCCACCGACAGTCCCGCCGGACCCCGGCGGCTCCGCGTCAGGGCCCGGCGGCTCCGCGTCGGGGCCCGGACGCCGGCCCCCCTGCATGGCGAGCACCACAAGACCCACCGCCAGCCACCCGAGCCCGACCAGCTGCGCGGTCGCCGTCGCCTCCCAGATCACCGCGACGATCACGGCCGCGCCGAGCGCCGGGACCACCACGTGGCTCAGCCAGTTGGGCGCGCCCTCCATGCGGCGTACCGCGTACCAGACGACGACGGAGACGTGCAGCAGGAAGAACGCGGTCAGCGCGCCCATGTCCACGACCGAGACGAGGTGGTCCATGCCGTCGTCGCGCCGGGCCGCCCACACCGCGGCGACCAGCGTGACCACCGCGGCGAGCAGCAGCGCGGGGCGCGGCACCCCGGCGCCGGTGCGCGACAGGGCGCGCGGCAGCCGGCGGTCGCGGGCCATCGCGAAGACGAGCCGGCCGGCCGCGGCCTGCCCGGCGAGCGCCGCGAACGCCGCCCCGATCGCCTTGCTGACCGCCACCAGGGTGTGCAGCCAGCCGCCCACCGACGCCTCCACCGTGTCGTAGAACGCCGAGCCCTGCTTGACCGGGTCGGCCGCGAGCCGCGCCGACGACAGGGGTTCGAGCAGCGCCGCCAGGTAGGACTGCACGATGAACAGGGACCCGGCGAGCACCAGGCAGAACAGCACCGCGCGCGCCACCTTGGCCGAACCCCCGGTCACCTCCTCGGCGAACGTCGCGATCGCGTCGAAGCCGAGGTAGGACAGGACCGCGACGGACACCGCGCCGAGGACCGCGCCCAGGGAGAACCCGGCGTCCCCGCTCAGCGGCGAGAGCCAGCCCCGGTGCGCCCCGTCCCGTACGAGCACCACCACCGCCGACACCACGAAGACGAGCAGCACCACGATCTCCAGGGCGAGCACCGCGAAGCCGACGCGGGCGGCGGCGCGTACGCCCCACAGGTTGAGCAGGGTGGTGATCACCACCGCCACCGCCGTCCACACCCACCGCGACACGGACGGGACCAGGGAGTTCATCGCGATGCCGGAGAAGAGGTAGGCGACGGCCGGGATGAGCAGGTAGTCGAGCATCGCCATCCACCCGGCGATGAAACCCGGCCCCTCGCCGAGCGCCTTGCGCGCGTAGGCGAACACCGACCCGGCCAGCGGCACGACCCGCACCATCTGGGCGTAGCTGAACGCGGTGAAGCCCATGGCGATCGTGGCCACCAGATAAACCAGCGCGACCGCGCCGTGCGACTTGGCGTCCAGGGTGCCGAAGATGCCGACGGGAGCCATGGGCGCGATGAAGAGGAGCCCGTAGACCACCAGGTCCCGGAAGCCCAGACTCCGCCGCAGCTGCCCGGCCCCCTCCGCCCCGGGACCCGGGTCGGCCCCGTACCCCGCGCGGCCCGGCGCGCCCGGCCCACCTTCTTCCCCGTGCCCTCCGTGCCGCTCGCGCTCCTCGTGTACGCCGCTCATGCGGCCAGTCTCACCGGACCCGCGGCCTTCGGCCCGCCGGGCGGCCCGGTCGAGCGGGCCGGTCGAGCGGGAGGGTGGGCGGCGGGTCCGGCCGGGCTGTCGGTGTGAGCCCCTACCATGGACGGCATGACTGCTACCGCCCACCCGTCGCCCGCCACCGCCCCCAGTGGAGGCGCCGCGCGCCACAGTGACAAGCGGGTCCTGCTCGCCGCTCCCCGTGGCTACTGCGCGGGCGTGGACCGTGCCGTGATCGCCGTGGAGAAGGCTCTGGAGCAGTACGGGGCGCCCATCTACGTCCGGCACGAGATCGTCCACAACAAGTACGTGGTGCAGACGCTGGAGAAGAAGGGCGCGATCTTCGTCGAGCGGACGGCGGAGGTGCCGGAGGGCTCCATCGTGATGTTCTCCGCCCACGGCGTGGCCCCGACCGTCCACGCGGAGGCCGCCGAGCGCAAGCTGGCGACCATCGACGCCACGTGCCCGCTGGTGACCAAGGTCCACAAGGAAGCCGTGCGGTACGCGAAGGAGGACTACGACATCCTCCTGATCGGCCACGAGGGCCACGAGGAGGTCATCGGCACCTCCGGCGAGGCCCCCGACCACATCACCCTGGTCGACGGCCCGGACGACGTGGCGAACGTCGAGGTGCGCGACGAGTCGAAGGTCGTGTGGCTCTCGCAGACCACGCTCTCCGTCGACGAGACGATGGAGACGGTCGGCGCCCTCAAGAACAAGTTCCCCAACCTGCTCTCGCCGCCCAGCGACGACATCTGCTACGCCACGCAGAACCGCCAGGTCGCGGTGAAGAAGCTCGCCGAGGACGCGGAGCTTGTCATCGTCGTCGGCTCCAAGAACTCCTCGAACTCGATCCGCATGGTCGAGGTCGCCCTCGACGCGGGCGCACCCGCCGCCCACCTGGTGGACTTCGCGGACGAGATCGACGAGGCGTGGCTGGAAGGCGTCACCACGGTCGGCCTGACCTCGGGCGCCTCCGTGCCGGACGTGCTGGTGGACGGTGTCCTGGAATGGCTGGCCCAGCGCGGCTACGGCGACGTGGAGACCGTGAAGACGGCCGACGAGTCGATCACCTTCTCGCTCCCCAAGGAGCTCCGCCGCGACCTGCGCGCCGAAGCGGCCGAGCTCGCGGGCGAGTGACGCCACCGGTCCGCCCCTTCCACCCGTAAGGCCCGCCCACCCGTACGGTGGGACTCATGAACGCCATGAGGAACGTGTTCGGAGTGGACGTCGGCGGAACGGGCATCAAGGGTGCCCCGGTCGACCTGGCGCGCGGAGATGTGGCACAGGAACGCCACAAGGTGCTGACCCCGCATCCCGCGACGCCCGATGCCGTCGCGGACGGCATCGCGGAGGTGGTCGGCCACTTCGGCTGGTCGGGCCCGGTCGGGATGACGTTTCCGGGGGTGATCGCCGCGAACACCGTACGGACCGCCGCGAACGTGGCCGAGGAGTGGGTGGGTGTGGACGCCGCCCGTCTGGTGGCCGACCGGCTCGGGGGCATGCCGGTCACCGTCGTGAACGACGCGGACGCGGCGGGCGTGGCCGAGATGCACTTCGGCGCGGGGCGCGGCCGCCGGGGCACGGTGATACTGCTGACCTTCGGTACGGGCATCGGCAGCGCGCTGTTCGTGGACGGCCGCCTGGTCCCCAACACCGAGCTCGGCCATCTGGAACTCCACGGCCACGAGGCGGAGAAGCACGCCTCGACCAAGGTCAAGGAGGACGAGGACCTGAGCTGGTCGCACTGGGCGCGCCGGGTCCAGAAGTACCTGGCGCATGTGGAGATGCTGTTCTCGCCCGAGCTGTTCATCATCGGCGGCGGTGTGAGCCGCAAGGCCGAGAAGTTCCTGCCGCTGATCGAGGGCATCACGGCCGAGATCGTGCCGGCGCAGCTGGAGAACAACGCGGGGATCGTGGGGGCGGCGATGGTGGCGGCGGAGAGGTGAGGGCGCAGGGGTGACGGCGCAGGGGTGACGCTGTGAAAGCGGGCCCGGCCCGCTTTCCCGCTGCCTACTGGCCGGCTGCCTACTGGCCCCGCTGCCTACTGGCCCACTGCCTACTCCTACTGCCTACTCCTACTGCCTACCGCCGGCCGGGGTTTTTGGGGGTGGCGGCGTTCTTGAGGCCGCGTCGGCGCCCCATCTGCCGGAGCTTGCGTACGGTGGCGATGACGCCGGCCACGAGCGTTCCGGCGTAGAGCCAGCCCGCGTGGAGGGCGAGCGCGGTGACCACGGCCAGCGTCTGACCGCCGAAGCCGCCGGTGCCGCCGGCGATCGGGATGATCCCGACGGCGAAGGCGATGGGGACGCAAATGGGCGCGGTCACCACGTCGGCGGGGCGCACCCAGAGCGCGGTGACGGCGCTGACCAGCAGGAACAGCACGCCGTACACCACGGGTGAGGCGTCGAGGAGCAGCCAGTCGAGCCCGGCGAACGCGAACATCAGGGCCGCGGCGAAGAGCCCGCCGCCGAGTCCGGTGAGCCGGGGGGACGGCAGTCTGCGCAGGGCGAGGACGACGGGCGGCACCGGCCGGGTGCGCCCGGCGGCGCCGGCGAGTGGCGCCCGGGGGGCGGCCGGCGCCGATGTCCGGGGTCGCTGTGCGCGCTGCGGGGTGCGTGTCCTGTATTGCTCCACCGCACCAACGTAGGTCTCCCCGGGGGAGGAACCACCCATTGGACACGCCCTTTGGCCGACCTTGCCCCCACGTTCGACGCGGGGGCGGTGGTCGGGGGGCCGGGCGGGGGCGGGGGTTGCGCCCTGGCCGGAACGGGGGCAGCTGGGCGCCCCGACCGGAACGGGGGCGGTGGCCCGGGCCGTCACGGGTGGGACGGCGCGCCCGTAAACTGGTGGACGGTCCACTCTCGGACCGTCCACCGCCCTCGTACCGGGAAGTCGCCACGTGTCGCTCACGATCGGAATCGTCGGTCTGCCGAATGTCGGCAAGTCGACCCTGTTCAACGCCCTGACCAAGAACGACGTACTGGCGGCCAACTACCCGTTCGCCACCATCGAGCCGAACGTCGGCGTCGTCGGCGTCCCGGACGCCCGCCTAGCCAAGCTGGCCGAGGTCTTCAACTCCCAGCGGATCCTGCCCGCCACGGTCGACTTCGTCGACATCGCCGGCATCGTGCGCGGCGCGAGCGAGGGCGAGGGCCTGGGCAACAAGTTCCTGGCGAACATCCGCGAGTCGGACGCGATCTGCCAGGTCATCCGCGCGTTCAAGGACGAGAACGTCGTCCACGTCGACGGCAAGGTGTCCCCCAAGGACGACATCGAGACGATCAACACCGAGCTGATCCTCGCGGACCTCCAGTCCGTGGAGAAGGCGGTGCCGCGCCTCACGAAGGAGTCCCGCCTCCAGAAGGAGAAGATCGCGGTCCTGGCGGCGGTCGAGAAGGCCCAGAAGATCCTGGAGTCCGGCGAGACGCTGTTCTCGGCGGGCATCACCAAGGGCACGGAGCAGGGCGATCTGCTGCACGAGCTGCACCTGCTGACCACGAAGCCGTTCCTGTACGTCTTCAACGTCGACGAGGACGAACTGGTCGACGAGGACTTCAAGAACGAGCAGCGCGCACTGGTCGCCCCGGCGGAGGCGATCTTCCTCAACGCGAAGATCGAGTCCGAGCTGATCGAGCTGGACGACGACGAGGCCCTTGAACTCCTCCAGTCCATGGGCCAGGAAGAGCCCGGCCTCGCCACCCTGGGCCGCGTCGGCTTCGCCACCCTGGGCCTCCAGACCTACCTGACGGCCGGCCCGAAGGAAACCCGCGCCTGGACCATCCCCCAGGGCGCCACGGCCCCCGAGGCGGCCGGTGTCATCCACACCGACTTCCAGAAGGGCTTCATCAAGGCCGAAGTCATCTCCTTCGACGACCTGATCGCTGCGGGCTCAGTAGCGGAGGCCCGCTCGCGCGGCAAGGCGCGGATGGAGGGCAAGGAGTATGTGATGCAGGACGGGGATGTGGTGGAGTTCCGGTTCAACGTGTAGTGGGTGACATCGCACCACGTCGTTGATGCTGCAAACACGCAGGTCAGAAGGGGTCTGCCTCCTTTGGGGCGGGCCCCTGGTTTTTTCCGGTGCTGATTTGGTGCTGGGTATTTGAGCCCCCTCCCACACCGGAGAACCCCGGTTCATTCGCCTCGGGTGAGGGAACGAACCGGGGCCTTGGGGCGCCTACGGCTTTCGGTGTCTGCCCCTGCCTGGGGGAGATGTCGGGGTTCCCTGCGGCCTGGTGCTGACTCATCCGCGGGGAGGCGGAGCGAGCTTCAGCAGGTCGAGATTGATCTCGAACGGGACCGGACGACGGAGCGAGCCCCTGAAGATGCCGACGGGGACATAGGTGGCGGTCGGCTCGTCCAGTTCGTAGACGTGGACGATGAGTGCTCTGTCCTCGTCCTCAATGCGCCAGTAGTGCGGGATGCCGGCCTCTGCGTACTTGTGGAGCTTTACCGTGCGGTCCCGGTGGGCGGATTCGGGAGAGACCACCTCGACGGCGAGTCGTACTTCATCCGGTGCGAACCAGGTGCGGTCACCGTCGAAGTCGGCCGTCGTCACCAACAGATCCGGCTCGGGCCGATTGCGTTGATCGAGCTTGATGGTCATCTCCCGCCCCACTCTTACGTTGGGCGGCGCCTGCCCCATGAGGGACACGGTGAGCCTCGTGACGAGATGGCTGTGCCACCACCGTTGCGGGGACCTCATGAATACGAGGGCTCCGTCGATCAGCTCGGTGTGGCGCGGTGCTTCCGGGAGGTCGTCCAAGTCCTCCGCGTGCCAGCCTTCCGCGCGAGGCGGGCGCATCCAGTCGGGCAGTGCGGTCATGGCTCAACCGTAGCGACTCGGGGAGGTCCGGGCCACGAGATCGCGGACGGTGGAGCCACCCTCCCGCCCCCGCCCGTCGAAGCCTCTGCCGCTCTTGCTGATTCTGTGCTGACTTGACCCGTCCGAGATGACGTTTCCGCAGGTGGGAGCGGTGTTGGGGACGTTCCGCTTCAACGTCTGAGCGGGGTGAAGTGGCATCACGTCGCTGACGTGGCAAACATGCAGGTCAGGAGGGGGTGGACTCCATCGAGTCAGCCCCCTTCGCCGTCACCGTGCCGGATGGGTCTCGATTTCTGACAGCCAGTCAGCGGCGATCAGGTCTCGTAAACGGTGGACCGGTGTCCCACGTGAACAACCCAGACCACCAGCTCCCCGTTGTCGATCGTGTAGACGACGCGGTAGTCGCCGACGCGCAGGCGGCGTCGCTCGGGCTGGGACACGAGTGCAGTGGTGTTGAAGCCGAGGGGGTCGGTCTCCAGCTCGGTCAGCTTGGCCAGGATGCGGAGCGCCATGTCGCGGGGGATTTTGCGCAGCTCTGTCTGAGCTTCGGGTCGGAAGACGGTTCGGTACTCACTCACCGCGCGCCAGCGTCTCCCTCATGATGTCCTCGATCGGGATGCCGGGTACCGGGTTGGCCATGCGCTCGTCGATGATCCGGTTGATCTCGCGCTCTTCCCATTCCTGGTACTTGCGCAGCACCTCGATGGAGACCACGGCGGCGACTTCTTTGCCCCGGCGCGTGATCACTGTGGGTACGTCGTCGCGATCGGCGCGCTCCACAACCTCGGCCAGGTGTGCCCGGACGTCACGGATGGACTCTATGGGCAGTGGCTGCGTCATGCGCTCAAGGCTACCAAGTGTCCCATGTGTACACAATGGCTGGAGTCCAGGCGGGTCCATCGCTCGCGCCGGATGAACTCGCACCGTGCTGGATACGTGCTGGATGCGTACCGGGTCAGCTGATGGGCCATCGGCCATGTGCCCTCGCGGATGGGACCAAAATTGGTACGTCATGAGGGAGGGTCGGGCCATGTCGATAAGCGCGAGCGAAGCCCGTAAGGGGACTGTTCCCGTTGATCAAGAAGGTCAACGGGAACCATGGGGCCATCGAGATCGTCTCCAAGCATGGCAATGCCGTGCTTGCAGCGGCCGAAGACTACGCGGCGCTGCGCGAGGGCTCCTACCTGCTGCGCTCGCCGGCGAACGCCCGGCGGCTGCTCAAGGCGTATGAGAACGCCCTGTCACACATCAACGTGTCGGAGCGTGAGCTGATCGATCCCGAGTCGGCGGACGCAGGTGCGGGTGCCGCGTGAGGCTTGTCTTCGAGGATCAGGGCTGGGAGGACTACACGTCCTGGCTCAAGGATGACCGCAAGACGCTCTGCCGGATCAACAAGCTCATCGAGGACGTCAGGCGTAACCCCTGTACTGGCATCGGCAAGCCGGAGCCGCTGAGGTATCACCTGCCGGGGGCCTGGTCGCGACGGATCGACGACGAGCACCGCTTCGTCTATCTGGTGACGGACAAAAAGATCGTCATCCTCGCCGCCCGGTATCGCTACTGATCAGTGATGCCGCTTCAACGTCTGAGCGGGTGGAATGGCACCACGTCGCTGACGCGGCAAACAGGCAGGCCAGAAGGGGTAGGGCTCCATCGAGTCCGGCCCCTTCGTCATCACCGTGCCGGGTAGTGCTGGACATTCTGGCGTGGAGTCAGCGGCCATTGGCACTTGTACACGGGGGCCGGTGTCCCACGTGAACAACCCGGACCACCAGCTCCCCGTTGTCGATCGTGTAGACGACGCGGTAGTCGCCGACGCGCAGGCGGCGCGGTGGTGTTGAAGCGAGGGGGTTGGTCTCCGGTTCGGTCGGCTTGGCCAGGGTGCGCAGTGCATGTTGTGAGGGATCTTCCGAGGCTCGGCCTGTGCCTCGGGGTGGAGGACGGTTCGGTTACTCACTCACCGACGTGGGAAGGCGCGGGTTCGTAGGTCGCGGCGGTGTCGTGGGGGTTCCGTCGTCGAGGCCTGGGTGGGTGGGAGTGGCCGGCGGCTACGGTGCGGAGGTGGCGCGGCCGCCTTGCGTGGGTCGGGTCGCTGGAACTGTCCGGCGTTCAGAAGGAGTTCTCCGTGAAACACCGCACACTCGGCACCCACGGGCCACGGGTGTCTGCCGTGGGGCTCGGCTGCATGGGCATGTCCGTCGCCTACGGGGTGCCGGACGCCGCTGAGTCGGGGCGCACGCTGGACCGCGCTCTCGACGTCGGGGTCGACTTCCTCGACACGGCGGACGCGTACGGACGCGGCGCCAACGAGGAGCTTCTGGGCACCTGGTTGCGCCGCAGGGCCGCCGAGCGGGGCCGCGTGGTGCTGGCGACGAAATTCGGGCTGCGCCACGACCCCGAGTCCGGCCGGGTGGACCGCGTGGACACATCGGCGGAGTACGTACGGAGCGCCTGCCACGCGTCGCTGCGCCGCCTGGGCGTCGACTACATCGACCTCTACTGTGTGCACCGCCGCGACCCCGCGACCCCCATCGAGGAAACGGTCGGCGCGATGGCCGAGTTGGTGAAAGCGGGTGACATCCGGTACCTCGCGCTGAGCGAGGTCGGCGCCGACACGCTGCGCCGGGCCCACGCCGTGCACCCCATCAGCGCGGTCCAGTTGGAGTACTCGCTCTTCACCAGGGACGTGGTGGAGGGCGAGATGCTGGACACCTGCCGGGAACTCGGCATATCGGTGGTGGCCTACTCTCCGCTCGGGCGCGCCATGCTGACCGGCAGCATCACGGCGGTGGGCGACCTGGGCAGCGGGGACAACCGCAGGCGCTGGCCCCGGTTCGCCGACGAGAACCTGGCGCACAACCTGACCCTGGTCGAGGCCGTGCACCGGGCCGCCGACGAGATCGGCTGCACGCCCGCGCAGGCCGCCCTCGCTTGGCTGCTGGCGCAGGGCGACGACATCGTTCCCATCCCCGGTACGAAGAAACGGCGCTATTTGGAAGAGAACGCGGCGGCCGCCGACGTGACCCTGACCGCGGAGCAGTGCGCGCTGCTGCGCGGCGCGGTGCCGGACGGGGCGGTGGCCGGCGGCCGCTATCCGGAGCAGGCCATGTCCCGGCTCGGCCACTGATCTCCGCCGGCCGACACCGGTGAGCGGGGTGACGCAGTCGCGGGCCGCGCTGGTCACAGGCGCCGAGGTGGCCCTGGTGGTTTGGCTGGACCTCGATCGGGAAGGCTGTTCGGTCGCCCCGGTCGCCCCGGTCGCCCCGGTCGCCCCGGCCACGCCGGTCACCCCGGTCACGGCCGGACAGCGGCACCGGCCACCCAGCCACCGAGCCCGTCGTGCTTAGGGATGCACAGGACGCTCCGCACCGTCGGCGTGCCGTGGTTGGGGTGGTGGGGCGGCCAGGCCCTGTTGGAAGGCTATGGATGCCGCCTCCGTGCGGGTGGCCGCGTTCAGCTTGGTCAGGATGTGGGAGACGTGGACGCCCGCCGTGCTGGGGGAGATGTGCAGGCGGGCGGCGATCCGACGGTTGGTCAGGCCGTCGGCGAGCAGCTGGAGCACTTCACGCTCGCGTTCCGTGAGGCCGTCCTGGGCGGACCGGGGGCGCAGGAGCCGGGTGATCTGGCGGGACAGGGGCGCGGCCCCCAGGGCATGGGACAGCCGGGCGGCTTCGTGGAGGCGTGTCGTCGCGCCGGGCCGGTCGCCGCAGGCCAGGGCGGCGCGCGCGCCGTGGAAGAGGCACAGCGCCAGTTCGTAGGGCTGTCGCAGTTCACGCCAGCGGGCCACCGCGTGATCCCAGCCTTCGTCGTCGATCAGTGCCCGGAGCATGGTCTGCCAGGCCGAGTCCAGTGCTCCGTCCACACCGAGCGCCGCGTCCACGGCGGCCAGTTGGGCTTGCCGGGCCGCGACCCGCTGCCGCAGTTCGCGGTCGGCGCGCGGTGACAGCCGTGCCCGCTGCACCAGGGCGCCCGCCACCAGGACCGGCCGGGCGTCGCTGCTGAAGACCCGGGTGAGCGCCGGGTCGGACAGGGCGCGCTCCACATACCGGTCGGCGCGCTCCATGTCGCCCTGGGCGGCCGCGAGCAGACACAGCAGCTGGTGGCGGGGGGCCAGGCTCCCGCTCGGGGGCTGGTCTTCGCCGTCCAAGTGCCGCAAGGCCGCCGCGACTTCGGCCGCCGTCGTCAAGTCGCCGCGCAACAGCGCCAGATGGCCGGTGAGAGTGCGCAGTCCCCGCTTCGACTGCGGGGGCGCGTCCTCCCGCAGGGCCTGCGCCAGCACGGTGGCCGCCTCGTCCCAGCGTCCGGCCAGGATGAGGCCGCGGGCCGCGTACCGGGCGAGTTCCGCGCCCCGGCTGCGGCCGAGCCCGTACCGGCGGGCGAGACGCATCCCGTCGCGGGCCGCCTCGATGGCGCGCGGGTGGTCGCCCGCCTTGGTGTGCAGCGTGGCCTCGTACATCGGTACCGTCATCAACAGGTCGCTGCTGTCGAGCCGTTCGGCGAGGGCGCGGGCTTCGGTCAGCGCCGCGAGGTGGCCGGTCATGGATGCGACGCCGAGGAGCCCGCGGATGGTGACCGTGGCGTCACCGGTGGCCCGGCCGATGGCAAGGGCCTCGTCGAACGGGGCGCGGGCCCGCTCGATCTCGGGCAGCAGCCCCATCGCCAGGACGCCGAGCAGCCGGCCACGCTGGAGGCCGCCGGGAGGCAGCAGGTCCAGGGCGCGCTCCCAGTCGGCTGTCCCGGTGCCACCCAGCCGGTGCCGCAGCCTGCCACGGTGTTCGAGAAGCAGGGCGGTCCGCTCGGGCTCGTGCCGCTCGTCCACGGCGGCGAGCGCGGCGTCGGCGTACTCGATGCCGAGGGCGTAGTCGCCGCTGAGCATGCACGCCTCGGCGGCGTCCGTCAGTACGTCGATCCGGTCGGCGCCCAGCTGGACTTCCGGGTCCCAGAGGTCGAGGACCACGCCGAGCAGGCGTACTTGTTCGGCGTAGGCGTAGGACCGGTGGGCCTGGCCGGCGGCCAGGTGGGTGGCCGACAGGGCCAGGGCGCGGTCACCGGCTGCCCGGGCGTGGGCGGCCAGTTCCGCCGGGGCGCCGTGCGCGCGCAGCGCCTGGGCATAGCGCGCGTGCAGCCGGGCCCGCTCGCCGGGCAGCAGGTCCTCGTACACCGCGTCCCGGATCAGGGCGTGGCGGAACGCGTAGCCGTCGCCGGACATGACCAGCAGGCTCTTGTCGATCAACTCCCGCAGCACGGCGTCCAGTTCGGCCCCGTCGTGTCCGGTCACCTCGGCCAGCAGACGGTGCGGGAGGTGCCCGCCCGACACCGAGGCGACGCGCAGCAGTTCGCGAGCGGGGCCCGGCAGCGAGCGCGGGCCGTTCAAGAGGAGGTCGCGGGCGCTGTCCGGGGTCCGCTCACCTGACCGGGCCAGCGCCTCGACGAACAGCGGGTTGCCGTCACTGCGTTCATGGACGCGGCCGACGGTGGCCGGATCCGGTTCGGTGCCGAGGATGGCGGCCAGTTGGCGGCCCACGTCCCGTGCGTCGAGACGGTCCAGGCGCAGCCGGGTGGTGCCCGGGCGGCGGATGAGTTCCGAGAGCAGTGCTCCGGTCTCCGGCGGGCGGCAGGTGATCACGAGGAGCACCCCGGCCGCACTCAGGTTCCGTACGAGGAATCCGAGGAGTTCACTGGTGGCGGCGTCCGCCCAGTGCAGGTCCTCGATCGTGAGGACGAGCGGCTGGTGGGCGGCGGCTCGTTCGACCAGCATCAGCACCTCCTCGTACAGCTGGTGCTTGCCGCCCTCGGTGTCCTCGGCCGCCTTGCCGAGTTCGGGGAACCAGCGGGCCAGCCTGCGGCACGGCCCCGGCGTCACGCCCTCGATCCGGATCAGGGTCCGCAGGATCGTCACGAACGGCGCGTACGGCAGGCCGTCGCGGCCCAGCTCCGCGCACGCGCCGCCGACCACCCGCACGCCGGGGCCGAGCGAGAGCGCGAACTCGGCGAGCAGCCGGGACTTGCCGATCCCGGCGTCCCCGGTCACAAGCGCCACCCCCGGGCCCCGCTCGACGGCCGTGTCCAGGGCCGCCCTCAGCGCCGACAACTCCTCGTCCCTGCCGACGAACACCGGACTGACCACACGCCACGTCACCACCGCGCCAGCATATAAATGCTGCATATAAATAGAGAGATCGCCCGACGCGCCGTGCCTGTTCATCCCGCGACGCTCGGCACATGACGACGACCTACCCGCTGCGCACCATCACCGCCCACGAGATCGACGCATGGGCCCGCATGGTCACCACGACCTACGGCCAGGACTGGCGGGAGGGCGGACTGCGAGGCGCCGCCCGCTCCCTCGAACCCGGCCGTACGATCGCCGCCTTCGACGGCCCGGAGATCGTCGGGGGCGCCTCGATCTACGGACGCCTCCTGACGGTCCCCGGCGGGGCCGCGCCCGTCGCCGGCATCACGCTGGTCGCGGTGCTGCCCACCCACCGGCGGCGCGGCATCCTCACCGCGATGATGCGCGAACAGCTCACCGGCCTGCACGAGGCGGGCGGCGAGCCGATCGCCGCGCTCAACGCCGCCCAGGCCACGATCTACGGCCGGTTCGGGTACGGCGTGGCCAGCCACGTGGCCCAGATCCGCGGCGACAAGCGGTTCATGGCGCTGCGCCCCGGCACCGATCCGGGCGAGGGGACCATCCGTCTGCTCGGCCGCGAGGACGCCCGTCCGCTCCTGGAGAAGATCTACGAGCGGGCGCGCGAAGGCGCGGTCGGCTGGGTCGACCGGACCGAGAAGTACTGGCAGGCGCGGCTCGCGGACGGTGAGGGCGCACGCGAAGGAGGTACGGCTCTGCGGTACGCCGTCCATCGGGAGCCCAGCGGTGAGGCCACCGGATACGCCCTCTACCGCTCCATGCCGGACCTGGTGCGGGTCATAGAGGTCGCGGCCACCTCCCGGCAGTCGTACGCCGCTCTCTGGCGCTTCCTCATCGAACTCGACGGCCACACCGAGCTGGCCTACGACGGCGCGGTCGACGAACCGCTCACGCACCTGCTGGCCGATCCGCGCGCGGCCCGCACCACGCTGATGGACAACCTCTGGGTCCGGCTGGTGGACATCGGCCGGGCGTTGAGCGCACGCCGCTACGCGACCGGGCTTGACGTCGTTGTGGAGGTGCGGGACACGTTCTGCCCCTGGAACGTCGGCCGCCACCGCCTGACGGCCGACGGCGACACCGTCACGTGTGAACGCACCCGGGCCCGGGCCGACCTGCGCGTGACCGCCGCCGAACTCGGCGCGGCCTATCTGGGCGGCACCACGCTGGCGTCGTTGGCCGCGGCGGGCCGGGTCGAGGAACTGCGCCCGGGCGCGGTCACGACCACCTCCCGCGCCTTCCACGGCGACTGCGCGCCGTTCCACCCGTCGGGGTGGGCGTTCCCGGCGTTCTGACGATCAGCCTGTCGTGGTTCCGGGCGCGTCGGCCGGGTTGAGGACCGACGTGATCTCCGGGGTGAGGGGGGCGCCGGTGAAGATGTGGCGGACGGCTGACAGGGGGATGGGGCGCTCGTAGTAGTCCTCGAAATGGGCCCGCGCGGCTTCGGGGGAGCGGTCCGCCAGGAGGTGGAAGAGGTAGCCCGAGCCGTCGGGGTCCGGGGTGTCGGGCGGGAAGGCGATGGCCGAGCCGGTGCGCCAGGCGGTGTCGCCGGGTTCCCGCCAGATGCAGACGGTGACGCTCGGGGCGTCGATGCCGGCGTCGTAGAACGCGGGGTCGTACAGGAGCGGGCGCAGGGCGGCCGGCACCTCGTCGATGACGCCGGGCCAGACGCGCTCGTCGTCCGTCGCGTACGGGCTCATCCTCGACTCGTGGTCGAAGCCCCGTATGAGCACGCCGGCCGGCGTGAAGTGGATGGAGAAGTCGTTCCCCGACCCGCTCTCCATCAGAGCCGCCTCTTGCCCGGGGCCCCAGGCGGTGAAGGTGTAGCAACAGGACTGCGGGTGGTCGCTGACCGCGGCGTCCAGCGCCGCCAACGCGCGCATGTGGGCGCGCAGTTCGACGGGGTCCGGCAGGAGGGCGGCGAGTTCGTGGACGGTGCTCATGGGTGTCATGAGAGCAGTTGCCACTGACAGTCCTGTCACAGCCGCTGCTGCCGCCGTCGTTCCCGTCACCGACCCCTGCCTGCCGGCGCGCCGCGCCAAGGTGGACGACATCCCCGGGTCGTCCGCCCGGGCCGCGTCTGACGGGCGATCCCTCAGGCGCGCTTCTTCTTCGGAGCGGGCGCAGGGGCGGGATCCGTGTCCGGGGCCGGCTCCGCCGGTGGGGTTTGCTCGGTGTCCTCGGCCACGGCCGCCAGAATCGTGGCTACGTTCACGCGCAGGTCGAACGGGGCCAGTTCGAAGTACTTCAGCGCCTTGCCGTCCTCGGAGAGCTCCAGGCTGCCGAGCACGAGGCCGGCCTTCTCCAGGCGTTCCAGGTGCATGTAGAGCAGGGGGCGTGACATGCCGAGGCGGCGGGCCAGTTCGCTGACGTACATGCGGCCCTCGGAGAGCTCGGCGATGACGCGCAGCCGCTGGGCGTGGCCGACCGCGGCCAGTACGGCCAGTAGCTCCTCGCTGGTCATGGCCCACCTCTAGCGTCCTGGAAACCTGTAGGCCGAGACTTTCCCATGGCATGAACGGCTGTCAAACGTACGTCATGACCTACAGGCGCAGTGCGGGAAAAGGGCGGGCGCCGGGCCGGGGGTGTCCGGTCCGGCGTCCGTGCGGGGGGCCGGCACCCGGGGTGGGGGCGGTCAGTGGTAGGTCGGGGCCGGCGCGGGGCCGGCCGGCGCGGGGCGGGCGTCCCGCTGGGCGCGGCGCACCGCGCGCGAGGGCCACCAGCTGGCGTCGCCGAGCAGCATCAGGGCGGCGGGCAGGATCATGACGCGGATGACGAACGCGTCCAGGAGCACCGCCACCGCGAGGCTGAAGCCGATCTGCTTCATCTCGGCCAGGTGCAGGAACATGAAGCTCGCGAACACCGTCACCATGACGACCGCCGCACTGGTGACCACCTTGGCCGAGTGCCCGATGCCGTCGATCACCGCCTGCCGGGTGGGCACCCCGCGCAGCGCCGCTTCCTTGATGCGGCTGACGACGAAGACCTGGTAGTCCATCGAAAGCCCGAAGAGGATCACGAAGAGGAACAGCGGGACCCGGGATCCGATCGCGTGCGTGGCGCTGTCCTCGAAGCCGAACACCGTGGACGCCAGGCCCCATTGGAAGAAGACGACGACCAAACCGAACGAGGCGCCGACGGACAGCAGGTTGAGCAGGACGCCGAGCGCCGCGATGGTGGCCGAGCCGAAGACGAACAGGGTCAGAGCGAAGGTCAGCAGGAGCAGGAACCCGACGACGACGGGCAGCTTGTCGTTCTGATGGGCGAGGTAGTCGGCGTCCTGGGCGACCGGACCGCTGACCGCGAACTCGGCGCCCGGCACCTTCCCGAGCGTCTGGGGCAGATAGCCGCGGCGCAGTTCCGTCAGAGAGTCGTGCGCCTGGGACGAGTTCAGACTGAACGGCACGGACAGGGTCATGACGCTGATCCGGCCGTCGGGGGTGGTCTCGACGCGGGGCGGCTTCTTGGCGAACATCGGGTCGGCCTGCGCCTTGGCGGCCAGCTCGTTCAGGGCCGTCCGTACTTCGCTCCGCTCACCGGGGTTGTTGTCGCGCACCATCACCCAGTGCTCGGCCAGCAGGTCGGGGAAGGCCGCGTTGAGACGGTCGTAGGTCTTCAACTCCGGGATGGCCCGGGAGTGGGTGGCCAGGTTCAGGACCCGCAGGTGCATGCCGAGCGCGGGGACCGCGAGGCCCGCCATGGCCAGCACCGAGATGACCAGGGTGGCCACCGGGCGGTTCTTGGCCGGGCGGAGCAGAGCGGTCCACACCCGGCCCGTCCCGCCCCGCGCCCGCCGCCCGGCGGGCCTGCCGCGCCGCGCCGCCCGGGACGCCTTGCGGTCCAGGCGGCGGCCGATCAGGACGAGCAGGGCGGGCAGCGCGGTCATGGAGCTGAGGACGGCGACCAGAACGACCACGATGGTCGAGACGGCCAGCGAGGTGAAGATGATGTCGGTGGCGAGGAAGAGGGTGGCGGTGGACAGGGCCACCGCGAGGCCCGAGACGGCGATCGCCCGGCCCGAGGCCGCGGCGGCGATCCCCACCAGGGCCTCGGGGCTCAGCCTGCCCTGCGCCCTGGCGCGTTCGTCGCGCTCCCGCTTGAGGTAGAAGAGCGTGTAGTCGACCCCGACCGCCATGCCGATCAGCAGGATGACGCTCTTGCCGACCCCCGCGTCGGGCACCAGGTGCGAGATCAGCTGAGACAGGCCCATGGCGGCGCCGATCGAGGAGACCGCGAGCAGCAGCGGCACCCCGACCATGATCAGTGAGCCGAACACGACCAGCAGGGTGATCAGGGTGATGGGGAAGGTGATCTTCTCCGACGCCGCGAGGTCGTCGCCGCGCGAGGTGTCGAGCCCCTTGGAGACCGAGGCGTCGCCGGACTCCTCGACCTTCAGATCCGGGTTCTTCCGCTGGACCTCGACGCTCTGGTCGAGCAGCGGCTGGATGTGCCGCTGGGCCTCAAGTCGCTTGGCTTTCATGGCCACTTCGACCATGAGCATCGTGCCGTCGGCCGAGCGCACCGGGGCCGCGACGTGGTCGACCTCGGGCAGCCGCCGCATCCGCTCCACCACGTCCCGCGCGGCGCTCACCGCGTTCGCCCCGGGTTCCGCGCCGGACTTCTCGGTGATCATGATCCGTTCGGCGGGCCTGTGCTGGAGGTTGCCCTCCGCGGCGATGGCCTCGGCCCGGCCCGCCTCGCCGACCCAGTAGTCCTTGTCGCCGGCGTCGACCGTGCCGACCGCGCCGCCGATGGCGAGGCACAGGGCGACGAACACGAACCACCCGGCGATGGCCCGTCCCGGATGCCGGGCGCTCCAGCTCGCCACCCTCACGGTGATTGGCTGTCTCTTCACTGACCCAGCTCCTTACAGAAGTCACTGCTCTCCGACGGGTGTAAGTCGAGAGTTACATGTGACTTGGCGGGCCGTCAACTGCCGTGAAGCGGCCCTCGTGTGAGCGCTCGGTCGGGCCTCGTGCGGCCCTCGTGCGGGCGCGCGCGTGCCCGTTCTTCCCTTGTGCGCTGGGGGAGTTGAGGGCTGGGGGCCTCGGAGCCGCGGGCGCGCCGGACCGGTGGGATCCAGCCTTGACCGCACGGGCGGCCATGTGTAAGTCTCGGCTTACAGGCTCGGGGGTGCCGTCAGGGAAGGGCCCGCCACCAGGAAGAAGGGGGGCGCGGCATGACCGGCGCCGTCATCACCATCTCCATCACGCTGCTCGTCGTGGGCGGCATCACGGCGAGCGTGGTCGCCTATTTCCGGCTGCTGCGCCACCGCGCCGACGCGGTCGCCATGGCCGAATTCCGCAAGCTGGCCGAGGAGTTGCCGCTCGTGCAGCAGGCGCTCGGCAGACAGCTGGGCGCTTTGGAGGAGCGGATGAAGTCCATCGAGAACCTGCTGCGAAGCGTCGGATGAGCGCGCCGAGCTCCGCCCGGCGGCTGCGCGTCCACCGCCATCCCGTACGGATGCTGCTCTCGCCCGCGCCCTGGTGCGCGACGGGCTATCTGCTCAGCTATCTGGTGACGGGCCCGGCCCTGTTCGCCGTGGCGGCCGCCGCCCTGGTGCTCGGCGTGGTGTTCGCCCAGTTCACCCTCACCGTGGCGCTGACGGTCGGCTCGGCATGGGTCGTGCGCTGCTGCGCGCAGGTGGAGCGGGGCCGCGCGGTGCTGGTCGACGAGCCGGTCCCGTACGCCTATCGAGCCCCCGTGAAGCCGGGCCTCGTCGGACAGTTCGCGGCGCGCTGCGGCGACCCGGTGACCTTCCGCGACCTGGCCTGTCTGGTGCTGCTCTTCCCGTTCCTGCTGCTGCTCGACCTCGTCACGCTCGTGGTGTGGCTGGTGCTCCTGGCCGGCGTCTCGCTGCCGCTGTGGTCCTGGAGCCTCAACTGGCGTCAGAGCGACGGAAGTTGGATCACGGGGGTATGGATCGGGGGGCCCGACGAGGGCGCCCCCGGGTTCTGGATCGCCGGCTGGCCCGCGGCGCTCGCCACCGCCGCCTGCTGTCTCGCCCTGCTCCTGTACGCCTGCTACGGCGTGGTGGCGGCGGCGCGGCTGCATCTGCGCGTCGCCCGCGCCCTGTTGAGGCCGCCGCGCGATCCCTTGGCGCGGGCCAGGGCAGTCCTCGCCGGACCGGGCCCCCTCGCGCGGGTCAGTCCACGCTGCGCAGCAGGGTCTCGACCGACTTGACGCGGTCGTGCAGCGCGCTGAACTCCCCTCGCAGCGCCACCTGGTTGGCGACCGCCTCCTCGGCGAGCCTGCGGTACTCGGCCATGGCGACGGCGTCGGCGCGGTGACGTTGCAGTCCGAAGTACGCGACCACGCTCGCCGTGATGCCGCCGATGACGATCAAAACGATGGCGATGGCGATGACAGCGCCGGTCATGCGGGCCCCCCTTGGTGCGTTCCGTTTGGTGCGTTCCGTGCTCGTTACCCGTGCCGTGAGGGATCGTATCCACGTTCGGACCCGGGGGCCGGGCCGGTCGGCGGTAGGGTCGAGGTCCATGATCGGATCGCAGCTTCCCCTGACACCCCTCCGCATCGCCGCCGCGCAGGCCCAGGCGGCCCCGGGCGAGATCGAGACCAACGCGGCCACCGTGGCGCGGATGGTGCGCGCCGCCGGGGACGAGGGCGTACGGGTCGTGGTGTTCCCCGAGAAGTTCCTCAGCGGGTACGAGCCGGACCTGATCCGCGCCGATCCCGAGCGCTGCGCGGCGCACCCGGAGGATTCCCGACTGGAGCCGGTCGCCGACGCGTGCCTGCGGGCCGGGGTCACCGCGGTCGTCGGGGCCGCAGTGCGGGTCGGCGGCGAGCTGCGGGTGTCCGCCTTCGTCATCGACGGGAGCGGGGTCGTGGGGCGCTACGACAAGCAGACGCTGTTCAAGAGCGAGCGGGCGCTCTACGCACACGGCCCGGCGGGCGCCACCCTCGAAGTGGACGGCTGGCGGCTCGGCCTGGGCATCTGTTACGACTCCGGCTTCCCCGAGCACGCCCGCGCGGCGGCGCTCGACGGTTGCCACGCCTATGTCGTGGGCGCCCTGTTCAGCGAGGGCAACGGCTATCACGAGTCCCGGATCTGGTTCCCGGCGCGGGCCTTCGACAACACCGTCTACGCCGTGCTCGCCAACCACATCGGCGTGACCGGCGGCTGGCGCACCTGCGGGAGCAGCGCGGTGTGGGGGCCCGACGGGCGCGTCGTGGCCGAGGGGAGCCGCACGGAGGAGCAACTGGTCGTCGCCGACCTGCTCCCCGAACGACTGCGCGCGGCGCGGGAGGCGGAGCCGATGCTGCGTGACCTGCATGACACGGCATCGGCGCCCCGCGCCCTGCTGCGTACGGCGCCCCCGGCGCGGACCGTAACCGTGAGCTCCAACACGCCCACCGCCAGCGGTAGTTGAGGGCTTCCCGAGACCGGCCCGGGCGCGAACGCCGCCGTGCGGCGCCTCCGGCGGTCTGCGCCGTACGAGGTGCGCGCGGGGACGGCCCGGCCGGCTGCGCCCCGTCGCGGTCCGCGTACCATGCGCATTCGCGCAACCGTTCGCACCGCCGATGAGGAGCACCCTTTCCGTGGAGATACCGCCGCCGCCCGCGCCCGGGCAGCCCCAGGGACCGCAGCCGGGGCCGGGGTCCGGATGGCCGACGCCGGGCCAGGCGCCGGGGGCGCACCCGGGCTCCTATCCGGGGCAGCCGACGCACGGCGGTCCCTGGTACCCCTACCCGATGGCGCCGCAGGCCCCGCCGATGAGCGGCCTGGCCATCGCCTCCCTGGTCACCGGCATCGTGTGCTGTGTGCCCCCGCTCGGTCTGATCCTGGGCGCCTTCGCCCTCGGGAAGATCAAGAGGGAGGGGCAGCGCGGCAAGGGCATGGCCGTCGCCGGCATGGTGCTCTCCACGATCAGCGTGGTCCTTGTCGTCGTCTCGATCGTGACGGGCGGACTCGCCGACGGCTGGGCGGGCTTCAAGGAGGGCTGGAACAGCTCCACCGGCACGCGCAGCACCCTGGACCTGCGCAAGGGGGACTGTTTCAACGTGCCGGGCGGCAAGCTGGAGCGCGAGGTCGTCTCGGTCCAGGTGGTGCCGTGCTCGGACCGGCACGACGGCGAGGTGTCCGGCTCCTTCCGGCTGTCCGACGGCGACACCTACCCGGGCACGAGCGTGATCTCCGCGCAGGCCGACACGCGCTGCCTCGCCCTCGGGCAGGAGTACGCCATGGACCGCTGGAAGGTGCCGGCGGCGGCGGATCCGTACTACTACACACCGAGCCAGGAGAGCTGGGGCTTCGGCGACCACACGGTGACCTGCGCGTTCGCCTCGCAGGGCAGCAAGCTCCAGGGCTCGGTGCGCAACGACGCCACCAGCCTCGACGCGGACCAGCTCGCCTTCCTGCGGGCGGCCAACGCCATCGACACCGTCATGGACAAGGCTCCCGACGAGGACCGGGTCGAGGACGACGTGCCCGGGTTCAGGACATGGGCGGCCAAGGTGGCCGTCGAACTCGACGTGCAGACGGGCGCGTTGAGCGCGCACCACTGGCCCGCCGGATCGGCCGCCGCCGTTCAGCCGTACATCGACGGCCTGAAGAGTGCCCAGAAGGAGTGGCATCAGGCGTCCGGCGCCACCGACGCGGACACCTTCTACCAGCACTCCGCGGCGGCCGCCAAGGGACAGAGGCAGTCGACCGAGATCACCGCCCGCGCCGCGCTCCACCTCGCCACGACCCCGCCCGCCACCGGCGGGGGCTCGGACGGCGACGGCGACGGCGGTCGCGAGGGTGTCAGCGGCGGCGGTTCCGGAACCGGTGGTTCCAAGAGCGTCTAGAAGCGCGCGAGAGGGGCAGAACGTACCCGCTGAACCGCGGGTACGCGCTGGGCAGCGGCAAGTCATCACTTCGAGTGAATGTCTGGCCTTTGCTTGCGGGAGTCAACCCACGGTTGCCACGCTGTTGCAGTCTGTCAACCTGATGGGAGTGGCCAGTGACATTCGGTGAGCAGCCGGCCTATCTGCGCGTAGCCAGCGATCTGCGGGAGAAGATCGTGAGTGGTTCGCTGCCGCCGCACACCCGGCTCCCCTCGCAGGCCAGGATCCGCGAGGAGTACGGGGTTTCGGACACCGTGGCCCTGGAGGCCCGCAAGGTGCTGATGGCCGAGGGCCTGGTCGAGGGCCGCTCGGGTTCGGGTACGTATGTGCGCGAGCGCCCGGTGCCGCGCCGGGTGGCCCGCTCCGGCTACCGCACCGCCAGGGGCGCCAACCCCTTCCGCCAGGAGCAGGCGGAGGAGGCGGCGCGCGGGACGTGGGAGTCGAACAGCGAGCAGGAGGAGGCGAGCCCGGAGATCGCCAAGCGGCTCGGCATCAGCCCGGGCGACCGCGTGATGCGTACGCGGTACGGCTTCCGGGACGCGGGCGAGCAGATGATGCTGTCCACGTCGTGGGAGCCGCTGGCCGTCACCGGGCGCACCCCGGTGATGCTGCCCGAGGAGGGGCCGCTCGGCGGATGCGGGGTGGTGGAGCGGATGGCCGCCATCGACGTGGTGGTGGACAACGTGGTGGAGGAGGTCGGCGCGCGCCCGGGGCTCGCGGAGGAGCTGTTGGCGCTCGGGGGCGTCCCCGGCCATGTCGTCCTGGTCATCGAGCGGACCTACTACGCCTCGGGGCGCGCGGTGGAGACGGCGGACGTGGTGGTCCCCGCCGACCGCTACCGGATCGCCTACCACTTGCCGGTGAAGTGAGCCGGGGCGCGTAACCCGGGGCCCCTCGCGGCGAGCCCGGCGGTCCCCTCACGGGGGTGCACTCATGAGTGCGCCCCCGTTTTCACGTGTGCCGGTTGACCGAATTCGTATCTCTTTGTGAAAACACGTATCCGCTGAGTAAAGGTCAGGCGTACGCTCGGGCATATGCGGATCGGGGTTTCCTGGGGATGCTTAGTGACCTGCACGCCGGAGCCGGGAGAGGTGCGATGAACGACAGTGGTGCGGTGCTCTCCTGGCTGGTGATACGTCAGGACGACAACGGCAACCAGTACCGCGTCGGCAAATACGCCACGCGCGCGGAGGCACAGCGCATCGCCGACAGCCTCGACGACCGCGGGCACAAGCAGCTCTACTGGGTCGAACGGATCGGCGCGCCCGCCCAGCAGTGAGCCCGGCGCCTGCCTCGCCGGGCAGCGCGCGAAGCCGCCAGGGGCGCGCGTTACGCTCCGGCGCATGAACGAGACCGTCGTGGTGGCCGGAGCCGTGTACGACCAAGGGCGCCTGCTCGCCGCCCGCCGCAGCGCCCCGCCCGAGCTGGCCGGCCGCTGGGAACTGCCCGGCGGCAAGGTGGAACCGGGCGAGAGCGCGCAACAGGCCCTCGTGCGCGAGCTGCGCGAAGAACTCGGCATCGAGACCGAGCCGCTGGAGCGGATCGCGGGGGAGTGGCCGCTCAGGCCCGGTCTCGTCCTGCACGCCTGGACCGCCCGCCTGCTCGACGGCGAGGCCCGCCCCCTCCAGGACCACGACGAACTGCGCTGGCTCGCGCCCGATGAGGCCGACAGCGTCGACTGGCTTCCCCAGGACCGTCCGGCGGTCGCCGAAGCCGTGCGCATTCTGGGGAAACTGGGTCATTAGTGCCGCCATCCGCCCCACTTGGGGATAGGCCGTCCCAATTACCGGGTATGTGCCTATTAATCGTTTTCAAACCCCCCGAACCATCGGATGCGGGTGATCGGCGTGATCGACACCTCGGGCGAGTGCGCCGAGTGGACCTTCCCTGCTGAGCCGGGGGCCGTACGGACCGCCCGGCACGCCGTGCGCGACGCGCTGCGCGGCTGGGACCTGGACGCCGGGGCGGTGGACGTGGCGGTCCTGCTGGTCAGCGAACTGGTGACCAACTCCCTTCGCCACGCATCGGGACCCATCGGCGTACGGCTCGACCGGCTCGACGGCACCACTCTTCTGGTGGAGGTCTCCGATCCGCTGCCGGATCCGCCCGTCGAACGCACCGCCGGAATCGACGACGAGGGCGGCCGGGGAATGCAGCTCGTGGCCTGTTCCGCCCGGCGCTGGGGAACCCGTCGCGGCAGAACGGGCAAGACCGTGTGGTTCGAGCTGGCTCTGCATGGTTAGAAGGAGGGAGGGACAGACGATCACGGCCCCGCCACGAGCCCGCCGACAACGGCTGGAAAAGAACGAGACCGGGATGTGATCGTGAACGCCGTGCCTGCTGGGGCCGTAGTGCTGAATACTGCGGTCAAGGCCGGTCCGGTGCGGTGAGCTGGAGGGGACGGTCGCGTGAGCGAGATACCTGAGACGGCGGGCGACGTCGTGTGGCAGAGCAGTCCGCCTGGCTCGATCTATGACTACATCCGCGTCGCCTCGTTCTCGATCGGGCCGGACGGACTGATCGAGCAGTGGAGCCTGCGGGCCGAGGAGCAGTTCGGCCTGGCCGCGGCCGCCGTGATCGGGCGCGATCCCGTCGAGGCGTTCATGCCCCCCGAGCTGCGCCCG
Organism: Streptomyces sp. NPDC006711; assembly: GCF_042869775.1. NCBI lineage: Bacteria > Bacillati > Actinomycetota > Actinomycetes > Kitasatosporales > Streptomycetaceae > Streptomyces > Streptomyces sp. NPDC006711. Next base: position 132,923 of record NZ_JBIAGO010000018.1, read on the forward strand.
AGCGGCCACCGGCGGGTCACGGAGATCCTGGACGGCAAGGAGTGGACGGGCGTCGTCCCCTTCCGCGTGCCGTCGCCCGAAGGGGGCGAGGGCGCCCAGGGTCTCGCGGAGCTGTACGTCATGCCGAGCCGGACGGCCACCGACGAGCGTGCCGCGCTCTGTATCGTCGTGGACGTACGCGCTCTGCGCGGAATCGAGACCGACCTGGCCGCCTCGCAGGCCATTTTTGGTCAATCTCCCTACGGCTTCCTCCTGTTCGGCACGGACCTCACCGTGCTGCGCGCCAACCGGCGCTTCGCCACCGTCTTCGGCGGCGACCCCGAGGAGCACCGGGGCCACACCGTGCACGACTACCTCTCACGCCCCGAGGCCGACCGGATGGCGGCCGCCCTGCGGCGGGTCCTGGACACCGGGGAATCCGTCATCGACCTCCAGATCATGGGCTCGGCGCCCGGCGGCGACCGCAGGCACTGGTCCATCAACCTCTACCGGGTGCACAGCGGCACCGGGCGCCCCATCGGCGTCGCGGGCCTCGGCATCGATGTGACCCGCCGTCACAACGCGGCCCGCGAGGCCGCCGACGCCCGCCGCAACCTGGCCCTCCTCAACGAGGCGGGCGCCCGGATGGGCAACACCCTCGACCTGGAGACCACCGCGCGCGAACTGCTCGACATCACCGTCCCCGGCTTCTGCGACCTGGCCTCCGTCGATCTCTACCAGTCCCTGCTCACCGGCGGCGACGCCGCGCCCGGCAGCTCCGACGGACGCGGCGAGCTGCGGCGCGTGGCCTTCGCGAGCGCCGTCTCGGACGCGCTGCCGGCCGGCGGCGAGGCGGAGGTGGCCGTCGGAGACATCCACCGCTACCGCTTCCACTCGCCCTACGCCGGCGCCCTGCGCACCGCGCGCACCCACACCGTGCCCTCGGACGGCGGGCTCGTGCAGACGACGCTCGCGGTCCCCATGGTCGCCCACGACACGGTCGTCGGCCTCGTGCAGTTCGCCCGCGCCAAGGGCAGCGAACCGTTCGGCGAACGCGACCGCGCGCTCGCCACCGAACTCGCCTCGCGCGCCGCCGTCTGCATCGACAACGCCCGCCTCTACCGCAGGGAGCACGAGCGCGCGCTCATCCTGCAACGCTCCCTGCTGCCGCCGGGCGCCCCCGAGGCCGCCGGGCTCGACATCGCCTGCCGCTACCTGCCCGGCAGCGCCGAGTCCGAGGTCGGCGGCGACTGGTTCGACGTCATCGAGCTGCCAGGACACCGCACCGCGCTCGTCATCGGCGACGTGATGGGGCGCGGCCTGCGCGCCGCCGTGGCCATGGGCGAACTGCGCACGGCGGTACGGACGCTGGCGCTGCTCGACCTCGAACCCGCCGAAGTGCTCTCCCACCTCGACGAGATCGCGCGCGGGCTCGGCGCCCCCGGCGGCAGCCAGCAGGCCTCGCGCGTCTCGCACAAGTCACGCGAAGCCGACCTGTCCGAGGTCTACCTGGCGACCTGTGTGTACGCGGTCTACGACCCGGTCACCCGCCGCTGCACGTTCGCCAACGCCGGGCACCTGCCGCCCGTCCTGGTCGAGCCGGGCGACGACCCGGGGGAGCCCGCGATGCTCCTCGACGTGCCGCCCGGGCTGCCGCTCGGCGTCGGCGGCGAACCCTTCGAGGAGGTCGAGGTCGATCTGCCCGAGGGCGCCCTGCTCGCGCTCTACACCGACGGGCTCGTCGAGTCCCGCGACCATCCTCTCGACGAGGGCCTGCACGCCTTCCGCAAGACCCTCACCGACCCGGACCGCCCCCTGGAGGACGTCTGCGACCAGGTGCTCGGCTCGCTCGACACCCGCCACGGCGAGGACGACATCGCGCTGCTGCTCGCCCGCGTCCAGGGTCTGCCGGTGGAATCGGTCGGCGACTGGCGGCTGCCGCGTGAGCCCCGCTCGGTGGGCCGCGCCCGCGAACTCACCCGCACGCAGCTGCTCGCCTGGGACCTCGACGACCTCGTGGACACCACCGAGCTCCTGGTCAGCGAGCTGGTCACCAACGCCCTGCGCTACGGCGACGGGGAGATCAGGCTCCGGCTCCTGCGCGACCGTACGCTCGTGTGCGAGGTGTGGGACGCGGGTCTGGTGCAGCCGAGGCGGCGCAGGGCCCGCGACACCGACGAGGGCGGGCGGGGCCTTCAGCTGGTCGGGCTGCTCAGCGCCGCCTGGGGGGCGAGGCGTACGCCGCGCGGCAAGACGGTCTGGTTCGAACTCGCTCTGCCGGGCGGGGAATCGGGCCCGGTGGAGCTGACCGAGGAGCAGATCCTGAGCATGTTCTGACGGGGGCGTCGCTCACGTGGTCGCCTTCAGTGCGGCGAGTCTCGCCTCCACCTCCGCCGTGTCACCGGGGCTCTCAAGCCGCTCGAACTCGCCGTCCAGGCAGGACGCGGCGAGTTCCCGGCCCGCGAGCCGCGCCTCCTCGCGGGCCACCTTCTCCTCGAAGCGGCCCAACTCGGTCGTGGTGTCAAGGGGGTTGACGCCCTCGGACCCGTCCCGTGTCCCCGCCCGCGCCCGTACCCCCTCGTGTCCGGACTTCAGGGCGCCGAGCCTGGCTCGCATCCCGTCGAGCGCCGCGCCGAGCCGGGCCACCAGGTCGCGCTGGGAGGCGATCGCGGGCTCGGCGGCGGTCGCCTCGCGTTCCGCTCTGAGCTGCCGGGCGAGCGCCACCTTGGCGAGCCGGTCGAAGGTGTCGGCCGCGCCGTCCGACCCGGCGGCCCGCAGGACGTCCGCCCTGCGGCTCACCGCCCGGGCCCGCGCGCCCCACTCGGCGTCCGCCCTCACGTCGTCCGCGTGGTCCTGTTCGAGCAGGCGCAGGGTGCCGAGCGTGGTGGACACGGCGCGCTCGGCGTCCGCGATGGCGTCGGTGTAGTCCCGTACGAGCCGGTCGAGCACGGCGCCCGGGTCGTCGGCCCGCGCGATCAGGGCGTCCACATCGGTGTTGGCCAGCCGGACGACGCGGCCGAGCACGGACTGCTTGTCGCTCATGGCGCTCTCCTCGCGCGGGGCCCGATCGAGGGGTGGCGGCGGGCCCGGGTCGCGGGGCCGCCGAAACCGGGCGGGCCGCCCGGGCGCCGCGAGCCGTCGGTTGCCGGGCTCTCCAGGACGATCCCGCCGGCCAGCGCGGTGACCGGGCCGCCGTCTCCGGCCCCGCCCGCGAGGCCCGGCGTCCGGTACGCCGCCACGTCCTGCTCGGCGTGGTCCAGGGCCTCCCTGGCCAGGGCGTCGGCCGCCCGGGCCGAGGACAGGGCGCCCGGCGCGTCGCTCCCGGTGTCGGGCAGCTGGGCCAGGTGCGCCCGGGCCGCCGCGAGCCGGGTACGGGCCCGGCAGCCCACCGCGCCGCCATGGGTGGCGATGTGCGCGTCGGCCGCGTCGATCGCGGCGCGGGCGGTCAGGACTGCGGAGTCCAACAGGGCGCGGCCCCGTGGTGCGGCGGCGTCGCCCGCGTCGGCCCCGGCGGTCTCGAATGCGCGGCGCGAGGCGTCGAGCGGGTCGTGCGGCCCGGCGCCGGACTCCTCGCGGACACCGGCGAGAACGGACCGGGCCCGCGCGATACGTTCCTGGCGGGCGGAGTCGGCGTCCAACTCGCCCTGCTGGTCTGCGAGTTGGTCGTCGCACGCGGTGAGCAGAGGGGGCAGTAGCTCGGCCGCTTCGGCGAGTGCGCGGCCGCGGCGCTCGACCGCGTCGGCCAGGACGCCCGTCTGGTGGACGGCGCCCTCGGCGATCCGCACCTGGGCCGCCGCGTCCGCGCGGTCGCCCGCGTCGAGTGCCTGGCGCGCCGCGTTGAGGCTGGTGGTCGCGAGCACCAAGCGGTCCTTGGCCTCCTCGATGAAACCGGCCACGGGGGCGGACGCCGAAGGGGCGTACTGCCGCAGCAGTCCGGTGAGGGTCCGCTCGGCTGCGCCGGTCCGGGTGGTCAGCTCGCGAAAGGCCGCCTCGGCGGAGGCGATGGCCCGCGCGGGGTCCTGGTCGAGGGCGCGCAGCCGGTCGAAGGCTTCGGCCTCGGCGTCCAGACACCGGCCGGCGCCGTCGCAGCGCGCGGTCATCTCGGCCAGGACGCCCCGGCGGGCGCTCTCGTCCTCGGGCCGGCCCTCGTCGAGTTCCTGCCGCAGCCGGAAGGCGGTGGCGAGTTCGCTGCGCGCGTGGGTGAGGGCGCCGGTGAAGGGGCCCACCGCCTTGGCGTCGGACTCCGCCCGCGCGAAGTCCAGCTCCTCCGCGCTGGTGCGGACCGCCTCGTCCGTGGCGACCAGGGCGGCGCGTGCCTCGTCGTCGAGTACGTCGAAGGGGGCGGCGGGTGGTACGGCCTCGGGGTGGGCGCCCGAACCGCCGGGCGTGGTGCGGGAGTGCGTACGCCGTTTGCGCTTGAGGTATGCGTAGGCGGCGAGTGCGCAGACCACGACCACGACGCCGATGGGCAGGATGAAATCGCTGCCGGAGTTGTGCGGGACGCCGTGTGGGCCGGCCGCGTGGGCGGTTCCGGTCCCGGACACCACCGAGCTCCAGTACGCCATCGCCACGGTGAGGCGTTGGGTGGCGGCGCGGTGCCGGGCTCTTTTGACGGGCGGCGTCACACCACCGAGCGTATGGCCGAATCCACCCCCTCGCACCCGCAACCCCGGGGCTCCGCCCCGGCCCCGTTCGCGCTGAACGCGCTCGTCCTCAAACGCCGGACGGGCTGGGTATGTCCATGCGGGCCAGCACCGACCCCGCCAGGGGCGCGGGGAACTGCGCGACCAGCCCCGCACGGTCCGCAGCCAGGCTCCCTGGGGCTCCGCCCCAGACCCCATTAGGCCTGAACGGCCTCGTCCTCAAACGCCGGACGGGCTGGGTATGTCCATGCGGGCCGGCACGGACCCCGCCAGGGGCGCGGGGAACTGCGCGGCCAGCCACGCACGGTCCGCAGCCGGGGTCCTTGGGGTTCCGCCCGGACGGGCTGAGGTATGCCGGGTGGGCCAGCACCAGCCCCGCCAGGGGCGCGGGGAACTGCGCGACCGGCCACCCACGGTCCGCAGCCGGGGTCCTTGGGGTTCCGCCCGGACGGGCTGAGGTATGCCGGGTGGGCCAGCACCAACCTCGCCAGGGGCGCGGGGAACGGCGCGACCGGCCACCCACGGTCCGCAGCCGGGGTCCTTGGGGTTCCACCCGGGCCGGCACGGACCCCGGCCGGGGCCGTTAGGGTGGCCCGAGCGCATGACGGGGGAGGGCACATGGCGGGGATACGCACCTGGTGGCACGGCCGCGGCGGCCGGTGGACCCGCCGCGCCCTGCTCACCACCGCCCTCGCCCTCAGCCTCGCCGTCGCCGCCGCGGGCGTCGGCCTGCGCGCCCAGTACGCCGGCGTCCCCGGCGCCGACACCCGGACCCGCGACCGGGACGCGTACTGGCTCGGCCACGCCTGGGTCGACGGGCGCAAGAGCGAGAGGGACCTCGACGCGTTCGCCGCCAAGGTGCGCGGCAGCGGCATCAAGGACCTCTTCGTGCACACCGGCCCCCTCAACCACGACGGCACCCTCCCCACCACCCGCTACCCCCGCGCCCGCTGGCTGGTGGACGGCGTCCACCGCAGGCTGCCCGGCGTACGCGTCCAGGCCTGGCTCGGCGACGAGCTGGCGAGCGAGGGCCCGGTCGGCCTGCGGCTGGAGGACGCCGCGACGCGGGCCGCCGTCGTCGCGGCCACCCGCCAGGTGCTCGACACCGCCCACGTCGACGGCGTCCACTTCGACCTGGAGCCGCTGCCCTCGGGCGACCGCGACTACCTCGCCCTGCTGGACTCGCTGCGCGCCCTCACCCACCCGCGCGGCGCCCTGCTCTCGGTCGCGGCGCACCAGATAGACCCGCTGCCCGCCCTGCACACCGCCGCCGAAGGGCTCACCGGGCACGGCAAGTGGTGGTCACAGGCGTACTTCGGCCAAGTGGCCCGCCGCGTGGACCAGATCGCCGTGATGTCGTACGACACCGCGATGCCCCTCCAGAGCCTGTACGGGGGGTACGTGGCCCGCCAGACCGCGCTGGCCCTCCGCGTCACCCCGAAGGACACGGACCTGCTCATGGGGCTGCCGTTCTACGACGACGAGAGCGTGACCCACCACGGCTCCGCCGAGACCGTGGAGGCGGCCGTGCGCGGCGCCCGGCTGGGGCTCGCCCGCACCGACCGCCACCGTCAGCACTTCGGCGTCGCCCTCTACGTCGACTTCGCCGAACGCGGCGAGGACTGGGCCGCGTACCGCAGGGGATGGAGCTGACGCCACGCCGCCACCCGCCGCGCCGCCACCCGCCGCGCCGCCACCCGCCGCGCCGCCGCGCGGTCCCGGCTCAGTCCTCGCGGCGGCGCCGGATGCGGTTGCCCAGCCACACCAACGGGTCGTACTTGCGGTCCACCGCCCGCTCCTTCAACGGGATCAGCGCGTTGTCGGTGATCTTGATGTGCTCGGGGCACACCTCCGTACAGCACTTGGTGATGTTGCAGTAACCGAGACCGTGCTCGTCCTGCGCGGCGCGCTTGCGGTCCAGGCCCGCCTCGGACGCCGCGTCCAGCGGGTGCATGTCGAGTTCGGCGACCCGCATCAAGAAGCGCGGGCCCGCGAAGGCCCCCTTGTTCTCCTCGTGGTCGCGCACCACGTGGCACGTGTCCTGGCACAGGAAGCACTCGATGCACTTGCGGAACTCCTGCGAGCGCTCCACGTCGATCTGCGCCATCCGGTACTCACCGGGCGCCACCCCCTGGGGCGGCACGAACGCCGGCACCTCCCGCGCCTTGGTGTAGTTGAACGTGACGTCCGTGACCAGATCCCGCACAACGGGGAAGGCCCGCAGGGGAGTTACCGTGATCACGTCGCCCGGCGCGAACACCGACATCCGCGTCATGCACATCAGACGCGGCCGCCCGTTGATCTCCGCGCTGCACGAACCGCACTTGCCCGCCTTGCAGTTCCAGCGCACCGCGAGGTCGGGCGCCTGGGTCGCCTGGAGGCGGTGGATGATGTCGAGGACCACTTCGCCGTCGTTCACCTGGACCGTGAAGTCGGTGAGCTCACCGCCGCCGGTGTCGCCCCGCCAGACCCGGAAGCTCGCATCGTACGTACTCAACTCTTGAGCTCCTCTTCGGCGAGGTACTTGGCCAGCTCCTCCTTCTCGAACAGGGAGAGCAGATCGGCACGGATGGGGTCGGTCTCCTCGCGGACCAGCCGGATCTGGCCGCCCTCGGACTCGGGCGGCGCCAGGCCGTCGGTGGGGTCGGCCAGGCGGCACAGCAGGTTCACCCGGCGCCAGGCGCGGTCCATCGCGGGCCGGTCCTCGCGGGTGTGGCCGCCACGGCTCTCGGTCCGCTCAAGGGCGGCCCGCGCCACGCACTCGCTCACGAGCAGCATGTTGCGCAGGTCGAGCGCGAGGTGCCAGCCCGGGTTGAACTGCCGGTGCCCCTCCACCCCGGCCCGCCGGGCCCGCGCGCGCAGCTCGGCGAGTCTGCGCAGCGCCTCGCGCATCTCGCCCTCCCGGCGGATGATGCCGACCAGGTCGTTCATGGCCTGCTGGAGTTCCTGGTGCAGGGTGTACGGGTTCTCGGCGGGCGAGCCGGCCGCGGGGCCCTCGGCGCTGAAGGGGCGCAGCGCCTCGGCCGCGGCGGCGTCGATTTGGGCCTCGTCCACGGCGGGGCGTACGGCGAGCGAGTCCGCGTACCGGGCGGCGTGCAGACCGGCGCGCCGCCCGAAGACCAGGAGGTCGGAGAGCGAGTTGCCGCCGAGCCGGTTGGAGCCGTGCATGCCGCCCGCGACCTCGCCGGCCGCGAACAGGCCCGGCACCCCCCGGGCCGCCGCGCTGTCGGAGTCGACCGCCACACCGCCCATCACGTAATGGCAGGTGGGCCCCACCTCCATCGCCTCGGCCGTGATGTCCACGTCCGCCAGCTCCTTGAACTGGTGGTACATCGACGGCAGCCGGCGCCGGATCACCTCGGCCGGCATCCGGGTCGACACATCGAGGAAGACGCCGCCGTGCGGGGTGCCCCGGCCCGCCTTGACCTCGGCGTTGATGGCCCGGGCGACCTCGTCGCGGGGCAGCAGCTCGGGCGGGCGGCGGTTGTGGTCGGGGTCCTCGTACCAGCGGTCGCCCTCGTCCTCGGACTGCGCGTACTTCTCCTTGAAGACGTCCGGCACGTAGTCGAACATGAACCGCTTGCCCTCGGAGTTGCGCAGCACCCCGCCGTCGCCGCGCACCGACTCGGTGACCAGGATGCCCTTGACCGAGGGCGGCCAGACCATGCCGGTCGGGTGGAACTGCACGAACTCCATGTTCACCAGCGGCGCCCCCGCGAGCAGCGCGAGCGCGTGGCCGTCGCCGGTGTACTCCCACGAGTTGGAGGTCACCTTGAACGACTTGCCGATGCCGCCGGTGGCGAGCACCACGGCGGGAGCCTCAAGGACGAAGAAGCGGCCGCTCTCGCGCTCGTAGCAGAATGTGCCCGACACCCGTTCGCCGTCCTTCAGCACTCGGGTCACTGTGCACTCCTGAAAGACTTTCAGGCGCGCCTCGTAGTCGCCGAACTCCCGCTTGTCCTGCTGCTGGAGGCTCACGATCTTCTGCTGGAGGGTGCGGATGAGCTCAAGGCCCGTACGGTCGCCGACGTGGGCCAGGCGCGGGTACTCGTGGCCGCCGAAGTTGCGCTGGGAGATCCGGCCGTCGGGGGTGCGGTCGAACAGGGCGCCCCACGTCTCCAGCTCCCACACGCGCTCGGGTGCCTCGCGCGCGTGCAGCTCGGCCATCCGCCACTGGTTGAGGAACTTCCCGCCGCGCATGGTGTCGCGGAAGTGGACCTGCCAGTTGTCACCGGCGTTGACATTGCCCATGGAGGCGGCGATGCCGCCCTCGGCCATCACGGTGTGCGCCTTGCCGAAGAGGGACTTGCAGATCACCGCCGTCCGCCGGCCGCGCTCCCTGGCCTCGATGGCGGCCCGCAGCCCCGCTCCGCCCGCGCCGACCACGACGACGTCCCACTGCTGCCGTTCCAGCTGAGTCATCTACGCTGCCTTCATTCAGAAGAACCTCGGATCGTCGAACGCCCCGGTGGCGAGCAGATACACATAGAAGTCGGCGAGCGCGACACTGATCAACGACGCCCAGGCCAGCAGCATGTGACGCTCATTCAACTTCCCGACGAAGCCCCACAGCCGGTAGCGCACCGGATGCTTGGAGAAGTGCCGCAGGCGGCCGCCGACGATGTGCCGGCAGGAGTGGCAGGAGAGGGTGTACGTCCAGATCAGCGCGATGTTGACCAGGAACAGGAGGCTGCCGAGCCCCATGTGGCCCCACCGGTAGTGCTCGTCGCGGAAGGCGAGCGCCGTGTCGTACGTGAGGATCCCGGCGACCACGACCGCGAAGTAGAAGAAGTACCGGTGGACGTTTTGCAGGATCAGCGGGAAGCGGGTCTCGCCGGAGTACTTCTTGTGCGGCTCGGCCACCGCGCAGGCCGGCGGCGAGGCCCAGAAGCCCCGGTAGTACGCCTTGCGGTAGTAGTAGCAGGTCAGGCGGAAGCCGAGCGGGAAGATCAGGATGAGGAGCGCCGGGGACAGGCCCCACCAGCTGCCGAAGACCTCCGCGTTCGGGCCGTGCCGCATGGGGGCGCAGTTGTCGGCGAGGCACGGCGAGTAGAACGGCGAGACGTAGGGCGCGTGGTAGTAGTCCGCGTTCGCGAACGCCCGCCAGGTCGAGTAGACGACGAAGGCGAGCAGCCCCGCGGCGGTGACGGCCGGCGCGAGCCACCAGCGGTCGGTGCGCAGGTGGCGGGGGGTGATCGCGGCGCGTGAGGCGTCATGGACGCCGGTGCCGTCCCCCGTCAGGGGAGAGGGTTCCGTGCCTGTGGCCAAGGGGGGCTCCCGTGGAGGTCAGGGGGTGCGCCGGCCGCGGGACCGGGTGCTCCCGAGCCCTTCGTCGTCCGAGTCGGTCCAGAGCGAGGTGTCGTACGGGGCGTCGGGGATGGTGACCAGGTCGGGGCGGGCGGGGGCGCCGCCGGGGGGCGCCGCCTCGCGCAGCAGCGCCAGGCTCTCGCTCAGATGGCCCGCGTCGGTCCGCACCCGCCGGATGTCCAGGCCGGGCCCGCACTCCTTCTCCAGGCGCCCCACGGACCGCAGAAGTTCGTCGAGACAGCGCTGAGTGGCCGTCAACTCGTCGTGCAGGGACATGACTTGCCTGCCTTTCGCCGGAGCGGGTGGCAATGTTCATGCGCCGAGAAGTGTGGCGCCTCACCCGCGCGATTGTGAAGGTGCGTGCACGGGGTTGTGGGGTCGCGCGGTGCGTGGGCGCCCCCTGGGGGCCGGTGTCGGCCAAAAGGGTGCGCCGGGCGTCCGCGCCCCGGCACGCGTTCGGCCGCACGGGTGGGCTTCGGGGCCCGCTGCGCCGTGTCGTCGCCCCAGGAGCGCGGGCGTCCTCTTCAGTGGCTGGGATACGTGTGATCATCACGAAATGGCATCAAATCCCCTACATCTGACGAAGAGGTACAAGCCATGTCCCACGTCGGTGACCCGAACGGGGGAGCGCCCCGGATCGTCGCGGCGATCCGGACCGCGGCCTCTTGGCGGTCGCGCTCCATCGCGCTCCTGACCAGTGGAGTGCTCGCGCTCCCCGTGCTGACCGGCTGCGGCTCGTCCGACAGCGGGACCGCGGCGGGCGCCGCGCCCCAGGACATCGGGGCCGCGGCCCGGGCGAACGTCACCGACGGGGGCACCCTGAAGTGGGCCGTCGACGCGATGCCCGAGACGCTCAACACCTTCCAGGCCGACGCCGACGCCGGCACCCAGCGCGTCGCGCAGGCGGTGCTGCCCGCCCTGTTCACACTGGACGAGCACGGCCGGCCGCAGCGCAACCCCGACTATCTGGAGTCCGCGGAGGTCGTCAAGCGCGAGCCCAAGCAGGTCGTGCTCTACAAGCTCAACCAGAAGGCGGTGTGGAGCGACGGCCGGGAGATCGGCGCGCCCGACTTCGTCGCCCAGTGGCGCGCCCTCAGCGGCAAGGACTCCGCGTACTGGACCGCCCGCAACGCCGGGTACGAGCGCATCGAGAAGATCGAGAAGGGCGCGAACGACCTGGAGGTCAAGGTCACCTTCGCCAAGCCCTACGCCGACTGGCGCTCCCTGTTCAGCCCGCTCTACCCCAAGGACGTCACCGGCACCCCCGACGCCTTCAACGACGGCGCCCGCACCAAGCTGAAGGCGACGGCGGGTCCCTTCGGCCTGAAAGAGGCCGACCGCGCGCGCGGCACCATCACCCTGGAGCGCAATCCGCGCTGGTGGGGCCGGCCCGCCAAGCTCGACAGCCTCGTCCTGACGGCCGTGGCGCGCGACAAGCGGGCCGCCGCGCTGGCGGGCGGCACCGTGGATGTGGCCGAGATCGACCGCGCCGACGCCGACCGCATCGCGCTCGCCGAACGCGACAAGGGCCAGGCCATCAACCACGGCCCCGGCGCCGCCATCACCCCGGCCTCCGCCCTGCGCTCCTGGGCCATCGCCCACAGCGGCGAGGAGGAGAGGGCCGAGGCGGAGCGCCAGGCCCGCAGGGAGACCCAGGCCGCCGTGGAGAGGTACGCCGCAGAGCAAGCCGGACTGCGCGGCCTCGCCGTCCGCAAGTCCCTGGAGCCGGCCTACACCCAGCTGGCCCTGAACGGCGCCTCGGGTCCGCTCGCCGATGAGCGGGTCAGGCGCGCGGTGGCCAGAGCCCTGAACCGCAAGGAGATCGCCGAGGCGGTCCTCAAGCCGCTCGGCCTGCCGGCCCAGCCCCCCGGCAGCCATCTGGCGCTGGCCGGGCAGGACGCGTACAGCGACAACAGCGACGCGCTCGGCAGCCAGGACGCCCAGGAGGCCCGGGCGCTGCTCGCGGATGCCGGATGGACGCCCGCAGGGGCCCGTATGAAGCCCAAGCAGGACGCCGCCAAGGCCGGCAGCCAGCCCGACGGCGAGCAGCAGTCCGAGGACGGCAAGCGCCCGGCGGCCGGAAACCACCCCAACGACGAGGGCACCTACATCGTCGGCGACGACAAGCCCGGCGGGGTGCGGGTGGCGCTGCTGCGCCAGGCCCGGCTCCTGGACGCCGATCCCGCCGAGCAGACGAAGAAGGGCGCCGACAAGCACACCAAGACCGAGGCCCGGCTCAAGGGCGGTGCCCCCGGCGCGTACGCACCCAAGGGGACCGCGGCGCCGGCGCCCAACAGCGGACCGCTCGGCAAGGACGGCAAGCCGCTCACCCTGCGCTTCGTCCTGCCCTCGGGGCCCGGCTCGCAGTCGCTGCGTGACGTGGGCGACAGGATCGCGGCCATGCTGAAGAGCGTCGGGATCAACACCGAGACCGTCAAGGTCGCCGACGACAGCTACTTCAAGGACCACATCGCCTCCGGCGACTTCGACCTCGCCCTCTACTCCTGGCCCGGCACCGCCTATCCGGCCACCGACGACCGGCCGATCTTCGCCAAGCCGGAGCCCGCCGCCGACGGCTCGCTGGTCGTCGAGCAGAACTACAGCCGGGTCGGCACCGACCACATCGACCAGCTCTTCGAGCAGGCGGTGGGCGAGCTGGACGAGGACGAGGCACGCGACCTCGTCCAGAAGGCCGACGCCAGGATCTGGGCGGCGGCCGGCTCCATCCCGCTCTACCAGCGCCCGCAGCTGGTCGCGGTCAAGCCGAACGTGGCCAACGCGGGCGCCTTCGGCTTCGCCACCCCGCACTTCCAGGACATCGGCTTCAAGAAGCCGGCGGCGGCGCACGGCGGATCGCCGAACGAGAAGAACGAGAAGGACTAGAAGGACTAGATGAACCAGCAGAACCAGCGGGATGACAAGAACGAGAAGAACAGAAAGCGCCAGAAAGTGAGCTAGAACAGGAAATCAGCAGGTCAGGGGCGGGGCGCGAACGCCGGTCCAAGCTCAGAACCTGCTCAAGTCCCTTGCCCGCCGGTCCCGCCGGCGGGCAAGGTCGGGTACGCCCCTGACCCAGGCTCAATCACGGTGCGGACCCTGCCGCCCCCTGCTCGCCCCCTGCTGAAGATCGCCGGAATCGGCCCGGGAGGCCGTCGGCGCGGCCGCCCCGTACCATGGGAGGCAGCCGTGGCCTGTCTGCCCGGCGGGCGGACGAGGACTCGACCGCGTCAGACGCCTGATCCCACGATCGAGAGAAGCGCCAGTCAGTATGCCCACGCGCCACGACATCCGTAACGTCGCCATCGTCGCCCACGTCGACCACGGCAAGACCACGCTGGTCGACGCCATGCTCAAGCAGGCCGGCGCCTTCGCCGCGCACGCCGCCGAGTCGCTCGACGACCGCATGATGGACAGCAACGATCTGGAGCGTGAGAAGGGCATCACGATCCTGGCCAAGAACACGGCCGTCAAGTACCACCCCAAGGATGGCGGCGACGTCATCACCATCAACATCATCGACACCCCGGGCCACGCCGACTTCGGTGGCGAGGTCGAGCGCGGTCTTTCGATGGTGGACGCGGTCGTCCTGCTCGTGGACGCCTCCGAGGGCCCCCTGCCGCAGACCCGTTTCGTGCTGCGCAAGGCCCTTCAGCAGCGCCTGCCCGTCATCCTGTGCATCAACAAGACGGACCGCCCCGACTCCCGGATCGACGAGGTCGTCAACGAGACGTACGACCTCTTCCTCGACCTGGACGCCGACGAGGACCAGATCGAGTTCCCGATCGTCTACGCCTGCGCCCGTGACGGCGTCGCGTCGCTGACCAAGCCGGAGGACGGCACCGTCCCGGCCGACAGCGACAACCTGGAGCCGTTCTTCTCCACGATCCTCTCCAGCGTCCCGGCCCCCGAGTACGACGAGAGCGCCCCCCTCCAGGCGCACGTCACCAACCTCGACGCCGACAACTTCCTCGGCCGCATCGCGCTGCTCCGCGTCGAGCAGGGCGAGCTGCGCAAGGGCCAGACGGTCGCGTGGATCAAGCGGGACGGCACGATCTCCAACGTCCGCATCACCGAGCTGATGATGACCGAGGCGCTGACCCGCAAGCCGGCCGAGGTGGCAGGCCCCGGTGACATCTGCGCCGTCGCGGGCATCCCCGACATCATGATCGGCGAGACCCTGGCCGACCCGGAGAACCCGATCGCGCTGCCGCTGATCACGGTCGACCAGCCGGCCATCTCCATGACCATCGGCACCAACACCTCGCCGCTGGTCGGCCGCGGTGGTTCCGGCAAGGGCGCGGACGCCAAGGCGACCGTCAAGGACCGCAAGGTCACCGCCCGTCAGGTCAAGGACCGCCTGGACCGCGAGCTCATCGGCAACGTCTCGCTGCGCGTGCTGGACACCGAGCGTCCGGACGCCTGGGAGGTCCAGGGCCGTGGTGAGCTCGCGCTCGCGATCCTCGTCGAGCAGATGCGCCGCGAGGGCTTCGAGCTGACCATCGGCAAGCCGCAGGTGGTCACCAAGCTCGTCGACGGCAAGGTGCACGAGCCGGTCGAGCGCCTGACGGTGGACGTCCCCGAGGAGCACATGGGCGCGGTCACGCAGCTCATGGGCGTCCGCAAGGGCCGCATGGACAACATGTCCAACCACGGCTCCGGCTGGGTCCGCATGGAGTTCGTCGTGCCCTCGCGCGGCCTCATCGGCTTCCGCACGGAGTTCCTGACGAACACCCGCGGCACCGGTATCGCCCACTCCATCCACGAGGGCCACGAGCCGTGGTTCGGCACCCTGACGACCCGTAACAACGGTTCGCTCGTCGCCGACCGCGCCGGTTCGGTCACCCCCTTCGCGATGATCAACCTCCAGGAGCGCGGTGTGCTGTTCACCGAGCCCGGCACCGAGGTCTACGAGGGCATGATCGTCGGTGAGAACTCGCGCGCCGACGACATGGACGTGAACATCACCAAGGAGAAGAAGCTCACCAACATGCGCGCCGCTTCCGCCGACAACACCGAGAACGTGGTGCCGGCGCGCAAGCTCTCGCTCGAGCAGTCCCTGGAGTTCTGCCGCGACGACGAGTGCGTCGAGGTGACCCCGGAGGCCGTGCGCATCCGCAAGGTCGTCCTGGACGCCAAGGAGCGCGGCCGCACCGCCTCGCGCGCCAAGCGCAACTGACGCGCCTTTCGCGCCCGAAGGGCCCGGCTTCCCGGCACACGCCGAGAAGCCGGGCCCTTCGGCGTCGCGGGGAGGTTTGGGCGGCCGTGTCCACCCCGGCGGGTGATCGAGTTCAAAGGACTGTCAAAGAGCCGGGGGAGCGGCGGGGTGAGCCGCCTAGGGTCAAGTTGTTTTAAGGGGCACCCTGTTCGGATATCGACCGTCGCTCTCCGGAAGATGCGTTAACGGTCCGTTTCGCGGGTGTCTGTCTGTGCTCATTTTGTCCGGATTTCGGGCCGTTGCCCGGTACTGATGTTGTCAAAACGAGACCCTTTAAGTGTGGTTTACAGCCCGGCCGTACTTAATAGTTGGCTCCATTGAGCTCGGGTCAATGGGTCACGCACTGTGGGGAGTGCCGACTCACGAGCACACTCGGGGCACTTGACGTACCAGCGCTGTCAGGGGTGTCAGCGCGCGTAGAAGTGCCCTTCTTGTAGTGACAAGTGGACTCATGAGGAGGAAACCCATGCGTGGTGCTACGAGCGCCAAGTGGGTCGCGGGAGCGGCAATCATCGCCCTGGCCGCGACCGCTTGTGGCGGTGGCGGTAAGAGCGACAGCGGGGCCAAGGGGGCGGTCGACCCGAACGGCATCTTCTCCGTGGAGCTCGGTGAGCCGGAGCACGCGCTGATTCCGTCGGACACCCAGGAGTCGAACGGCAGCCTCGCCGTCAACTCGATCTTCTCCCAGCTCGTCGACTACGACGCGCAGGGCAAGCTCACGATGGTCAACGCCGAGTCCGTCACCAGCTCGGACAGCAAGACCTGGACCGTGAAGCTGAAGAAGGACTGGAAGTTCCACGACGGGACGCCGGTCACGGCCAACTCCTACGTCAAGGCGTGGAACTGGGCCGCGAACGTCAACAACAACCAGATCAACTCGTCGTGGTTCGACGCGATCAAGGGTTACACCGACGTTCACCCGGCCGAGAAGGGCGCCAAGCCCACCGCCGACGCCATGTCGGGTCTGAAGGTCGTGGATGACACCACCTTCACCATCGAGCTCAACGCCCCGCTGCCGTACTTCGCGTACAAGCTGGGTTACACGGCCTACTCGCCGCTGCCCGACTCCTTCTTCAAGGACCCGAAGGCCGCGGGCGAGCACCCGATCGGCAACGGCCCGTACAAGTTCGAGAGCTGGGACCACAAGAAGCAGATCAAGGTCGTCCGCTACGACGACTACAAGGGTCCGGACAAGGCGAAGAACGGTGGTGTTCTCTTCAAGAACTACACCACCCTCGAGGTCGCCTACCAGGACCTGAAGGCCGGCAACGTCGACGTGCTGCGCCAGATCGGCCCGAAGGACCTGCCGAAGTACCGCCAGGACCTCGGCGACCGCGCCGTGGACAAGCCGTACTCGGCCATCCAGACGATCGCGGTCGCGTTCTACACGGACCAGTGGAAGAGCGTCAACCCGAAGGTGCTCCAGGGCCTTTCGATGGCGATCGACCGGGACACGATCACCAAGACCGTGCTCAACGGCACCCGTGAGCCCGCCACCGGCTGGGTCGCCAAGGGCGTGCTGGGCTACCAGCCCAACGCCGCCGGCGACATCACCAAGTACGACCCGGCCAAGGCCAAGCAGCTCATCACGGACGGCGGTGGCGTCCCCAACAACGCGATCACCATCCAGTACAACGCGGACGGCGGCCACAAGGAGTGGGTCGAGGCTGTCTGCAACAGCATCACCCAGGCCACCGGCGTCAAGTGCACGGGCGACAGCAAGCCCGACTTCCAGGCCGACAACCAGGCCAGGAACAGCAAGCAGGTCAAGTCGCTGTACCGCTCCGGCTGGGTGCTCGACTACCCGGTGAACGCCAACTTCATCAGCGACCTGTTCCGTACGGACGCGGGCGGCAACCAGGGCGGGTTCTCCAACAAGGACCTCGACGCGAAGATCGCCAAGGCGGACTCCGCGGCGTCCCTGGACGACTCGGTGAAGCAGTACCAGGACATCGAGAAGGACCTGGTCAACTACATGCCGTCGATCCCCCTCTGGTACTACAAGGTCAACGCCGGCTACTCGCAGGCGGTTTCCGGCGTGGACTACAACCAGCAGGGTGACCCGATCCTGACGGACGTCCAGGTTCACAAGAAGTAGTCATCACCGAAGCGTAGTTCGCACGCGGTGCGGGACCGCGACCACGATCCGGTCCCGCACCTGGCCGTACGCTGTGGCCCGGGCCCTTCCACATCACCCCGCGCCGTCAGGCGCGGGCCACGGGAGGGCCCGTGGGCTGCCGCTGCCACTTCTATGGAGGCACGATGGGGCGCTATGTCGCACGACGACTGCTCCAGATGATCCCGGTCTTCCTCGGGACAACTCTGCTGATCTTCCTCATGGTCTACACGCTGCCCGGCGACCCCGTCGCGGCGCTGTTCGGCGACAAGGCCGCCGACCCGACCACCGTCGCGAAGATCAGACATGACCTCGGTCTTGATCAACCCGTCCTGAAGCAGTACTGGGACTACATGTCCGGCATCGTGCTGCACTTCGACTTCGGCAAACAGATCGCCAGCGGGCGCCCGGTCACCGACGTCCTGAGCGGCGCCTTCCCCGTCACCCTGCGTCTGGCGGGTCTGGCGTTCGTCTTCGAGATCGTCGCCGGCATCGGACTCGGCATCCTCGCGGGCATGCGCGCAGGGCGGCTGACCGACAACGTCATCCTGATCTTCACGCTGCTGATCATCTCGGTCCCGGTCTTCGTGATCGGCAACATCGTCACCGGTGTCTTCGGCGTCCCGAATGTCAGCCTCGACGAGAACACCAGTGAACTGATCGCGCCCGCGATGGTCCTCGGCTCGCTCTCGCTCGCCTATGTCGTCCGGCTCACCCGCACCTCGATGGCCGAGAACCTGCGCGCCGACTACATGCGCACGGCGGTCGCCAAGGGTCTGCCGCGCAGCCGCGTCGTGGGCGTCCACCTGATGCGCAACTCGCTCATCCCGGTCGTCACCTTCCTCGGCACCGACCTCGGCGCGCTGATGGGCGGCGCGGTCGTCACCGAGAGCATCTTCAACATCAAGGGCGTCGGCGGACTGATCTACGAGTCGATCGTCCGGCGCGAGGGCACCACCCTCGTCGGCCTGGTGACCATCCTTGTGATCGTCTACCTCGTCATGGCCCTGCTCGTCGACCTGCTGTACGCGGTCCTGGACCCGAGGATCCGGTATGCCTGACCTGATCAAGACCGCTCCGGAGGCCGACGAGGCCGGACCCGCCGTCCCGCCCGCCGCCCCGAAGTCCGAGAAGACCCGCAGCCTGTGGGGCGACGCCTGGGTCGACCTGCGGCGCAACCCGTACTTCATCGTGTCGTCCGTGCTGATCCTTGTCCTGCTGGTCATCGCGGCGTTCCCGACGCTGTTCACCAGCGCCTCGCCCACCACCGGCGACCTGGTGCACCACTACCTCGGCAAGCCCGAGCTCAGCAAGGTCGGCTCGCCCGAATGGCTCGGCTACGACGGCCAGGGCCGCAGCGTCTACGCCCGTCTGATCCACGGCACCCGTGCCTCGATCATCGTCGGCATCTCCGTGACCCTGCTCGTGACCGTAATCGGCGGGCTCATCGGACTCGTCGCCGGCTACTTCGGCGGCTGGATCGACGCGCTGCTCTCCGGCTTCGTGACCAACGTCTTCTTCGGCATCCCCTTCCTGCTCGGCTCGATGGTCGTCCTCCAGTCCTTCACCTCCCGCTCGGTGTGGGTGGTGTCGCTTGCGCTGGCGTTCCTCGGCTGGACCCAGACCGCCCGTGTCATGCGCGGCGCGGTGCTGACCATCAAGCAGTCGGACTACGTGCACGCCGCCAAGGCGCTGGGCGCGTCCACCTCGCGGATCCTGTTCCGGCACATCCTGCCGAACGCGATGGCCCCGGTGATCGTGGTCTCCACCATCTCGCTGGGTGTCTTCATCTCGGCCGAGGCGACCCTGTCCTACCTGGGCCTCGGCCTCTCGTCCCCGGCCATCTCCTGGGGTGTGGACATCTCCGCGGGCATCGCCCAGATCCGTACGGCACAGCACATCATGCTGTACCCGTCGATCATGCTGAGCATCACCGTTCTGGCGTTCATCATGCTCGGCGAAGCCGTCCGTAACGCCCTCGACCCGAAGATGCGCTGAGGAGGGCATACGACGTGAGCATCAGCGACAACGCAGCCAACACTGCCAACACTGCCAAGACCACCAACACCGCCACCATCCCGGCGCCCCGGGGCGAGGACGACCACAAGGGTCCGCTGCTCGAAGTGCGCGACCTGCACGTGGAGTTCCACACCCGGGAGGGCGTGGCCAAGGCGGTCAACGGCGTCAACTACTCGGTGAACGCCGGCGAAACCCTCGCCGTCCTCGGTGAGTCCGGTTCCGGCAAGTCCGTGACCGCGCAGGCGATCATGGGCATCCTGGACATGCCGCCGGGCAGGATCCCCCAGGGCGAGATCCTTTTCCGCGGTCAGGACATGCTGAAGATGTCCGCCGAGGAGCGCCGCAAGATCCGTGGCCGGAAGATCGCGATGATCTTCCAGGACGCGCTCTCCTCGCTCAACCCCGTGCTCAGCGTGGGCTACCAGCTGGGCGAGATGTTCCGGGTCCACCAGGGCCTGTCCAAGAAGGCGGCCACGGACAAGGCCGTCGAGCTGATGGACCGGGTCAAGATCCCCGCCGCCAGGGCCCGGGTCAGCGACTACCCCCACCAGTTCTCCGGCGGCATGCGCCAGCGCATCATGATCGCCATGGCGCTGGCCCTGGAGCCGGACCTGATCATCGCGGACGAGCCGACCACCGCGCTCGACGTGACCGTCCAGGCCCAGGTCATGGACCTGCTCGCGGAGCTCCAGCGCGAGTTCAACATGGGTCTGATCCTGATCACCCACGACCTCGGCGTGGTCGCCGACGTCGCGGACAAGATCGCGGTCATGTACGCCGGCCGGATCGTCGAGCAGGCGCCGGTGCACGAGATCTACAAGCGTCCCGCGCACCCGTACACCAAGGGCCTGCTCGCCTCGATCCCGCGCCTCGACCAGAAGGGCCAGGAGCTCTTCGCGATCAAGGGCCTGCCGCCCAACCTCCTGAAGGTGCCCTCGGGTTGCGCGTTCAACCCCCGGTGCACCATGGCGCAGGACATCTGCCGCACCGACATCCCGGCGCTCCTCCCGGTCACCGAGCGGGACGGCACCGAGCTGACCGGCCGCGGCAGCGCCTGCCACTTCTGGAAGGAGACGATCGATGGCTGAGGTCAAGAAGACGGACGAGACCCCGAACGTCACCGACGTCGTACAGCAGGACGCCTCGACGACCTCCGAGGTCGAGGCGATCCTGGACGCCCCGGTCGACCGGGGCGAGCCGATCCTCCAGGTGCGCAATCTGGTCAAGCACTTCCCGCTGACCAGCGGCATCCTCATCAAGAAGCAGGTCGGCGCGGTCAAGGCCGTCGACGACATCTCCTTCGACCTGTACCAGGGCGAGACCCTGGGCATCGTCGGCGAGTCCGGCTGCGGCAAGTCGACCGTCGCCAAGCTCCTGATGACGCTGGAGCAGGCGACGTCCGGCGAGGTCTTCTACAAGGGCCAGGACATCACCAAGCTGTCCGGGCGCGCCCTGAAGGCCGTGCGCCGCAACATCCAGATGGTGTTCCAGGACCCGTACACCTCGCTGAACCCGCGCATGACGGTCGGCGACATCATCGGGGAGCCCTTCGACATCCACCCCGAGGTGGCTCCCAAGGGCGACCGGCGGCGCAAGGTCCAGGAGCTCCTGGACGTCGTGGGCCTGAACCCGGAGTACATCAACCGCTACCCGCACCAGTTCTCCGGCGGTCAGCGCCAGCGCATCGGCATCGCCCGCGGCCTGGCCCTGCACCCCGAGATCATCATCTGCGACGAGCCGGTCTCCGCTCTGGACGTCTCCGTCCAGGCGCAGGTCATCAACCTGATGGGGAAGCTCCAGGACGAGTTCAACCTCTCCTACCTCTTCATCGCGCACGACCTGTCGATCGTCCGGCACATCTCGGACCGGGTCGGGGTGATGTACCTCGGCAAGATGGCCGAGATCGGCACCGACCAGCAGATCTACGAGCACCCGACGCACCCCTACACCCAGGCGCTGCTCTCCGCCGTCCCGGTCCCCGACCCGGACGCGCGCGAGCACCGCGAGCGGATCATCCTCACCGGTGACGTCCCCTCGCCCGCCAACCCGCCGTCGGGCTGCCGCTTCCGCACCCGGTGCTGGAAGGCGCAGGACCGCTGTGCGAACGAGCTGCCGCTGCTCGCGATCCCGGAGCGCTTCCAGGGTCTGGACAGCCCGGTGGCGCACGAGTCGGCGTGCCACTTCGCCGAGGAGAAGGACGTCGTCGGCGCGGCCTGACGCACCGAGACACACGGGTGGGCCCGCGGTTCCTCCACCGGAACCGCGGGCCCACCCGTCTGTGTGCCCGTACGGCCTTCGTCGGCGTGCGGTTGGCATGTTTTTGGGGTGATATGTGGGCCTGAGTGTGACTTGGACTCAAGTGGACCCTAGGAGGACGCCATGCGCGGAGCCACGCACGCCAAGTGGGCCGCAGGTGCGGCGGCCATCGCCCTGGCGGCGACGGCCTGCGGTGGCGGGGGCAGCGGCGGTGGCAGTGGCGCCGACGGCATCGTCAGCTCCTCCTGGGGCGATCCGCAGAACCCCCTGGAGCCGGCCAACACCAACGAGGTGCAGGGCGGCAAGGTCCTGGACATGCTGATGCGCGGGCTCAAGCGGTACGACCCGAAGACCGGCGAGGCGAAGGACATGCTCGCCCAGAAGATCGACACCTCGGACTCGCAGAACTTCACGGTCACCCTGAAGGACGGCTGGACGTTCTCCAACGGCGAGAAGGTCACCGCCAAGTCCTTCGTGGACGCCTGGAACTACGGCGCCAACCTGAAGAACAACCAGAAGAACGCCTCGATGTTCGCCTACATCGACGGGTACGACCAGATCCACCCCAAGAGCGGCAGCGCGAAGACCGACACCCTGTCCGGGCTCAAGGTCGTCGACGACAAGACCTTCACGGTCAAGCTCAACCAGAAGTTCTCCACCTGGCCCGACACCCTGGGCTACCCCGCCTTCGCCCCGCTGCCCCGGGCGTTCTTCGACCACCACGCGGCCTGGCTGTCCAAGCCCATCGGCAACGGCCCCTATCTGGTGGACTCCTACACCAAAGGCTCCAAGCTGGCGCTGCGCAAATGGGCCGGGTACATGGGCGCGGACAAGGCTCAGAACGGCGGCATCGACCTCAAGGTCTACACCGACAACAACACCGCCTACACCGACCTGACGGCCGGCAACCTCGACCTGGTCGACGACGTGCCCGCCTCCCAGCTCAAGAACGTCAAGGCCGACCTCGGCGACCGGTACATCAACACCCCCGCCGGCATCATCCAGACGCTCGCCTTCCCCTACTACGACGCCGCCTGGAACACCCCGGACGCCGTCAAGGTCCGCAAGGGGATCTCGATGGCGATCAACCGGCAGCAGATCACCGACACCATCTTCCAGAAGACCCGCACCCCCGCCACCGACTGGACCTCCCCGGTGCTCGGCACGGCCGGCGGCTACAAGGCCGGGCTCTGCGGCGACGGCTGCACCTACAACCCCACCGAGGCCAAGAAGCTCATCTCCGAGGCGGGCGGCATCCCCGGTGGCCAGCTGAAGATCGCGTACAACGCGGACACCGGCTCGCACAAGGAGTGGGTCGACGCCATCTGCAACAGCGTCAACAACGCGCTCGGCAACGACAAGGCGTGCGTGGGCGGCCCGGTCGGCACCTTCGCCGACTTCCGCAGCCAGATCACCCAGTCCAAGATGAGCGGCCCCTTCCGGGCCGGCTGGCAGATGGACTACCCGCTGATCCAGAACTTCCTCCAGCCGCTGTACTACACCGGAGCCTCCTCCAACGACGGCAAGTGGACCAACGCCGCGTTCGACAAGCTCGTCGACCAGGCCAACGCGGAGACCGACAAGGCCAAGGCCGTCGCGGACTTCCAGCAGGCCGAAGGGGTCGTACGGGACCAGATGGCGGCCATTCCGCTCTGGTACCAGAACGGCAGCGCGGGCTACTCCGAGCGCGTCTCGCACGTCTCGCTCAACCCGTTCAGCGTCCCGGTCTACGACCAGATCAAGGTCAGCTGACGTCGATCCCCGGAGGGCCCGATGGGACGGTATGTGATCCGGCGTCTGCTCCAGATGATCCCGGTCTTCTTCGGGGCCACGCTGCTGATCTTCCTCATGGTGAACGTGATGGGGGACCCGATCGCCGGCCTGTGCGGCGACAAGGCGTGCGACCCCGCCACCGCGGCGCAGCTGGAGAAGGAGTTCGGCCTCGACAAGCCGGTGTGGCAGCAGTACCTGACGTACATGGGGAACGTGTTCACCGGAGACTTCGGGACCGCGTTCAACGGGCAGAAGGTCACCGAGCTGATGTCCGCCGCCTTCCCCATCACCATCCGGCTGACCGTCGTGGCGATCGTCTTCGAGGTCGTCATCGGCATCAGCCTCGGCGTGGTCACGGGGCTGCGGCGCGGCCGGCCCATCGACACCGTCGTCCTGATGCTGACCCTCGTCGTCATCGCCATCCCCGTCTTCGTCACGGGGCTGCTGCTCCAGCTGTTCCTCGGCGTGGAGTGGGGGGTCGTCAGACCCACCGTCTCGCCGGAGGCGCCGTTCGACGAACTCCTCGTCCCCGGCCTGGTGCTGGCGTCCGTCTCGCTGGCGTACGTCACCCGGCTCACCCGGACCTCGATCGCG
This sequence comes from Streptomyces sp. NPDC006711, assembly GCF_042869775.1. Taxonomy (NCBI): domain Bacteria; kingdom Bacillati; phylum Actinomycetota; class Actinomycetes; order Kitasatosporales; family Streptomycetaceae; genus Streptomyces; species Streptomyces sp. NPDC006711. The sequence continues at coordinate 156,825 of NZ_JBIAGO010000018.1, forward strand.
GAGAACTCCCGCGCCGACTACGTCCGCACCGCCGTCGCCAAGGGCCTGCCCCGGCACCGGGTGATCACCCGGCACCTGCTGCGCAACTCCCTGATCCCCGTGGTCACCTTCATCGGCACGGATGTCGGCGCGCTGATGGGCGGCGCGATCGTCACCGAGCGGATCTTCAACATCCACGGCGTCGGCTACCAGCTCTACCAGGGCATCCTGCGCCAGAGCACCCAGACCGTGGTCGGCTTCGTGACCGTGCTCGTGCTCGTCTTCCTGATCGCCAACCTCATCGTCGACCTTCTGTACGCCGTACTCGACCCGAGGATCCGCTATGCCTGAGCCGTACGACGAAGGAGCGATCGCCGGTACGGGCGCCGGCGGAGCGATGGACCTCGCGGCGAGCGAGGCGACGACGCTGGAGCGCACCCCGGGCGGGCCGCAGGGCACGGGCCCGAGCGAGAAGGCGCGCTCGCTGTGGTCGGACGCCTGGCGCGACCTGCGGCGCAACCCCGTCTTCCTCATCTCCGGGCTCGTCATCCTCTTCCTGGTCGTCATCTCCCTGTGGCCCTCGCTGATCGCCAGTGGCAATCCGCTCCAGTGCGACCTCGCCAAGGCGCAGGAGGGCTCCCAGCCGGGCCACCCCTTCGGCTACAACGGGCAGGGCTGCGACGTCTACACGCGGACCGTCTACGGCGCGCGCACCTCGGTCACCGTGGGCGTGTGCACCACCGTCGGCGTCGCCCTGTTCGGTTCGTTCGTCGGCGGTCTCGCCGGGTTCTTCGGCGGCGGCTGGGACGCGCTGCTCTCCCGCGTCACCGACATCTTCTTCGGCATCCCGGTGGTCCTGGGCGGTCTGGTCTTCCTGTCGGTGGTCACCTCCTCCACCGTCTGGCCGGTCATCGGCTTCATGATCCTGCTGGGCTGGCCGCAGATCGCCCGCATCGCGCGCGGCTCCGTCATCACCGCCAAGCAGAACGACTACGTCCAGGCGGCCCGCGCGCTCGGGGCCTCCAACTCCCGGATGCTGCTGCGCCACATCGCGCCGAACGCCGTCGCCCCGGTGATCGTCGTGGCGACGATCGCGCTCGGTACGTACATCGCGCTCGAAGCGACGCTGTCCTACCTAGGCGTCGGCCTCAAGCCGCCCACCGTCTCCTGGGGCATCGACATCTCGTCCGCCTCGCAGTACATCCGCAACGCCCCGCACATGATGCTCTGGCCGGCCGGCGCGCTGGCCCTGACCGTGCTCGCGTTCATCATGCTCGGCGACGCGGTGCGCGACGCCCTCGACCCCAAGCTGCGTTGAGGAGACCCGCCATGCTGCTCGAAGTACGCGACCTCCAGGTCGAGTTCAGGACGCGCGAGGGCGTCGCCAAGGCCGTCAACGGGGTCACCTACTCGGTGGAGGCGGGTGAAACCCTCGCCGTGCTGGGGGAGTCGGGCTCGGGCAAGTCCGTCACCGCGCAGGCCGTGATGGGGATCCTGGACATGCCGCCGGGGCGGATCACGGGCGGCGAGATCGTCTTCAAGGGCGCGGACCTCCTGAAGACCAAGGAGGACGAGCGGCGCAAGATCCGCGGCTCCGACATGGCCATGATCTTCCAGGACGCGCTCTCCTCCCTGAACCCGGTGCTCAGCGTCGGTGACCAGCTCGCGGAGATGTTCATCGTCCACCGGGGCGCCTCCCTCAAGGACGGCCGGGCCAGGGCGGTCGAGCTGATGGACCGGGTGCGCATCCCGGCGGCGAAGGAGCGCGTGGGCCAGTACCCCCACCAGTTCTCCGGTGGCATGCGCCAGCGCATCATGATCGCGATGGCGATGGCCCTGGAGCCTTCGCTGATCATCGCGGACGAGCCGACCACCGCGCTCGACGTCACCGTGCAGGCCCAAGTCATGGATCTGCTCGGCGAGTTGAGGCACGAGCTGAACATGGGGCTCATCCTGATCACCCACGACCTCGGCGTGGTCGCCGACGTCGCGGACAAGATCGCGGTGATGTACGCGGGCCGCATCGTCGAGCACGCACCCGTGCACGAGATCTACCGGGCCCCCGCGCATCCGTACACCAAGGGCCTGCTCGCCTCGATCCCGCGCCTGGACCAGAAGGGGCGCGAGCTGTACGCGATCAAGGGCCTGCCGCCCAACCTGACGCACATCCCGCCGGGCTGCGCCTTCAACCCGCGCTGCCCGATGGCCCAGGACATCTGCCGCACCGAGGTGCCGCCGCTGTTCGACGTGGGTCCCGGGCGGCGCAGCGCGTGCTTCTTCTGGAAGGAGACCCTTGATGGCTGAGGCCATTCTGGAGGTCAGGGACCTGGTCAAGCACTACCCGCTGACCCAGGGCGTCCTGCTCAGGAAGCAGATCGGGGCGGTCAAGGCGGTCGACGGGGTGTCCTTCGACGTCGCGGCGGGCGAAACGCTGGGCATCGTGGGCGAGTCGGGGTGCGGCAAGTCGACGGTGGCCAAGATGCTGGTCAATCTGGAGCGGCCGACGGCGGGGCGGATCTCGTACAAGGGCGAGGACATCACCACGATGTCCGGGCGCGCGCTCAAGGCGGTCCGGCGCAACATCCAGATGGTCTTCCAGGACCCGTACACCTCGCTGAACCCGCGCATGACGGTCGGGGACATCATCGGGGAGCCGTACGAGATCCACCCCGAGGTGGCGCCGAAGGGGGACCGGCGCCGCAGGGTCCAGGACCTGCTCGACGTGGTCGGGCTCAACCCCGAGTACATCAACCGCTACCCGCACCAGTTCTCCGGCGGCCAGCGCCAGCGCATCGGCATCGCGCGGGGGCTCGCGCTCCGGCCCGAGATCATCGTCGCGGACGAGCCGGTCTCCGCGCTCGACGTCTCGGTGCAGGCGCAGGTCGTCAACCTCCTGGACCGCCTCCAGAGCGAGTTCTCCCTCTCCTACGTCTTCATCGCCCACGACCTGTCCATCGTGCGGCACATCTCCGACCGGGTCGGCGTGATGTACCTCGGCCGGGTCGTGGAGATCGGGCGGGACGAGGAGATCTACGAGCATCCCACCCACCCCTACACGCAGGCGTTGCTTTCGGCGGTGCCGGTGCCGGATCCGGCGGCGCGGGAGGTGCGTGAGCGGATCATTCTCACCGGGGATGTGCCCTCGCCCGCCCATCCGCCGTCGGGGTGCCGCTTTCGTACGCGGTGCTGGAAGGCGCGGGAGCGGTGTGCGCGGGAGGTGCCGTTGCTCGCGGTGCCGGCCGAGTTCCGGCTGGCGTCCGGGCCGGCCCGGCATCCCTCCGCGTGCCACTTCGCAGAGGAAAAAAGGGTGGTCCCTCCGGGGGGCTAGTTCTTGGCGGGGTGCCTGGTGCCGCCCCACGGCGAACGTGACCGCGTACGCCCCGGTGGGGCCGTTCGCGCAGTTCCCCGCGCCCCTTTGGGCGGGTGCTCGGCTGCGCCGTCGTGCTGGGTGGTCCACCTGCGGGCCGGTGGGGGCCGTTCGCGCAGTTCCCCGCGCCCCTGGGGTGCCTGGTGCCGCCTTCCGCGCGCGGGCCGTGCGTGGTTCTCGCGCAGTTCCCCGCGCCCCTTTGGGCGGGTGCTCGGCTGCGCCGTCGTGCTGGGTGGTCCACCTGCGGGCCGGTGGGGGCCGTTCGCGCAGTT
>NZ_JBIAGO010000019.1:0-156414 GCF_042869775.1 Streptomyces sp. NPDC006711
GGGTTTTACCCCCCCCTGTGTTTTATCGCCCTCCTTTTTTTTTTTTGGTTGTTTTTTTTTTTTTAAATTGGTTGTGGGGGTCCCCCTGCGGGGGCGGGCGCCCGAGGTGGGCCCCCCCCGCCGCGTTCCCCCCGCCCCCACCCCGAGTTCGCCCCCCAAGCCCCCCGGTATCCTTCGGTTGTCCACCCCCCGAAGCCGAAGGGCACCTCCGTGAGCGCAACCCGCCCGGCCGCCGTCGTCGTCCTCGCCGCGGGTGAGGGCACCCGCATGAAGTCGGCCACTCCCAAGGTTCTGCACGAGATCTGCGGGCGCTCGCTCGTCGGCCACGTCGTCGCCGCCGCACGTGAGCTGGATCCCGAGCACCTGGTCGTGGTCGTGGGCCACGCCCGTGAGCAGGTCTCCGCGCACCTGGGCGCGGTCGACGCCGGAGTGCGTACCGCCGTGCAGTACGAGCAGAACGGCACCGGGCACGCGGTGCGGATGGCGCTGGAGGAGCTGGGCCAGTCCATCGAGGGCACGGTCGTCGTGGTCTGCGGCGACACCCCGCTCCTGACCGGCGCCACGCTGGCCGAGCTGACCCGTACGCACGAGAGCGACCGCAACGCGGTGACCGTGCTGACCGCCGAGGTCGCCGACTCCACCGGTTACGGCCGCATCGTGCGCGACGCCGCGTCGGGCGCGGTCACCGCGATCGTCGAGCACAAGGACGCGACCGAGGCGCAGCGCGCGATCCGTGAGATCAACTCGGGTGTGTTCGCGTTCGACGGGGCGCTGCTCGCGGACGCGTTGGGCAAGGTGCGTACGGACAACAGTCAGGGCGAGGAGTACCTGACGGACGTGCTGGGGATTCTGCGTGAGTCGGGGCACCGGGTGGGTGCTTCGCTGGCGGCGGACTTCCGGGAGATCCTGGGCATCAACAACCGGGTGCAGCTGGCTCAGGCGCGCCGGCTTCTGAACGACCGTCTGCTGGAGCGGGCGATGCTCGCGGGTGTGACGGTGGTGGATCCGGCCACGACGTTCGTGGACGTGCAGGTGACGTTCGAGCAGGACGCGGTCGTGCACCCGGGCACGCAGCTCCTGGGGACGACGCATCTGGCGTCGGGCGCCGAGGTCGGCCCCAACTCCCGTCTGACGAACACGGTGGTGGGTGCGGGGGCGCGGGTGGACAACGCGGTCTCGTACGACTCCGAGGTGGGCGAGGGGGCGACGGTGGGTCCGTTCGCCTATTTGCGTCCGGGTACGCGGCTCGGCGTGAAGGCCAAGATCGGTACGTACGTCGAGACGAAGAACGCGACGATCGGTGAGGGGACGAAGGTTCCGCATCTGTCGTACGTGGGGGACGCGACGATCGGTGAGTACACGAACATCGGCGCGGCCAGTGTGTTCGTGAACTATGACGGTGAGGCCAAGCACCACACGACGATCGGCTCACACTGCAAGACGGGTTCGGACAACATGTTTGTTGCGCCCGTCACAGTGGGGGACGGTGCTTACACCGCCGCGGGTTCGGTGATCACGAAGGATGTGCCGGCGGGTTCGCTGGCCGTGGCCCGGGGCCAGCAGCGGAATATCGAGGGTTGGGTGGAGCGCAAGCGTCCGGGAAGTGCCGCCGCGCAGGCCGCTCAGGCTGCGGCCGGGCAGTCGTCCGGCGAGAACTGACCGGATTCGGGTGCGTCTTTCACGGGCTACCGTGATAGGTGCACATATTCGGCTGGCTCGCCGCGACAGGGACCGCGCGGGTGCAGCAGCATCGAACACGTCTGAGGAGACTGTGCTGTGACCGGGATCAAGACGACCGGCGAGAAGAAGCTGATGCTCTTCTCCGGCCGCGCCCACCCCGAGCTGGCCGAGGAGGTCGCGCACCAGTTGGGTGTGGGCCTCGTGCCGACGAAGGCCTTCGACTTCGCGAACGGTGAGATCTACGTTCGTTTCCAGGAGTCGGCGCGTGGTGCGGACTGCTTCCTGATCCAGAGCCACACGGCTCCGATCAATAAGTGGATCATGGAGCAGCTGATCATGATCGATGCCCTGAAGCGGGCGTCGGCGCGATCCATCACCGTGATCATTCCGTCCTACGGCTATGCCCGTCAGGACAAGAAGCACAAGGGCCGTGAGCCGATCTCGGCGCGTCTGGTGGCCGACCTGCTGAAGACGGCGGGTGCGGACCGCATCCTCACCGTCGATCTGCACACGGACCAGATCCAGGGCTTCTTCGACGGTCCGGTGGACCATCTCACGGCGCTGCCGGTCCTCGCGGACTACGTGGGCGCGAAGGTGGACCGCTCGAAGCTGACGATCGTCTCTCCGGACGCGGGCCGCGTGCGGGTCGCCGACCGCTGGTGCGACCGTCTGGACGCGCCGCTGGCGATCGTGCACAAGCGCCGTGACAAGGACGTCGCGAACACGGTGACGGTGCACGAGGTCGTCGGTGACGTGAAGGGACGGGTCTGCGTCCTGGTGGACGACATGATCGACACGGGCGGCACGATCTGTGCGGCGGCGGACGCGCTGTTCTCGCACGGTGCGGAGGACGTCATCGTGACGGCCACGCACGGCATCCTGTCGGGGCCGGCGGCGGACCGTCTGAAGAACTCCAAGGTGAGCGAGTTCGTCTTCACGAACACGCTGCCGGATCCCTCGGATCTGGAGCTCGACAAGATCACGGTCCTGTCGATCGCCCCGTCCATCGCGCGGGCGGTGCGTGAGGTGTTCGAGGACGGCTCGGTGACGAGTCTCTTCGAGGAGAACTAGCGGATACGTACGCCAGCGAAGGGCCGCCCCCACCCCGGGACGCGGCCCTTCGCCACACCCCGCCCCGCCAGGTTGCCCGCGCGGGCCGCCCTCAGCCCCGCCAGGGCGCGGGGAACTGCGCGCCCAGCCACCCACGGTCCGCACCCGAGGTCCTGGGACTCCGCCCCAGACCCCATTCGCGCTGAAGGCGCTCGTCCTCAATCGCCGGACGGGCTGAGGGTGCCGGTGTGGGCCGGGGCCGAGTAGTCAGGGGCGCGGGGAACTGCGCGCCCAGCCACCCACGACCCGCACCCGAGCTCCTGGGGCTCCGCCCCAGACCCCGTTCGGCCTGAACGGCCTCGTCCGCAAACGCCGGACGGGCTGAAGTTGCCGGTGCGGGCCAGCACGACGTACTCAGGGCGCGCCCAGCCCCGCACGGTCCACAGGCGGCTTGGCGGCTCCGCACGGGGCCGGGGCGGGAGGCTGAACCGGGCCGGGGTCAGGGGGTGTTGGCCGCTCTCAGCGCGTCGACCGCGACCCGCGCCGCACGGCCGACCGCCGCATCCGCCCCCGGCAGCGTCGCCGCCGTGGACGCCGCCCGGGTGAAGACGGCGACGGCGTACCGACCGCCGTCGGGATATTCGACCACCCCCGCCTCGTGCCGCTGCGTCGGCAGCGACCCCGTCTTGCCGCTGACGCGTACGTCGTCGAAGGGGAAGCCGGAGGCGAGCCGGTGGCTCCAGGCCTGGACGCCCAGGACCGCGCGGAGTTCGTCGCCCCAGCCCCCCGCACAGACCTCGTCACGCCACACCGCGCCGAGCAGCGCCGCGATCTCGCGCGGGGTGGAGCGGTTGGTGCGGGCCGGGTCGAGGACGCTGAGGCGGGCGACGGCGGCGGGGTCGACGAGGGCGGCCCTCCCGCCGGGTCCCGCGTCGGTGAGCATCGTCGCGTAGAGCCCTGCCTGGTTGTGGACGGCGATGGTGCGGGTCAGTCCGAGGTCGCGCATGGCCGCGTTGACGGTGTCGAGGCCGAGGTGGTCCCAGAGGAGATCGGCGGCGGTGTTGTCGCTGACGGCGATGGCCAGGGAGGCGAGGTCGCGCAGGGACAGGCGGGCGGCGTCGCGCATGACGGCGAGTCCGGTGGGACCGGGTGTGCGGCCTTGGGCGGGGATGTCGAGGGGGGTGGTGGGGTCGACGCGTCCGGCGGCGGCTTCGCGGTAGAGGGTGGCGACGAGGCACAGCTTGTGGACGCTTGCGGTGCAGACGGGGGTGTCGGCGCCCAGGGTGATGGCCGCGCCGGTGTCGATGTCGGTGGCGCAGAGCACTCCGGTGACCCCGGCGTCGGTGAAGGCGGCGGTGACGCGGCCGCGTACGGGGCCGGGGATGTTCGCGGTCACAGCGGGAACTCCGATGCGGGGCGGGGGAACAGGCGCCGCTGAGGGGCGGTGGGGACGAGCCCGGCGTGTTCGCGCAGGACGTCGTGGGCGGTGTCGGTGAACAGGCGGACGGCGGGTCCGTCGCGTCCTGCGGGCCAGGCGGTGGAGGTGCGCCAGGTGAGGGGGTGGCCGCGCAGGGGCCGCCAGGTGGTGCCGGGTTCGGGCGCGGTGCGCGGTACGAGGGCGACGACGCGGGTGCCGGACAGGATGAGGGCGTGGGTGAACTCGCTGCCGGTGACTTCGCGTACGGCGCCGGGGGTGCAGCCGTGGCGGGCGCAGGCGGTGAGGGTTTCGTCGTGGAGGGCGGGGGCGGTGGCGCGGGGGAAGAGGAGCAGTTCGCGGCCGTCGAGGTCGTGGATGTCGAGGTCGGGGTGGTGGGCGAGGGGGTCGTCGTCGGCGAGGAGCGCGCCGAGCGGCTGGTGGAGCTGGGGTCCGAAGCCGAGGCCGGTGGTGGGGCAGGGGTGGCGGACGATGCCGGCGTCGAGGGTGCCGGCGGCGAGTTCGGCGGTCTGCTCGGCGGTGGTGAGTTCCCGCAGGTCGAGGGCGGCGCCGGGGCTGCGTTCGCGGTAGGCGGTGAGGAGGGCGGCGACGGTGGCGCCGCCGAGCTGGGGCGGTACGGCGGCGCGCAGGGTGCCGGCGGCGCCGCCCTGGACGCGTTGGACGAGTGCGTGCAGCCGGTCGGCGGCGTCGAGCAGGGTGTGGGTTTCGGCCAGGACGAGGCGGCCCGCGGGGGTGAGGGTGGCCCCGGCGCGGCCGCGGGCGAGGAGGCGGACGCCGAGTTCGCGTTCGAGGCGCTGGATGCGCTGGGAGAGGGAGGGCTGCGCCATGCGCAGGCGTTCGGCGGCGCGGCCGAAGTGCTGTTCCTCGGCGACGGCGCGGAAGTACCTGAGGTGCAGCAGCAGGTCCATGAGCAGCAAGGATAGGCGGGCGCCCAGGGAAGCGGCCGTCATGGCCGGGGGCCCCGGGTTGATCCAATTGGGCGGCCGGGGGGACGCCGGGTAGTCTGGGGCAGTTGCTCGGCGAGGGAGGCCGCACCATGGGTGCGGCGGTCCGTTATCGACGCGCTCTTCGTAGCAGGCCAGTCGTGGCCGGGTGACCACCCTTTTTGGTTTTTCTGGTTCACCTTTCTACGAGGAGTGCACATGTCCGAGGTCAAGCTCGCCGCCGACGTCCGTACCAGCTTCGGCAAGGGCGCCGCCCGCAGCATCCGCCGCGAGAACAAGGTTCCCGGTGTCATCTACGGTCACGGCACCGAGCCGGTCCACGTGACCCTGCCGGGCCACGAGCTGCTGCTCGCGCTGCGTACGCCGAACGTCCTGCTCTCCCTGGACGTCGACGGCAAGACCGAGCTCGCCATCCCGAAGGCCGTCCAGCGTGACGCCATCAAGGGCTTCCTGGTCCACGTCGACCTGCTGCTCGTCAAGAAGGGCGAGAAGGTCACGGTCGAGGTCGCGGTCGAGACCGAGGGCGACCTGGCCCCGGGCAGCTTCCTGGTCGAGAACGTGCTGAACACGCTCTCCGTCGAGACCGAGGCCACCCACATCCCGACCTCCGTCACCGTCTCCATCGCGGGCCTTGAGGCCGGCGCCGCCATCCTCGCGAAGGACGTCGCGCTGCCGTCGGGCACCACCCTGGCCACCGACCCCGAGGCCGTCGTCATCCAGATCCTGTCCGCGCAGGCCGAGGAGCCGGCCGCCGAGTCCGAGGCCGCCGAAGGCGCCGAGGCCTGAGCCGTACGCTCTGCGTGAGATCCGTGCCGGCGGGCGCGGGTTGTGAACGGGGCGGCGGGCCACACGTGGCCCGCCGCCCCGTTCGTCTGTGTACGTGGTGTTCCCAGTGACTGCTGTACGTGACGCTGTACGTGACCGAGGAGACGCAGCCCCCATGACGACGACCACGACCGACAGCGCGAACGCGCCCTGGCTCATCGTGGGCCTGGGCAATCCGGGTCCCGAGTACGCCGCGAACCGGCACAACGTCGGGTTCATGACGGTGGATCTGCTCGCGGAGCGCATGGGCGGCCGCTTCAAGGCGCACAAGGCGCGGGCGCAGGTGGTGGAGGGGCGGATCGGTCCGCCGGGGCCGCTCAACCGCCGGGTGGTGCTGGCGAAGCCGCTGTCGTACATGAACCTGTCGGGCGGTCCGGTGACGGCGCTGCGCGACTTCTACAAGGTGCCGGTCGCCAACATCGTCGCGATTCATGACGAGTTGGACATCGATTACGGGGCGCTGCGGCTGAAGCTGGGTGGCGGGGACAACGGGCACAACGGTCTGAAGTCGATCACGAAGTCGCTGGGCGCGGACTATCACCGGGTGCGGTTCGGGATCGGGCGTCCGCCGGGGCGGATGCAGGTGGCGGACTTCGTCCTGAAGGACTTCTCCTCCACGGAGCGCAAGGAGTTGGGTTACTTCGTGGACCGGGCGGCGGACGCGGCGGAGGCGTTGGTGATCGAGGGGCTTGAGCGGGCGCAGTCGACGTACAACTCCTGACAAGGGCGTCGCTTACGGGGCGAACCGGGGGCCCGGGTTTGACCGTTCGCGGTCAGGGGCGTCAGGATCGCGCCCCATGACGAAGCGGAGCCGTACCTTCCTGGTGTTCGCGCGGCGGGCCGCGTCGGGCCTGGTCGTCGCGCTGCTCGTGGTCGCCGGGTTCTGGTCGTCGTGGGGCACGGCCCAGCACGTGGTCCTGGCCAGGGGCCGCGAGCACGGGAGGCTGACGGTGACGGGGTGCGCGCACGGGGTGTGTGCGGGGGCCTTCTCGCCCGTGGGCGACGCGGGGCCGCGCGCGGGGGTGACGATCGCCGAGTCGGTGGCGGCGGGGCCGGGCGATCACCTGCCGGTGGTCCTCAAGCCCGGCACGGACGACGCGGTACGCACCGGGGTGGCGGGGTTCCTGTACGCGTGGCTCCCTCTTTCCGGAGCCCTGCTCCTGGCCTCGCTGCTGGTGGCCGGGGGGCTGCGCATGCCGCGCCTGGCCTGGACGCTGGCGGCGACCGCGGCGGCGGCCCTGACCGCAACGTTCCTCACCCTCCGCTGACCCGGTTCCGCGCCCCTGCCAGGATCAGCGCCGACCCGCACCGGCACCGTCACCCTGGCCGGCGTTTGCCTGCGGACCGTGGATGGCCGCTCGCGCAGTTCCCCGCGCCCCTGACTACTCGGCACCGGCCAGGACCGGCACCCTCACCCTGGCCGGCGTTTAGCTGCCGACCGTGGGTGGCCGGGCGCGCAGTTCCCCGCGCCCCTGACAGGGTCCGTGCTGGCCCATGTGCACATACCTCAGCCCGTCCGGCGATTGAGGACGAGCGCCTTCAGCGCGAACGGGGTCTGGGGCGAAGCCCCAGGGGCCTCGGCTGCGGACCGTGCATGGCCGGGCGCGCAGTTCCCCGCGCCCCTAAGTACTCGGCGCTGGCCCGGACCGGCACCCCCAGCCCGTCCGGCGATTGCGGACGAGGGGGCTGGGGCGGAGCCCCGGGTGGGGCTCCGCCTGGGGGGTCAGCCCGTGTTGCGCAGGCCCGCGGCCACCCCGTTCACCGTGAGGAGCAGCGCACGCGAGAGCAACGGGTCCGGGGCCTCGCCCCGGTCGGCTGCCGCCCGCTGACGGGCCAGCAGGGCGACCTGGAGGTAGGAGATGGGGTCCAGATACGCGTCCCGGATCGCGAAGGTCTGCTGCAACACCGGGTGTGTACCGAGGAGTTCATCGCTCCCGGTGATCCGCAGAACCTCCCGCACCGTCAGCTCGTGCTCCGCCTCGATCGTCGCGAACACGTGCTTCAGCTCGTCCGGCACGAGCGTGTCGACGTAGTGCCGGGCGATCCTGAGGTCCGTCTTGGCGAGCGTCATCTCCACGTTGGAGAGGAAGTTGCGGAAGAAGTGCCAGCGCTCGCTCATCTCCTCCAGCACCTCCCCGAGCCCGGCCTCCCGCAGCGCCTTGAGCCCGGAGCCGACGCCGAACCAGCCGGGCACGATCTGCCGGGACTGGGTCCAGCCGAACACCCAGGGGATGGCGCGCAGCCCGTCGAGGCCCGCCCCGGAGTCCGGGCGGCGCGAGGGCCGCGAGCCCAGGTGCAGCTCGGCGAGCTGGTCGACGGGGGTGGAGGCGAAGAAGTACGCCGGCAGGTCGGGGTCCTCCACGAGGCGCCGGTAGGCGGAGTGCGCCGCGTCGGACACGGTGTCCATCGCCGCGTCCCAGCGCGCCAGTGCCTCGTCGGACTGGCGCGGCGCGGTGTGCAGCGCGGAGGCCTGGAGCGTGGCCGCGACGGTCAGCTCCAGGTTCTCCCGGGCGAGCGAGGGGATGAGGTACTTGTCGGAGATGACCTCGCCCTGCTCGGTGACCTTGATCTCGCCCTCCAGGGTGCCCCAGGGCTGGGCGAGGATCGCGTCGTGGGAGGGGCCGCCGCCGCGCCCGACGGTGCCGCCCCGGCCGTGGAAGAGCCGCAGCCGCACCCCGTAGCGGTGCGCGACGTCACGCAGCCGGCGCTGGGCGCGGTGGATCTCCCACTGCGAGGTGGTGATGCCGCCGAACTTGGAGGAGTCGGAGTAGCCGAGCATGACCTCCTGGACGTCGCCCCGCAGGGAGACGAGCCGCCGGTAGGAGGGGTCGGCCAGCATCTCGTCGAGGATGACGTCGGCCGCGCGCAGCTCGTCGGTCGTCTCCAGGAGCGGCACGATCCCGATCTTGGCCCAGCCGCCGTGCAGGTCGATGAGGCCGGCCTCGCGGGCCAGGACGGCGGCGGCGAACACGTCGTCGGCGCCCTGGCACATGGAGATGATGTACGACTCGATGACCTCGGGCCCGAACCGTTCGAACGCTTCGGTGATGGTGGCGAAGACGCCGAGGGTCTTCTGTCCTGCCGCGTCCAGCGGGGCCGGGGTGGGCGCGAGCGGGCGGCGCGAGCGGAGCTCCTTGGCGAGGAGCTTCTGGCGGTATTCGCGCGGCATGTCGGCGTAGCGCCAGGACTCCTCGCCGAGCCGGTCGAAGAGCTGGCCGAGCGCGTGGTGGTGGGCGTCGGCGTGTTCGCGTACGTCCATGGTGGCCAGTTGGAGGCCGAACGCGGCGAGGGTGCGGATCAGGCGGTCCATGCGGCCGTCGGCGAACAGGGCGCCGCGGTGTTCGCGCAGGGAGGTCTGGATGAGGGTGAGGTCGGCGAGCAGTTCGGCGGTGCCGAGGTAGTCGCGGCCCGGCTGGTGGGTGGTGCCCTTGGCCAGGCGGTCCTTGGTGTGGACGAGCTTCTGGCGGATGGCGGTGGCCTTGAGCCGGTAGGGCTCCTCGGCGTTGAGGCGCTTGTAGCGGGGGCTGATCTCGGGGAGCGCTTCGAGGTCGGCCTGGAGCGAGGACAGCAGCTCTTCGGTGGCGCCGGCGTAGCGGATGGAGTTGGAGAGCAGTCCGCGCAGGTGGTCGATCATGTCGAGCGCGTCGTTGATGCCGTGCTCGTGCTGGAGGATCAGCACGTCCCAGGTGACCTTGGGCGTCACGTTGGGGTTGCCGTCGCGGTCGCCGCCGATCCAGGTGCCGAAGGTGAGGGGGCGGGTGCCGGGCGGCAGTTCGACGCCGACCCGCTCCAGTTCGGCGGCGAGGTCTTCCAGTACGTCCCCGACGGCGCCGGCGTGCAGCTCGTCGAGGTAGTAGATGGCGTTGCGGGCCTCGTCGGCCGGTTCGGGGCGTACGACGCGCAGTTCGTCGGTCTGCCAGATCAGGTCGATGTTCTCGGCCAGGCGCAGATCGTGGCGGCGCCGGTCGGCTTCGATGACCGGGGTTTCCAGGAGTTCGGCGATGCGGCGCAGCTTGTTCAGGACGGAGCGGCGGGCGGCTTCGGTGGGGTGGGCGGTGAAGACCGGCCGTACGTTGAGGTTCTTGACGCTCGCGCGTACGTGGTCGGGGTCGCCGTCCTTGAGCATGTCCGCGGTGCGGGCCAGGAGGCTGCCCTCGGCGGCGCGGTGGGCGCGCAGCTCGCGGCCGCGGTGGACCTGTTCGGCCACGTTGGCCAGGTGGAAGTAGGTGGAGAAGGCGCGCACCAGCTTGGCGGCGGTCTCCACTTCGGTGCCGCCGAGCAGATCGGCGGCGGCCTCGCCGTCGCTGCGCGTCAGCGCGCGGACCCGTTCGACGAGCTCAAGGAGCTCGGGGCCCTCCTGCCGGACGAGGGTCTCGCCCAGGAGGTCACCCAGTCGGCGGATGTCGGCGCGCAGCTCGTTGCTGGCGGCGGGGGTCTGGTCGGCACTGCTCACAGGTGCGGCTCCTTGCAGTGTTTGAGCACGTCTGGAGGGTTCTGGAGGCTTGCGGACCGCGCTGTCCGACGACACCCAGGATAGGTGTCCCGTTCCGCCCCGCCGTCACGGGCTCTTGTCCCCGGCCACGGCACTGCCATACTTACGTTGCCGTAGGTTACGCGACCGTAGCCGGGCGATTCCGCTCGTTTTCCTCACCCTGCCGGGGGTACTCCCCATGACCACCAGTCCCGATCTGCTCAAGTCCGCGGACGAGAAACCCCTTCCTTCCGCCACCCTGGGCGGCGAGAACAAACGTTCCATCGAGCAGATCGCCCTGCTGCTCTTCATCACGGTGCCCTTCGTGGCCCTCCTGGCGGCGGTGCCGCTCGCCTGGGGCTGGGGGGTGAGCTGGCTCGATCTCGGGCTGCTCGTCTTCATGTACTACCTGGGCTGTCACGGCATCACGATCGGCTTCCACCGCTATTTCACGCACGGCGCCTTCAAGGCGAAGCGGCCGCTGCGGATCGCGCTGGCGATCGCGGGTTCCCTGGCGGTGGAGGGGCCGCTGGTGCGCTGGGTGGCCGACCACCGCAGGCACCACAAGTTCTCCGACGCCGAGGGCGACCCGCATTCGCCGTGGCGTTTCGGCGAGACGCTGCCCGCGCTGATGAAGGGCCTGTGGTGGGCGCACATCGCGTGGATGTTCGACGAGGAGCAGACGTCCCAGGAGAAGTACGCGCCCGATCTGCTCGCCGACCCGGCGATCCGCCGCGTCTCGCGCGACTTCGTGTACTGGACGGTGCTCTCGCTGGCGATCCCGCCGCTGGTGGGGGGTCTGGTGACGATGTCGTGGTGGGGCGCGTTCACGGCGTTCTTCTGGGGCTCCCTGGTCCGGGTGGCACTGCTGCACCATGTGACGTGGTCGATCAACTCGATCTGCCACGCGGTCGGCAAGCGTCCCTTCAAGTCGCGTGACCGCAGCGGCAATGTGTGGTGGCTGGCGGTCCTGTCCTGCGGGGAGTCCTGGCACAACCTGCACCACGCGGACCCGACGTCGGCCCGGCACGGTGTGATGCGGGGGCAGATCGACTCCAGTGCCCGGATCATCCGCTGGTGCGAGCAGCTGGGTCTGGCGCACGACGTGCGCTGGCCGAGCGCGGCCCGGATCGACTCCAAGCGGAATGAGGGCGGCCGGTCCCGGCGCAAGGAGAAGGCCGCCGAGGCGGCATGATGGACGACGTGGCGACCGACTCCAGCACCACCCGCACCACCAGCACCACTGGTTCCTCCCGCTCGGCCGGGGCCTCCGGCTCCGCCGACAAGCCCCGGCGCACCCGCAGGACCCGGATGACCGGGGCCGAGCGCCGGGAGCAGTTGCTGGACATCGGTCGCACGCTCTTCGCCGAGAAGGGCTTCGAGGGCACCTCCGTCGAGGAGATCGCGGCGAAGGCCGGCGTCTCCAAGCCGGTGGTGTACGAGCACTTCGGCGGCAAGGAGGGGCTGTACGCGGTCGTGGTGGACCGGGAGATGCGTTCGCTGCTCGACGGGGTGACCGGAGCGCTGACCGCGGGCCACCCCCGGGAGCTCCTTGAGCAGGCCGCGTTCGCGCTGCTCGACTACATCGAGACGTACACGGACGGATTCCGCATTCTCGTGCGCGACTCCCCTGTCGCCCAGTCGACCGGCACCTTCGCCTCGCTGATTTCCGACATCGCCACCCAGGTCGAGGACATTCTGGGTCTTGAGTTCAAGGCGCGGGGATTCGATCCGAAACTCGCGCCGCTCTACGCGCAGGCGCTGGTCGGCATGGTGGCGCTCACCGGGCAGTGGTGGCTCGACGCCCGCAAGCCCGAGAAGGCGGAAGTCGCGGCGCATCTGGTGAATCTGGCCTGGCACGGCCTGGACGGCATGGAGCAGAAGCCCCGCCTCATAGGCCACCGCAAGTCCTGACCCCCGTCCCCGGACGGGCGCGGGCCACACGCCCCCGGCCCCGGACGGGCGCGGGCCGCACGACCTCCCGACCCCAGACGAACACCGACCGCCGCACCACCTCCCGGCCCCGGCCAGGGGCCGACCGCACGATCCCGGCCCCCGCCAGGAGCCGGACGCACGACCCCCCGGCCCCGGACGGGCGCGGGCCGTCGCGCCGGCCGCGTCGCGGGACCTTCGGCGCCGGTACCGCATCGGCACCCCCATCGCCGCCGGCACCGGCACCGGCACCGGCCGCGAAATTCACTTCAGCCGCACAACATTCACCTGTAGTCTTCACGGAAAGTCCCGGGGGGGATTTTCGCCATTCTTCGCGCGCCCTCAGCCGTGCCGCCCTCATCCGTCATGACGGCCCGACACGCGGTTGCGCGCCGCGCCCTTGCGCGCGTTCACGCGACGACGAATACGCGGCGAATCACGTTCT
Organism: Streptomyces sp. NPDC006711; assembly: GCF_042869775.1. NCBI lineage: Bacteria > Bacillati > Actinomycetota > Actinomycetes > Kitasatosporales > Streptomycetaceae > Streptomyces > Streptomyces sp. NPDC006711. The sequence goes on from NZ_JBIAGO010000019.1 coordinate 12,783, forward strand.
CCCCCGAATACACCGCTTATTCCCATGGGGGGAATCTTGTCCTCTGTGCGCACCAAGCGCGCGAGCCGCCTCGCGGCCTGCACCGCCCTCGCCCTCTCGGCGGGCCTGCTGCTCGCGGGCCCGGCCACGGCCGACGGCGGCGCCCCGCACCTGCCGCTCACGCCGCCCAAGACCCGTCCGGCCCCGACCTTGACCCTGCCGCATCAGTCCGCCGGCGCCCGCAAGGCGCCGCGCGCCGCCGTGGCGAACGGACAGGCCAAGGCGAAACCGCTCTTCGACGTGGACAACGACGGCCGCAGCGACCTGCTGTACCGCGCGCCCAATGACAAGCTGTACGTCTCTCCCGACAACGGCACGCCGGCCCAGACGTTCGCCAACAGCCTGGGCGCCTACAAGGACCTCATCACCCCCGGTGACCTCGGCGGCTCAAGCGCCCCCGAGGTGCTGGACCTGTCCCCGACCGGGATCCTGACGCTGCACGCCGATGTCACCATGAGCGGCCTCGGGCCCGGCAGTTGGTCCGGTTCGGGCTGGAACATGTACAACAAGGTCATCGCGGCCGGGGACGTCAGCGGGGACGGCAAGAACGACCTGCTGGCCCGCACGCCCAGCGGTGACCTCTACCTCTACGCGGGTACGGGCAATCTGAGCGAGCCGTTCGCGGCGGGCCAGAAGATCGGCTCCGGCTGGAACAGGTACGACCAGATCATCGGCACGAGCGACGTGAACGGCGACGGTCTCGGCGACATCTACGGCCGTACGCCGGGCGGTGACCTGTACTTCTACGCGGGCACCGGTACGTCCGACCCGCTGGCGTCCGGGGTCAAGGTCGGCTGGGGCTTCGACGCCTTCAACCAGCTCATCCCCGCAGGCGACCAGACGGGCGACGGTCTCGGTGACATCTACGCCCGTGACCTGTCGGGTCAGCTCTGGTACTACACCGCCAATGGCGACGGCGCCTTGAAGTCCCGTCTGCCGGGCGGCAAGAACTGGCAGGGCATCCAGCTCTTCGGGGCCGGCAACAATCCGGCGTACGGCAAGGACGACCTGGTCGGCCTCGACGCCAACGGAACGCTCTCGTCCTACTGGGGCCTGGGCAACGGCGACTTCTCACCCGCCACCGCGGGGACCCCGGGCGGCTGGAAGGGCGTGAACTACCTCTCGCTGCCGTCCTCGCTCAACACATCGTCCCGCTGGGCCAGCATCCTGGAGGTCGCTTCCGACGGGGAGCTCTTCGTCGACGGGAACGACCTCGGCGGCGGCTGGAACGCCTACGACACCGTCATCGGTGTCGGCGACCTGACCACCGAGGGCAACGGCGACCTCCTGGCCCGTCAGCCCGGCAACGGTCACCTGTACCTGTACCCGGGCAACGGCCAGTCCACCGGCGTCTACTCGCGCATCGACGTCGGCGGGGGCTGGAACGCCTACGACAAGCTCGTGGGCGCCGGCGACATCAACGGCGACGGGCTGCCCGACCTGCTGGCCCGCACGCCCGGCGGCGATCTGTACTTCTACGCCGGCACCGGCCGCGCCTCGACTCCGTTCGAGAGCCGCGTACGGATCGGTCCCGGCTGGGACATGTACAGCGGCAGCAAGATCGCGGTTCCCGGCGACCTGACCGGCGACGGCCGCTCGGACCTGGTCGCGGTGGACTCGTCCGGCACCCTGTGGCGCTACGACGCCGACGGCACCGGCAACTTCAAGGCCCGCCAGAAGGTCGGCAACGGCTGGGACACCTACAAGTACGGCATCTACTAGACCGCCCCAGCACCGCCCGGCGCCCTGTCCCCCACGCGAGGGGCAGGGCGCTCCCCCGTTCTACGGCCGGCCGGTTACGCCAATGGCTCCAGGAACTCCAGCCGGTTGCCGACCGGGTCCTGTGAGTAGAACCGCCGGTGGCCCGGCAGGTTCCGCGCGGGCCTGGCGGGCCTTTCCGGTCTTCCGGGTCTTCCGGGTCTCCCGGGCTACTTCTTGCGGGCCACCGCGAAGATCCGGCGGAAGGGGAAGACCGTGCCGTGGGGGCCCGGTGGGTAGGCCTCGCGCAGGCGGTCGCGGTATTCGGTGAGCAGCGCGTCCACGGCCTGCTGGTCGCCGTCGAGCGCGGTCAGCACGGGGCGCAGGGCGGTGCCCTTCACCCAGTCGAGGACGGGGTCCTGGCCGGTGAGCAGCTGGCAGTAGACGGTTTCCCAGGCGTCGGTCTCGCAGCCGAGGTCGGCGAGCTTGGTGAGGTAGTCGGCGGGTTCGAGGACATGGACGTAGCGGCGGCCGTGGTCGCCGAGGCGGGTGCGCCAGCGCGGGGATTCGCACAGCTCGGCGAGGATGGCGTGGCTGGGTGAGGTGAAATTGCCCGGCACCTGGAAGGCGAAGGTGCCGCCGGGGGCGAGGCCGTCGATCCAGGCGGGGAAGGAATCGGGGTGGTTGGGCACCCATTGCAGGGCCGCGTTGGAGACGATCAGGTCGTACGGTTCGCCGGGCACCCAGTGCGTGGCGTCGGCGACCTGGAAATCGAGCCAGCCGCCGCCCGGGGTGGTGCCCGCGTAGTCCTTGTCGGCCTGGGCGAGCATCTGCGGGGAGAGGTCGAAGCCGGTGATGCGGGCGTCGGGCCAGCGGTCGGCGAGGCGGGCGGTGACATTGCCGGGGCCGCAGCCGAGGTCGGCTATCCGGGGCGAGAGGCCCCCGCTCGTGGGCAGGTCGGGTATGCGGGTGAGCAGGTCGAGGAACGGACGGGTGCGGTGCCCGGCGTGGCGCAGGTACTGCTGCGGATCCCAGACCGGCGGCCCGGCCGGTGTGGTCGACGACGAATCGGAATGCATGTTCGAGCCCCCTTGCAGGTGCGGCTGAGCGAAGCGGAACGGAGTCCCGGCCCCTCCATGCCCAATGGTGGCTCGATATATATCTTGACGTCAAGAGACTTCATGTCGAGGAACCCTTTACACTGATCGACATGGAGGACGAGGTCGACCGACTGGTGGCAGCATGGCGCCGAGAGCGCCCGGACCTCGACGTGGAACCGCTTGAGGTCCTGAGCCGGGTCAGCCGGCTTGCGCGCCATCTCGACCGGGCCCGCCGGCTCGCCTTCGCCGAGCACAGCCTGGAGCCCTGGGAGTTCGACGTCCTGACGTCGCTTCGGCGCGCGGGCGCCCCCTACCAGCTCTCTCCGGGGCAGCTGCTGACGCAGACCCTGGTCACCTCGGGCACGATGACCAACCGGATCGACAGGCTCGCCAAGAAGGGCCTGGTCGAGCGGCTTCCCGACCCCAGCGACCGGCGGGGCGTGCTGGTGCGGCTCACCCCCGAGGGCCGCGACCGGGCCGACCAGGCCCTCGCCGGACTCCTCGAACAGGAGCGGGCCATCCTCGGCGAGCTCAGCCGCGCCCAGCGGGGCGAACTGGCGGCCCTGCTACGCCAGTTGACCGCCCCGTTCGACAACATCCCCGGTTAGGTCGACCGGGCCGACGCCCGCCCTGCGGGCCAGTGCGACGGCCGCGAGCGTGGAGTGCACGCCCAGCTTGCCCAGTACGTTCTGCATATGGGTGCGCACGGTGTGCGGGGACAGGAACAGCCGCTCAGCGACCGCCTTGCGGCCGAGCCCGGCCACCATGCAGCGCAGCACCTCGCGCTCGCGCGGGGTCAGCGACTCCACCAGCCGTTCCGACTCGGTGCGGTGCTTGCGCGCGGCCGTCAGCTCCCGCAGCACACCGGTGAGCAGCGCCGGCGGCAGATGCGTCTCGTCGCGCAGGACGCCCCGGATGACGGCGAGCAGCCGTTGCAGGGAGCAGTCCTTGGCGACCCAGCCGCTCGCGCCGGCGCCGAGCGCGAGCGCGGCCCTGGCCGAATCGTCCTTCTCGGCGAGGACGACCGTACGCACCGCGGGCTGGCCCGCGCGTACGCCCGCGACCAGCGAGATGCCGTCCACCAGGCCCTCCGCGCCGCCCTCGGGGACCGCCCGGGCCACCGGGACCGCCGCCGACGCGCCGAGGTCCGCGTCCACGAGCATCACATCGAAGCGGCGCCCCTCCGCCGCGCCCCGCTCCAGGCAGCGCAGCGCGGCGGGGCCGCTGCCGGCCGCCGCGACGTCCACGTCGGGCTCCGCCGCCAGGGCCGCTGCCAGCGACTCGGCGAAGATGCGGTGGTCGTCCACCACCAGAACTCGGATCCGTACCAAGTGACACCCCCAGGCTCACAGGACGGACCGGTACGGATACGGCGCCCGGAGCCGGGAGCACCACGGACGCACGGCCGCCGCCATGCGCTGTGTACTACCCCGCCCCCGAGCGCCGTACCCGACTGTCTCGCCCCCTGATCAACACCGGCCCCCACCGGTGCTGTGCATCAGCGTAGGGCCGCGAGCTGTGAGGGGAAGGCACTTTGCCGAACCGTTTGAACCCGGACGGCTACGTGGCGTACACGAATGTTTAAGGTGAGCACCATGTTTCGTATCGAGACAGAAATGGACAAGGACCGTCAAGTACAGCTCCATCGGCGGCTACGGGACACGAACACCGAGCGGTCGCCGGTGCTGCGGGCGATGCGGGGGACGGCGGCGGAGAAGGAAGTGCCGCTCCAGGTCTGGGGGTTGACCGAGGATGCGCTGATGGCCGGGGGGCTGGTGGGGCGCACGTGGGCGGGGTGGCTCCACGTCGACCTCCTGTGGGTCGATCCGGGTGTGCGCGCGGCGGGCCTCGGTACGCAACTGCTGAGCCGCGCGGAGGAGTTGGCCCGTGAGCGGGGTTGCGCGTACGCGCGGGTGGAGACGTGGGACTTCCAGGCCCCGGGCTTCTACCAGGCCCGGGGCTACGACATCGTCGCCACGATTCCCAACTACCCCCCGGGCGTCACGGAATACACCCTGACCAAGCCCCTGACCGGGGCTCCGCCCCAGACCCCGTTCGCGCCTTGAGGGTCAGGGGACCCCCATGACGGGCTGACAGTGCTCGCACGGGCCGGCACCGGATACCCAGGGGCGCGGGGAACTGCGCGACCAGCCACGTACGGCCCGCACCCGCCCCTCGCACCCCCGGCGGGATCAACGCATGCGTCGGGCGCCCGGCGAGGGGATCGCTTCGAACAGCCGGGGCGCGGCCGACCCCGCCGCCTCGAAGGCGACCCGCAGCGCCTTGGCGACCCGGTCCGCCCCCGCCTCCTCCACCAGCACGATCGCCGAGCCCCCGAACCCCCCGCCCGTCATCCGCGCCCCCAGCGCGCCGGCGGACACCGCCGTCTCCACCACCAGGTCCAGCTCCGCGCAGGACACCCGCAGGTCGTCCCGCAGGGAGGCGTGCCCCTCGGTCAGGACCGGCCCCACCCCCCGCACGTCTCCCGCCGCCAGCAGCGCGGCGACCCGCTCGACCCGCGCGTTCTCGTTCACCACGTGCCGCACACAGCCCCGCACCACCGGCGAGGACAGCTCGCGCAGCGCGTCGGCCAGTCGCGCGTGGGGCACTTCGCGCAGGGTCCGCACCCCCAGCTCCCGCGCGCCGCGCTCACACCCGGCGCGCCGCTCGGCATACGCGCCGTCCCCGAGCGCGTGCTGTACGCGGGTGTCGACGACCAGGAGCCGCAGGCCGTGCGCGGGCAGATCGAAGGGGATCTGGCGCCGGGACAGGTCGCGGGCGTCGAGGTGCAGCACCTGGCCCTCGACGCAGCACGCCGACGCCGTCTGGTCCATGATCCCGCACGGGACGCCGACGAAGGCGTTCTCCGCCCGCTGGGCGAGCGCCGCCAACTCAGCTTCGGTGAGCGGGAGTTCGTACAGGTCGCGCAGGGCGAGCGCGGTCACCACCTCAAGGGCGGCAGAGGACGACAGGCCCGCGCCCGTCGGCACCGTCGAGGCGAGGTGGACGTCCGCGCCGCCCACCGCGTGCCCCGCCTCGCGCAGCGCCCACACCACGCCCGCCGGGTACGCCGCCCAGCCCGCGCCGGAGAGCGGTTCGAGTGCGTCGGACCGCAGTTCCACGACGGGTCCTTCGATGTCCGCCGAGTGCAGCCTGAGCACGCCGTCGGCGCGCCGGGCCACCGCCGCCACCGCCGTGTGCGGCAGCGCGAGCGGCATGACGAAGCCCTCGTTGAAGTCGGTGTACTCACCGATCAGGTTGACGCGGCCGGGCGCCGCCCACACCCCGTCCGGCTCATAGCCGTACAACTCCCGGAATCCGGCGGCCACTTCACTCATCGCCGGCTCCCCGCAGGCCACGCGCGAACGTCCACGCGTCGGCCACGATCCCTGCGAGGTCCGCGCGTGAGGGCGCCCAGCCGAGCCGGTCGTGGGCGCGCGCCGCCGAGGCGACCAGGACGGCCGGGTCACCGCCGCGCCGGCCCGCGACGACCTCGGGGATCTCGTGCCCGGTGACCTTGCGGGCGGTCTCGATGACCTCGCGGACCGAGAACCCGTTGCCGTTGCCCAGGTTGCACACCAGGTGCTCGCCGGGCGTCGCCGCGTCGAGGGCGCGCAGGTGCGCCTCCGCCAGGTCCGCCACGTGGATGTAGTCGCGCACGCAGGTGCCGTCGGGGGTGGGGTAGTCGTCGCCGTAGACGGAGATGAACTCCCGCTCTTCCAGGGCCACTTGGAGGACGAGGGGGATCAGGTGGGATTCCGGCGCGTGGCGTTCGCCGCACGTTCCGTACGCGCCCGCCACGTTGAAGTAGCGCAGCGACACCGCGGCGAGGCCGTGCGCCGCGCACTCCCCCGCGATCATGTGGTCGACGGCGAGCTTGGAGGCGCCGTAGGGGCTGGTGGGCGCGGTCGGGTCGGTCTCGGTGATGGGGACAGAGACGGGTTCGCCGTAGGTGGCCGCCGTGGAGGAGAAGACCAGGCGGCGCACGCCCGCGTCGCGCATCGCCGCGAGCAGCGCCATGGTGCCGCCGACATTGTTGGCCCAGTACTTCTCGGGGACCGCGACCGACTCCCCGACCTGCGAGAACGCGGCGAAGTGGAGCACCGCGCCGAAGGAGGGGTCGAGCCATTGGGCGGCGTCCTGGACGCGGCCCTCGATGAAGGAGGCACCGGCCGGGACGGCTTCGCGAAAGCCCGTGGAGAGGTCGTCGAGCACGGTCACGTCGTGGCCGGCCTCGACCAGATGGGCCGCCACCACGCTGCCCACATACCCCGCGCCGCCCGTCACCAGGTACTTGCTCATTCAGCCGCCACCTCTCGCAGTCGCTCGGCCGCGGTCTCCGGCGGCACATCGTTGATGAACACGTTCATGCCGGATTCGGAACCCGCGAGGTACTTCAGCTTGCCGGAAGTACGTCGGATGGTGAAAAGCTCCAGATGGAGCCCGAACTCCTCGCGGTCGAGGGCTCCCTCGCCCCGGAACGGCGCCTGGTGCCAGGCGGAGATGTAGGGGGTGGGCGGCTCGCCGGGGCCGAAGATCCGGTCGAAGCGCCGCAGGAGTTCCAGGTAGATCCCGGGGAATTCGCCGCGCGCGTCCTCGTCGAGGGCCCGCAGGTCGGGGACGCGCCGCTTGGGGTGCAGATGGACCTCGTAGGGCCAGTGCGCGGCGTACGGCACGAACGCCACCCAGTGCTCGCCCTCCAGGACCACCCGTTCGCCGTCGGCCAGTTCCCGCTGGACCACGTCGTCGAAGAGGTTGCGCCCGCCGGTGCGTTCGCGGTGCTCGGCCAGCGAGCGGAGCATGAGGGCGGTGCGGGGGGTGGTGAAGGGGTAGCCGTAGATCTGGCCGTGCGGGTGGCCGAGGGTGACGCCGACCTCGGCGCCCCGGTTCTCGAAGCAGAACACCTGCTGGACCTGCGGGAGTTCGGCGAGGTCGGCGGTGCGGTCGGTCCAGGCCTCAAGGACCAGGGCGGCCTGTTCCTCGGTGAGGTCGGCGAAGGAGGAGTCGTGGTCGGGGGTGAAGCAGACGACCTCGCAGCGGCCGGAGTCGCCGGCGAGCGAGGGGAAGCGGTTCTCGAAGACGACGACGTCGTAGTCGTCGGCCGGGATCTCGCTGTCGCGGCCCTCGCGCGAGGGGCAGAGCGGGCAGGCGTCGGCGGGAGGCAGATAGGTGCGGCCCTGGCGGTGCGATGCGACGACCACGGTGTCGCCGAGCAGCGGGTCGCGGCGCAGCTGGGAGGCGGTGGAGACCGGGTCGAGCGGGCGCCGGTCGGTCTCGTCCCGTACGAGGTCGTCCCGCGCGTCGTAGTAGAGCAGCTCCCGGCCGTCGGCGAGCCGGGTCGACGTCTTCTTCACCTGAACCTCCACCATCCAACAGAATCGCACACAACAAACCACAAGCCAACAGCACCCGTCAATGACCCCGCGCCAGGGCGCGCCAAGAGCGTGAGACCGGAGTGGATGCCGAGCACGATCACAATCAAACAAACAATCTCATCAAAAGTGTTCAGTTTCTGAACATCGAGGCGTAGGTTCCCGTCCCGGACCGGTACGACCGGATCGGCATGTCCGGATCAGTAAGCGCGACGAAGCGGGTACGCATGCAATCTCTGGCCGCGGGGCTCCGGCTCCCCACCAATGGGCTCGACTACACGATTTTGGCGATCTACTTCATCGTCGTCCTGGGCATCGGCTTCGCCGCACGCGCCAGCGTGAAGACCAGCCTCGACTTCTTCCTCTCGGGCCGCTCCCTGCCGGCGTGGGTGACCGGCCTCGCCTTCGTGGCCGCCAACCTGGGCGCCACGGAGATCCTGGGCATGTCCGCGACGGGCGCGCAGTACGGCGTGGCGGTCGTGCACTGGTACTGGATCGGCGCGATCCCGGCCATGGTCTTCCTCGGCCTGGTGATGATGCCCTTCTACTACGGCTCCAAGGTGCGTTCGGTGCCGGAGTTCCTGCTCCAGCGCTTCGACAAGTCGGCGCACCTGCTGGCCTCGGCGCTGTTCGCGTTCGCGGCGGTGCTGATCGCGGGCGTCAACCTGTACGCCCTGTCGATCGTCGTGGAGGCGCTGCTCGGCTGGCCGCAGTGGGTGGCGATCGTCGTCGCCGGGCTCTTCGTGCTCGCGTACATCACCATCGGCGGGCTCTCCTCGGCGATCTACAACGAAGTGCTCCAGTTCTTCGTGATCCTGGCCGCGCTCATTCCGCTGACCATTCTCGGCCTCAAGCGGGTCGGCGGCTGGGACGGCCTGACCGGCTCGCTCAAGGCGAGCCACGGCGACAACTTCCTCTCCGCGTGGGGCGGCACCGGCATCGGCGAGGCCAACCCGCTCGGCGCGAACTGGCTCACCATCGTGCTCGGGCTCGGCTTCGTGCTCTCCTTCGGCTACTGGACGACCAACTTCGCCGAGGTGCAGCGCGCCCTGTCCGCCAAGAACCTGAGCGCGGCCCGCCGGACCCCGCTGATCGCCGCGTTCCCCAAGATGTTCATCGTGTTCCTGGTGATGATCCCGGGCCTGGTCGCGGCGGTCCTGGTACCCAAGATCGGCACCCCGGGCTCGTCCCTCACCTACAACGACGCGATCCCGCTCCTCATGCAGGAGCTGCTGCCCAACGGTGTGCTCGGCATCGCCGTGACCGGCCTGCTCGCGGCGTTCATGGCGGGCATGGCGGCGAATGTGTCGTCCTTCAACACGGTGTTCACGTACGACATCTGGGCCAAGTATGTGAAGAAGGACGAGCCGGACGCGTACTACCTGCGCTTCGGCCGGCTGATCACGGCGATAGGCGTCCTGGCCTCCATCGGCACCGCGTTCATCGCCTCCTCCTTCTCCAACATCATGGGCTACCTCCAGACGCTGTTCTCCTTCTTCAACGTGCCGATGTTCGTGGTCTTCGTGATCGGGATGTTCTGGAAGCGGGCGTCGGTGAAGTCCGGGGTGTGGGGGCTCGTCGCGGGTACGTCCGCCGCGATGGTCAACTACTTCTGGATCTACAAGCAGGGCGTCATCTCGATCCCGACCGACCAGGGCGCCAACTTCGTCTCGGCGATCGTCGGATTCGTGGCGGGTGCGGTGGTGATGGTGGTGGTGACGCTCTTCACCGCGCCGAAGCCGGCGGCGGAGCTGGCGGGTCTGGTGTACGGGACGAAGTCCCCCGGCGTCGAGGAGCCGCCCGCCGAGGGCGACAGCGCGTGGTACCGGCGGCCGGCGCTGCTGGGCTGGGGCGCGATCGTGCTGGCCGCGCTGTGTTACGTCCCCTACTCGTTCTGACGACTGACGACTGACGACTGGAGTCACACCATGCCTGAATCGCCCGAAGTGCGGGACGAGGTAACGGAGTTGGAGCGGAAGTCGGCGTCCGCGGCGCGGCTGTTCGACATCCGTCGGATCATCGGGGGGCTGTTCACCCTGTACGGGGTGATCGTGACGGTGGCCGGGGTGATGGCGTCCGACGCGGACCTGAGGAAGGCGCAGGGGATCAACATCAACCTGTGGACGGGGTTGGGGATGCTGGCCCTGGGGCTGTTCTTCCTGACCTGGCTAAAACTCCGCCCCACGGCTCCGCCGGCCCCGCCGAACAACTGACCCGGTTAGCCGGGAACCCGGGCCCGCCCCAGCCCGGGTCCGCGCAGTTCCCCGCGCCCCTGGCGGGGCCGGTGCTGGCCCGCGTGGGCATACCTCAGCCCGTCCGGCGATTGAGGACGAGGCCGTTCAGGCCGAACGGGGTCTGGGGCGGAGCCCCAGGGAGGTCGGCTGCGGGCCGTGGTCGCTTCTCGCGCAGTTCCCCGCGCCCCTGGCGGGGCTGGGGGTGGCCCACGCCGGCATCCTCAGCCCGTCCGGCGATTTCGGAGACGGGGGCTTCGCTCGCCTCCCCGACCGATCAGCTGGCGAGCGCGTCAGCGAGCTGGGTGCGGCCAGGAGTGTCGGCCGGGAGGGCTCGGTACAGGGCGAGCGCGCGGGTCCGGGTGAGGCCGGTCCGGTAGGCCGCCGGGAGTCCGCCGTAGGCCTGGGTCACGATGCCGACTGCTGCTTCGCGGTCGCCGTCGTGCACCCGGCAGGAGGCTTCATCGATCGCGATCAGGGCTCTCGTCATGAGCGACGGGGCCCGTGACAGCTCCAGCGCGGCCCGCTGGGCCTCGTAGGCTCGCCCGGTTTCGCCGAGGAGGGTGAGGGCCTGGCTCATGTGGACGTGGTGCTTCTGCATCGGGTAGCCGAACCAGGTGTCGGCGTGCTGTTGCGGGCTGAGCTGGTCGGCCAGCTTCTCGACGGCGGTGACCGCTTCGAGGGCCTGGTCGCGGTGGCCGCCGATGGCGTAGGCGCGGGAGGCGACCGCGGCCGCGAGGACTGCGGCCGCGCTGGGCTTGTTACCGGCCAGGTGGCGGGCTTTCTCGGCGAGTTGGGCGGCGGCCTGCGGGGCGCCGTAGTTGAGGGGGACCATCGCTTCGCGGCCCAGGACCCAGGAGTGCAGGAGGGGGTCTCCGGAGCGTTCGGCCGCGCGGGCGGCGGTCGCGAACCAGCGGTGGGCTTCGCGGTGCTGGCCGAGGTCGTGGAGGACGATGGCGATCATGCCGGTCATCCGTCCGGTGACGTGGGACAGGGTCGTGCGGTCCCTGTCGGTCCGGGGTACCAGCAGCAGCAGCTTGAGGGCGTCGACTTCCTCGCTGAGGTCGGCCAGTACGTCGGCGGGGGCCTGGCCGTGGTAACCGTAGCCGTACCGCTCGGCGGTGTTCTCCCAGTAGCTGAGATCCGGGTTCGTGTGGTCGGCGGCGAGGGCGGCGTCGATGTCGTTGCGGGTGGTCGTTAAAGCGGCGAGCCCGGGACCTGCCAGACCGGCAGCGAGCGCGCCGCGCAACACGTCGCGGCGCTTCATTGGGTCTTCATCTCCACTGGTTTCAGGGCGGGTTGTGGACCCCGGGACTTCCCAGGGTCTTTCCGCCAAGCCTAAGTCCCGCCCCGGGATCCGCAGTCCGTCGGCGATCCGTTCCAGCACGGGAAGGGAACTGACCGTCCCATCCCCCCTGGCCATCCGGCTAACCCGTTCCGCCCGGATCTGACATGCCTCGCTGATGCGGTTGAAGCTGATGCCTGCCTCGTCATGGGCGATGGCGAACACGGCGCCGACATCTCGGCGTGCCAACGCCGCACCGACCCTGATGTCGGCGAGCAACGTCTGGGGCAGTGCCGCCGGTGATGCGGGAAAGGTCATGCGAGCCCCCTCAGTTGGGCCTACCTCCCACGGAATGTACCCACCGTGGGGGCCCCGGCGTGGGGTTACCGCCTCCATTCCCCGGCGCTTCACTCGGGGACACCGCCTCGGGAATCTTGGCCGAACACATGGCTCCCCGAGTTCTCAAGGCGTCAGGCAGCGGACCGCACGGGAGCGTCCTGCTCCACCGTCGCGCGGTCCGCTGCCGCCCTCAGCCCCGGAATGCGACGGAGAACCCGTGAACACGACCGCCCGGCACCGAGCGCCCGGCCTGGGGATGTTCCGCCGGACGCCGGAGCTTCAGACCGTCCAGTTCCCCTGTCTGGGCGGAACGGGGCGGCCCCGTCGGTGGGGCCGCCCCGGCCGGCCACATCACCCACTCACAGATTGAGGGCAGCCCCATGGACACAGTTCTCGTTACCGGTGGCGCAGGGTTCATCGGCTCCCACTTCGTCAAGCGTCTCCTCAAGGCCGACGACGTGGCGAGGGTGACCGTGCTCGACGCCCTCACCTACGCCGGCCACAAGGAGAACCTGGGCGAAGCCTTCCTCTCCCCGAAGCTGACCTTCGTGGAGGGGAACATCCTCGACACCGCGCTCGTCAGCGAACTCGTGGCCGAGCACGCGGCGATCGTCCACTTCGCCGCCGAGTCCCACGTCGACCGTTCGTTCTTCGAAGCCGGCAACTTCCTTGCCACGAACGTCCTCGGCACCCAGATCCTCCTCGACGCAGCCCACCGTCACGGCGTGACCAAGTTCGTCCACGTCTCCACGGATGAGGTCTACGGGCCGCTGCCGACCGGGAAGGCCGACGAGTTGTATCCGCTGCGTCCGTCCGTGCCGTACGCCGCGTCGAAGTCGGCCGGCGACCTCATCGCCCTCTCCTACTTCCAGACCTACGGCGTCCCCGTCAGCGTCACCCGCTCCAGCAACAACTACGGGACGGGCCAACACCCCGAGAAGGTCATCCCGCTGTTCATGACCCGCCTGTTCAAGGGCGAGCCCGTCACGCTCCACGGCCGGGGTGAGCACGTACGCAACTGGCTGCACGTAGAGGACAACTGCCAGGGAATCGACCTCGTCCTGCGCTCCGGCCACCCGGGCGAGGTCTACAACATCGGCGGCGGAACCGACCTGACCGGCAAAGAACTCACCGAGAAGATTCTTCGCGTCTGCGGCGCCGGCTGGGAGTCGGTGGCCTACGTGAGCGACCGGCGGGCCAACGATCTGCGCTACGCCATGGACTGGTCGAAGATCGCCGACAGCCTCGGGTACCACCCGGTCCACGACCTCGAAGAAGGCCTCGCACAGACCGCCCACTGGTACCAGAACCACCCCGAGCGCTGGGCCCCGCTCCTGCGCAACCCGCACGCCCCCACGGCCCAGATCAGGGTCGCCCCCGCCGCCCTCTGAACACCCCGCACCGCCCGGCATCCAAGGAGGACCCATGGACATCACCGGTTTCGGAAGGAACGCCGCACCGTTCCTGTACGGCGGCGAGGCAGCGGCCATCGCCCAGGTTCTGGACACGGGTCAGTTCGGGCACGGCCCCGTCACCGAGGAGTTCGAGAAAGCGATCGCGGACTTCCTCGGCGTGCCCGACGCCGTCGCCGTCTCCACCTGCACCGCCGCGCTCCAGATCGCCCTGACCACTGCGGGCATCGGCCCCGGAGACGAAGTCGTCGTGCCGTCCATGACGTTCTGCGCGACCGTGCAGGCCATCCTCGCCAGCGGCGCACACCCCCGCTTCGCCGAGATCAACCCCGATACCCTGTGCGTCGACCACCAGAGCGTGAAAGACGCCCTCACCCCGCACACGCGCGCCGTGGTGCCAGTCCTGTACGGCGGCCGGGCTGTCGGCCTGGACGCCCTGCGCGACGATCTCGCGGAGCGGAACATCACCGTCGTGGAAGACGCCGCGCACGCCTTCGGCTCCCGGCGGGCAGACCGGTTCGTCGGCGCCACCGACGCCGTGACCTGTTTCTCGTTCGGCCCGATCAAGAACCTCACGTGCGGCCAGGGCGGCGCGGTCATCCCTGCCACCGCCCGGCAGGCCGACCAGGCCCGCACGATGCGCATGGTGGGCATGACGGCCACGGCAGCCGAGCGCGCCCGCAGCACCGCATACGACGTAGACGGCATCGGACTGCGGGCCCACATGTCACAGCTCAACGCCGCGATCGGCCTGGCTCAGATGGAGAACTTCGCCAAAGCCCAGGCCACCCGCAAGGCTCTGTGGCGCACGTACGCCGAGGCCCTGGCCCGCGTGGACGGGGCGGTGCTGGTCGATGTGGACGTGGACCAGTCCGTGCCCTCACTGTGCGTGGTGAAGGTCCCCAGCCGCGACCGCGTCTTCGAGTCCATGCGGACCAGGGGGATCGGCGTCGGCGTGCACTACCCGCCCAACCACCAGCAGACGGCCTTCTCTCCCTGGCACCGGCCCCTGCCAATCACCGAGGCCGTCGCCGGACAGATCCTGACGCTGCCCTTCCACCAGCACATGACAGAGCGGGACGTGAAGGTGGTCGCCCAGGCGCTGGAAGAGGCTCTGGCATGAGGCGCGCTGCCGTCCTTGGGAAGGGCGCGCTGGCCGCCCACGCCTGCGACGTGATCGCACGGCTGCCGGGCACCCTGCTGGACACCGTCATCCCCACCACACCCGAGCCGCAGTGGGACATCAGCCTGACCGGCTACGTCACCGAACGCTGGCCCGAGGCCCGGATCGTGGCGTCCGGCGACTGGCGGGAGCTCGAACCGGGGCGGTGCGACCTCGTGTTCAGCGTCCTCTACGACAAGATCATCGGCGAGAGTCTGATCGAGGCCACGCCGCACATCATCAACTGCCACCCCGGGCCGCTTCCCGAGTACCGAGGAGCCCGGCCGGTGAACTGGGCCCTGCACAACCACGAGCACCGCCACGGCATCACCATCCACACCATCGACCCCGGCATCGACTCCGGGCCCGTGCTGGCCCAGGCCGGCTTCACCATCTGGCCGGACCACGACGAGGTCAAGGACGTGTGGGCGCGGGCCATGGCATACGGGCGTCTGCTGATCTCGGACACACTGCCCCGGCTTGAGCGCATCACGCCCAGACCGCAGGACGCCTCCCGGGCGATCACCCACTACAACCGGGATAACGGCGCGCTCGGCGACCGCGGCGACTGGACCCGAGAGACCTCCGCCGGCCGGTCAGTGACCGGCGGCTGACAGGAGAACGTCCACCAGTTGTTCGGCAGCGTCCGGCCGCCCCTGCGACCGGGCCTGCCGGGCGACACCCGCACGGCGGTCGGCGTCCGCGAGCAAGGGCGCAACGGCCTCGCGCAGACGGGCGCCGGTCACCTCGCCGAGCAGGGCTACCGCGGCGCCGGTCTCGTGCAAGTGCCGGGCGTTGTGCGCCTGTTCGCCGCCTGCCGACGTCGCCAGAGGGATGAGCACGGACGCTTTGCCCAGCGCGGTCAGCTCGGCGATCGTGCCCGCACCGCTTCGCGAAATCACCACGTCGGCCAGGGCCAGGACATCCGGAAGTTCGGCGCCGACGAATCCGGTCACGTAGTAGCGGCCCGCGAGATCACCGGCGAGCGTCGCGGCCTGCCGGCGCAGGCCTTCGACGTGGTCCGGCCCGCACTGGTGGATCACGTTGGCACGGCCCAGCAGCCACGGCAGAACCTCAGCCACGACGGTGTTGATCTGGAGCGAGCCCTGGGCGCCGCCGGTCACATAGACGGTCGGCAGAGTCCGGTCGAAGGAGTGAATGTCCAGAGCGCTGACCGCGTTGTCCGCTTGCCCCGTCAGGACCTCGGGCCGCACGGGATTTCCTGTCACCACGGCCGACTTGCGGGCCTGTTCCGGCAGCAGGGGCAGCGTGGATGGCGACGACACGGCGATGCGGGTGGCCGCGCCGGCGAGGCTCTTGTTGGCCAGACCCAGCCGGACGGTCTGCTCGTGGATCACAAGGGGCCGGTGGCACAGCCGCGCCGCCGCGACCCCCACCGGAACCGCGACATAGCCTCCCGTCGCCAGCACCACGTCGGGGGCGAACTCGGAGATCGCCTTCCTGGCCTGGGCAATGCCGAGCGGAACACGGCCCATGTCCTTCACGTTCGCCGGCGAGATCATCTTCAGCGGATTGCTTGAGCGCCGGATCTTGCCTGTGGCGACCGCCCGGAAGCTGATGTTCTCGGCCGCCGCGACACGTGACTCCAAGCTGTCGGCCTGCCCGACCCACAGCACCTCCAGTGTCTGTCCCGTGGCCGCGAGCCGGGCCCGCAGCGCACGGACGGCGGTGAGCGCGGGGTAGGTGTGGCCGCCGGTCCCGCCTCCCGTGACGATCAGGCGGAAGGCTCGCTGCGGGCGGCCGTTGGTGCGGTGATCGGGGTTCATTTCGCGCACGATAGACCTGACTGCGGCATCACGATTCCCATTCGGCCGCGCGCCCCGGGTCTGGGGCGGAGCCCCAGGGAGGTCGGCTGCGGACCGTGGTCGCTTCTCGCGCCGTTCCCCGCGCCCCTGGCCACTCACCCCTGACCCATATGCACATACCCAGCCCGTCATGGGGGTCCCCCCTGGCCCTTAAGGCCTTGGGGGAGTTTGAGGACGAGCGCGTTCAGCGCGAACGGGGTCTGGGCGGAGCCCCAGGGGCCCCGGCTGCGGACCGTGGGCGCTCCTCGCGCAGTTCCCCGCGCCCCTGGCGGGGCCGGTGCTGACCCGCGTGGGCATACCTCAGCCCGTCCGGCGATTGAGGACGAGGCCGTTCAGGCCGAACGGGGTCTGGGGCGGAGCCCCAGGGGCCCTGGCTGCGGGCCGTGCGTGGCTGGGCGCGCAGTTCCCCGCGCCCCGGGCGGCGGCCTCAGGGCGGCCATGGTTATGGGGTGGCGCGGGCCAGGAGGCCGGTTCTGGCAGCCAGGGCGGCGGCCTCCAGACGAGACCCGACGCCGAGTTTCATCAGCACGCGCTGGACATGCGTGCGGGCCGTGGACGGCGCGATCCCCATCCCCGCCGCGATCACCCGCGTATCCTCCCCGTCAGCCACCCGCACCAGCACCTCCACCTCCCGCGGCGTCAGCAGCTGAAGCAGGCGCTGCCCCTCGTCATGGGGCTGAGCCGCGGGGTTGAGGAGTTCGGCGAACGCGCCCTGGAGCAGCTGCGGGGCGACCGCCGACTCCCCCGCCCGCGCCTTGACCATGGCCCGCTCGACCCCCTCTATGCGCTCGTCGTGCCGCACATACCCGGACGCCCCGGCCGCGAACGCCGCCGCGATCCCCCGAGGGCTCGGCACCGGCCCGAGCACCACCACGGCGACCTGGGGCCGCTCCTTCTTGATCCGGACGATCGGGTCGAACACCCCGGGCTCGGCGGGCGCGGCCGTGCCGAGCAGGCACACCTCGGGCGCCCGGCTCACGACGAGCTCCGCGGCGCCCGCGACCGGAGCCGTCGCGGCGAGCACCCGGTGTCCCCGCAGTTTCAGCGCCGAGGCAAGTGCCTCGGCGAGCAGCCGGTGATCGTCGACCACCATGAGCCGCACGCCCATCGAGCTACCCCCATCCCCCCGGCCCCTCTTGCCCCGGCAAGCTACACGCTTGTTCGACGCCGCGTGCCGCTTACCGGCGAGAAGCCCACGGAATGCCGAATTCTCCTGCATACGGGCCCAGTTGAGGAAGTACGCGAAAGGGCAAGCGGGCACAAAGGGCGGGGCCCCGGTGGCGGAAGCAGATCCACCACCGGGGCCCCGACGACGCGGGCGCGGCCGGGGCTCAGCCCGTACCGGTCGCGATGAACAGGAACTTCTTCTCGGAGTCGTCGTTCGAGTACGGCTTGCTCAGGCGCGTCGCCCCCAGGTACAGGCGGCCGTTGCCGTAGTCCATGTCGGAGTACTGCGGCAGGAACTGCGACATGGCCTCCCGCACCGACCGCTCGGCCGGGTTCTCCATGAGCAGCGTCGCCTTGAGGCTGCCGCCGTCGATGCTGACGACCTCGCTG
This sequence comes from Streptomyces sp. NPDC006711, assembly GCF_042869775.1. Classification (NCBI taxonomy): domain Bacteria; kingdom Bacillati; phylum Actinomycetota; class Actinomycetes; order Kitasatosporales; family Streptomycetaceae; genus Streptomyces; species Streptomyces sp. NPDC006711. Next base: position 30,804 of record NZ_JBIAGO010000019.1, read on the forward strand.
CCCTTGTTGTAGGGGCCTTCGCGGTAGGCGATGACGTTGTTGCCGTCCATGCGCAACGGGTACGTCGTGTAGCCGTCGCCCGCGTCCGCCCGGCCGGGCACGGCCTGCCCGGTGGCCAGGTCGAAGGCGAGGATTTCGTTGGTGTGTCCGAACGCGTCCGTCCCGCCGGCGTTGTCGTGCGCCTCGGTCGGCACGTACAGCCTGCCGTTGCCGGCGACGACCATCGAGCACTTCTCGACGTAGGTGCTTTCGCAGTCGGCCGAGTACTTGGCGCCGGGCGCCGGAATGCGGGCCAGCAGCTTTCCGGTCTTGTCGTCGATGGAGAAGAAGTCCGAGATGCCGCTGCCGTCGCGCGCGGTGTCGCCGACGTCGGCGGCGACCACGAGCGGCTTGGTCGAGACGATGTGGGCGTACTGGATGCCCGGCAGCATCTTGTACGTGGCCAGGGGCTGGCCGGTCTTGGGGTCGAGGGTCTGCACGCTGACGGTGGGCTTCTCGTAGTCGCCGCACTTGCGGACGGCCACAAGCGCGTCACCGCCGCCGTACCCGGCGTCCACGCACTGGTCGGTGTTGGCGGTGGGCTTCCACAGCTCCTTGCCGGTGTTCAGGTCCCAGGCCGCGCCGCCGTCGGGACCGCCCGCCGCGACGGTGCCCGCGCCGAGGGTGATCTCCTCGAACGACGTCTTGCGGTCGCCGTCGCCACCCTTGACGTCGGCCTGCCACAGCAGCTTGCCGGTGTTGAGGTCGAGGGCGGCGGCCTCGGTGCAGGAGGGGTACTTGGAACCGTCCGGCACGGTCTCGAAGGCGAACGCGGTCTTGTTGTCCGAGGAGACGTGCTTGGTGGCCGCGCAGACGTTTCCGGTCAGCGGGAGCTTCCAGACCGGGGTGCCCTTGACGAGGTCGTAGCCGACGATCTCCTTGACGCCGGTCTTGACGTACACCTTGTCGGTGAGCCAGGAGCCCAGCACCGAGGTGAGGTCGGTGACCGCGGGCTGGGGCGACTGGAAGAGCACCTTGGCGGCGGTGTTGGCCGGGGCCTTCTCCTTGCCGCCGCCACCGGTGCTGCCACCCGCGCCGCCCGTGGTGCCGCCGGTGTCGCCGGACTTCGCGTCGTCCTTGCCGTCCTTGCCCGTCGCGTACCAGACGCCACCGCCGACGATCAGCGCCACCGCGACGACCGCCGCGATGATGATCAGCATCTGCGTGTTCGGCTTCTTGCCGCCGGGCTGCCCGCCGGGCCCGGGCGCGCCCGGCATCCCGTACTGCGGCTGCACCGGCTGGGTCGGCGGCTGGCCCGGGTAGCCGTAACCGGGCTGACCGGCGTAACCGGGCTGCCCGGGGTAACCGGGCTGAACCGGCTGGCCCGGGTACCCGTAACCCGGCTGCTGGGGCGCGGTGTTCGGGTAGCCGTACCCGGGCTGCGGTTCCGGGGTGTGCGGGTAGCCGTAGGCCGGGGGCCCCGAGGGCGGCGGGGTGCTCGGCGGCCCGGCGGGCGGCGGCGGGGTGGGCGTACCGAAGCCACCGGCCGGCGGCTCCTGGGGCGCGCCGAATCCGGACGCCGGGGGGTCCTGCGGGGCGCCGAAGCCGGGCGCCGCGGGTTCCTGCGGGGCGCCGAAGCCCTGGGGCGCGTTCTGGGGGCGACTCGGCGGCTCGGGCGGCTGCTGGGGCTGGGGTGGCTGGCTCATGCCGGGGAGACCTCTGACTTCACGTCGCGTACGGGAGACCTACGAGAAAGGCGAGTTGGCACGTCACTTGCCGAAGGACAGGATCGAGTTGTCCTTCGAGCCGTCCTTGTGGCTGCTCACCCGGCTGTTCATGAGGAAGAACCGTCCGCCGGCCCACGCGCCCACCGGGTCGAAGAAGGAGCGTTCGGTGCCGGCCGCCGTCGACGGGCTCTGGAGGGTGATCTGTGGGGCGCCGCCGGTCAGCGGCAGCGTCGCGACCGCGGCCGCTCCGTCGACGCCCGGCTCCACGTAGACCGAGAGCTTGCCGTTCTCGACGGCCAGCGGATCCATCACGCGGCCCTTGGGCGCGGCCGCGTGCCACTTCTCGGCGCCGGTGGCGAGGTCGATGGCGACGATCTCGTTGGTGCGGCCCACCCCGAGCTCGCCGCTGTCCGCGCTCTTGGTGGGCAGATAGAGGGTGTTGCCGTCGACGACCGTGCCCCAGCAGCCCTGGAGCTGGCGGTCCAGGCTCAGACCGGGGCAGTTCGCGGTGAGCGAGGCCTGGGACTTGACCGCCGACTGGAGCTTGCCTTCGGCCGTGAAGGTCGAGATGTTCCACGCCTTCTTGTCCTTGTTGGTCGCGTACACGACCAGCGGGTTCATCGAGTAGACCCGGCTGACGGCCCAGCCCTTGTCGTACTGGAAGCCCCACTTGGGCTTGCCGGTGGTCGGGTCGAGCTCCTGGAGCAGGTCCGACTCGGGCGCGTCCAGGTCGGCGCCCGGGTCCATGCACTGGCTGACGGCTATCAGCTTGGGACCGCCGGCGAAGGCGGCGGCGCTGCAATGACCGGTCTTGGGGGTGCCGAAGAGCTTCTTGCCGTCCGTGAGGGAGAACGCGCTCGCGCCGCCCATGTCACGGGCCACGGCGACGGTGTTGCCCGTGATCGACATCTGGAAGCCGATCATGCTGTCGAACAGGCCCTCCGCCGGGACCTGGGACTTCCAGCCGGCCTTGCCCGCGGCGAGGTCGACGAACTGGAGCTGGTTGCACTTGGCGTTCTCGGTGTTGCTGTCCTGGACACCGAAGACGGTCTTGCCGTCGGCGGTGGGGCTCGGCGGCGCTCCGCACAGCGGGGTGTCGAGCGCCACCGACCACTTCTGCTTGCCGTCGGCCACCGCGTACCCGACGATCTCCTTGTACATGGCCTTGACGACGGTGTCGCCCACGATCCAGGGGCCGTACTGGGTGGCGCCGTTCTGCGGCAGCGGCGTCTCGTTCTCGTGCAGCCAGGCCCGCGCGTCACCGGCCTTGGCGCCGGAGTTGATGTCGTCGCTGCCGGTGCGTCCGTCGCCCTTGCCGTCACCCTGGTCGACCGTCGGGGCGCCGCTGGGGGCCGCGCTGTGGCTCTTGTCGGCGACGGGCTTCTTGTCGTCGCCGCCCCCGCTCGTCGCCAGGTACACGCCGCCGCCGATGACCAGCAGGCCCGCGACCGCGGCAGCCGCGATCATCAGGGGCTTGCCCTTGAACGGGTTCTTGCCGCCCCCGCCCCCCGGCGCCATCGGCGCCCCGGGGTACTGCGGCTGACCCGGGTAGCCGTAACCGCCCTGCTGGGTCGCGGCGTACGGATTGTCCTGCGCGCCCGGCCCGGTCGGGACCGTCGGGTAGCCGTAGCCGGGCGCCGGCGGCGTCTGGGGGTAGCCGTACCCGGGCCCCGGCGGGGGCGTCCCCGGATAGCCGTACCCGGGCTGCGGCGAGGCCGACGGCGGCTGCGGCGGCTGCGCGGGCGCGGCGGGCGGCGCGGCCGGCATCTGCGGCGGCGGCCCCGGCGGCTGAGCAGGCGGTCCCTGAGGCTTGTCCTGCGGTGCCCCGAAGCCCCCCTGCGGTGGCTGAGAACTGGGCGGCTGGGTCACAGCGAGTTACCCCCGAATTTGCGTCTTTGCGTCTTTACGTCAGTCGAACGGAGCTACTTTCTATCACTCGGAGCACGGCGTACCACGGGCCGGTCCGCCCCTGTTCCCAAGGGAGAACCGGCCCGTGATACCGCCGTTATGGACTCTGTACGCCGTCTCTACGCAAGCCCCGCAGGACGTCCGTACGGGCAGGTGGCCCGGGCCTGACTCAGGCCTCTTCGGCGAGTTCGAGCCAGCGCATCTCCAACTCGTCCCGCTCGGTGATCAGTTCGCGCAGCTCCGCGTCCAGCTTCGCCACCTTCCCGAAGTCCGTGGCGTTATCGGCGATTTGCGCATGCAGACTTGTCTCGCGCTCGTTGATCTTGTTGAGCTGCCGCTCCACCTTCTGGAGCTCCTTCTTCGCGGCGCGCGCGTCCTGCGCGGAGACGGCGGGCGCGGCCTTGGCGGTGGGGGCCGCGACCGGCGCGGGCGCCTCCTCGATCATCCGCCGCCTGCGCTCCAGGTACTCGTCGATGCCGCGCGGCAGCATCCGCAGCGTGGCGTCGCCGAGCAGCGCCCACACGTGGTCGGTGGTGCGCTCGATGAAGAACCGGTCGTGGGAGATGACGACCATGGAGCCGGGCCAGCCGTCGAGGAGGTCTTCGAGCTGGGTCAGCGTCTCGATGTCGAGGTCGTTGGTGGGCTCGTCGAGGAAGAGGACGTTGGGCTCGTCCATGAGCAGGCGAAGCAGCTGGAGCCGCCGCCGCTCACCACCCGACAGGTCACCGACCGGCGTCCACTGCTTCTCCTTGGCGAAGCCGAACTGCTCACAGAGCTGACCCGCCGTCATCTCGCGGCCCTTGCCGAGGTCCACCCGGTCGCGGATCTGCTGGACGGCCTCCAACACCCGCAGCGCGGGCGGGAGTTCGGCCACGTCCTGGGAGAGGTAGGCGAGCCTGACGGTCTTGCCGACGACGACCTTGCCCGCTACGGGCTGCGCCTCGCCCCCGGTGTTCCACGCCTCGGTGAGCGCGCGAAGGAGCGATGTCTTGCCCGCGCCGTTCACCCCGACCAGGCCGATGCGGTCGCCGGGGCCGAGCTGCCAGGTGAGGTGCTTGAGCAGCAGCTTCTCACCGGCCTGTACGGTCACGTCCTCCAGGTCGAAGACGGTCTTGCCGAGCCGGGCGTTGGCGAACTTCATCAGCTCGCTGGTGTCGCGCGGCGGCGGCACGTCGGCGATCAGCTCGTTGGCGGCCTCGATGCGGTAGCGCGGCTTGGAGGTGCGCGCCGGGGCGCCCCGGCGCAGCCAGGCCAGCTCCTTGCGCATGAGGTTCTGCCGCTTGACTTCCTCGGTGGCGGCGATGCGCTCGCGCTCGGCGCGGGCGAAGACGTAGTCGGAGTAGCCGCCCTCGTACTCGAAGACCGAGCCGCGCTGCACGTCCCACATGCGGGTGCAGACCTGGTCGAGGAACCAGCGGTCGTGGGTGACGCAGACGAGGGCCGAGCGGCGCGCCTGGAGGTGGCGGGCCAGCCAGCTGATGCCCTCGACGTCGAGGTGGTTGGTGGGCTCGTCGAGCACGATCAGGTCGGGCTCGCCGATGAGCAGCTTGGCCAGCGCGATACGGCGCCGCTCGCCACCGGAGAGCGGCGCGATGACGGTGTCCAGGCCCTGCGCGAACCCCGGCAGGCCGAGCCCGCCGAACAGGCCCGTCAGCACGTCGCGGATCTTGGCGTTGCCGGCCCACTCGTGGTCGGCGAGGTCGCCGATGACCTCGTGCCGGATGGTGGCCTGCGGGTCGAGCGAGTCGTGCTGGGTGAGCACGCCGAGCCGCAGACCGCCCACGTGTGTGACGCGCCCGGTGTCCGGCTCCTCCAGCTGCGCGAGCATCCGGATCAGGGTGGTCTTGCCGTCGCCGTTGCGTCCGACGACCCCGATCCGGTCCCCTTCGGAGACGCCGAGGGAAATGCCGTCGAGCAGGGCACGGGTTCCGTACACCTTGCTGACTGCCTCGACATTGACCAGGTTGACGGCCATTTCACTCCTGAGCGTGGGGATGGATCGTCATCCAGGGTAGTCGCCGCGGGGCGCCCGGACGGCGCGCGGTGAATGATCAAGGCCCGGGCCGCGGCAATGGTCCCCAACCCGGCCTCCGAGCCGCGTCAGCGCGCCCTCGCGTCCGTACGCTGAGCGAGCGTACGGACACGGAGGGTGGACGGTACGGTCGCGAGCGGTCACCCTGGGTGAGTTGAGCGGGGAGATCACCTCACCGGAAGGTGGCGGCACATGACCGACGACGGCGAGCGGGCCGGGGGCGGCGCGGGCAGTACGGGTACGGGGGCGGGTTCGGGCCCGCCTTCGGGTTCGGGCGAGCCCGTGCCGTCCGACAGCCTGAAGACGTTCGGGGCGTTCGTACAGGGCCTGCGCGAACACGCGGGCCTCACACGCGAGGCCTTCGCGAAGCTGGTCCGCTTCTCCAAACACACGGTGGAATCGGTGGAGTTGGGCCGCCGCATGCCGGACGAGGAGTTCGTGGAACGAGCGGAGGCTGCGCTTGGCAATACGGGTGCGCTTCGGCGGGCGTATGAGCATTTGACCCGGCAGCCGGGACTTGCGGCGTGGTTTCGGGAGTGGGCGCGCCTGGAACGCCTCGCGGTCGGCCTGGACACCTACGAGTGCCGGTTGGTGCCGGGCTTGTTGCAGTCGGAGGCCTACGCGCGGGTTGCCTTCGGCAACGCGCTTCCCCCCTTGACCGACGGGGAGTTGGAGGCGAAGGTGGCGGCACGGATGGAGCGTCAGAGGCTCTTGCGCGACCGACCCCACTCGTCGTACAGCTTCGTCGTCGAGGAGCACGCCTTCCGTCGCGGGCTAGGAGGACCACAAGTCGCCCGGGAACTGCTGGACCGTGTGCTGGCGGCCATCGAGCAACGCAACGTGGTGTTGCAAATCATGCCCCTGGAGTCCCCGGAGCACTCTGGCCTCGCGGGTCCGCTGCGATTGCTGGAGCTGCCTGACGGCCGCCGACACGCCTACTCCGAAGGCCAGTTGAATGGGCGACTCATCTCGACTCCGAAAGAGGTGGCGTTGCTTTACCGCGTGTATGCGACACTGCGCTCGCAGGCCCTCACCCCTGCCAAGTCACAGGTCCTGCTGGAGCGAATCCGAGGAGCCATATGAGCACCAGTGAACTCGCCTGGTTCAAGAGCAGCTACAGCAGCCCGCAGGGCGACGACTGCGTCGAAGTCGCCCTCGCCTGGCAGAAGTCCAGTTACAGCAGCGCCCAGGGCGACAACTGCGTAGAGGTGGCCCTGGGCTGGCGCACGTCCAGCCACAGCGGCACCGAGGGCGACAGCTGCGTAGAGGTCGCCGTCTGCCCGGCCGCCGTGCACGTACGGGACTCCAAGGACCGGCACGGCCCCACCCTCGCCCTCTCCAGCGAAGCGTGGACCGCGTTCGTCGCGGAGCACCGGGGCTGAGGTCCGGCAGAGTCGAACAGGACACGGCCGGGTCACCCTTCGTGGTGACGCCGTCGAGCGGGAGTGGCCCCGGCCGCCGCAGGACGGCTACACCGTGGAGGACCTGTTCACGCTGCCCCAACTCCCTTCCCGTACCGAGTTGATCGACGCGAGCCTGGTCTTCGCGAGCCCGCAGAGCGTGTTCCACGCCGACGTCGTCGACCTCTTGCTCGACGGCGTCCGGCGTGACCGGCCCGGCGCGTTCATGGGCACCCGGAACATGACCGTCGTCCTTGACGACCGCAACGGCCTCGCACCCGAGAGCTCTGACCTCAGGCCGGCAGGACCGTCGCGCCCGGGGCCGGGGACGACGCCACCCTTGCCGTGCGGCACGTGCCGGAGGTGGTCAGGGCGGACGCGACCGCGTGGGCCGCGTCGGCGTCGGCGCACAGGAACGCCGTGGTCGGGCCCGAGCCCGAGACCAGCGCGGCCAGGGCGCCCGCAGCCGTGCCCGCCGCGAGGGTGTCCGCGAGGGAGGGGCGCAGGGACAGGGCGGCGGCCTGGAGGTCGTTGGTGAGGGCGCCGGCAAGGGCCTTCGCGTCACCGGTACGGAGTGCTTCGAGCAGCGCGAGTGAGGCCTCGGGGGCGGGGGCGTTGGGGGTGAGGCGGTCGAACTCGCGGTAGACGGCCGGGGTGGAGAGGCCGCCGTCGGCCACGGCGAAGACCCAGTGGAAGGTGCCGCCGACATCGAGGGGAGCCAGTCGCTCACCGCGTCCGGTGCCGAGCGCGGCGCCGCCGACGAGGCTGAAGGGGACGTCGCTGCCCAACTCGGCGCAGATGTCGAGGAGTTCGGCGCGGGTGGCGTTCGTACCCCACAGCGCGTCGCAGGCGAGGAGCGCGCCCGCGCCGTCCGCGCTGCCGCCGGCCATGCCGCCCGCGACGGGGATGTCCTTGTCGATGTGGATGTGCACGTCGGGTGTGACACCGTGCCGCGCGGCGAGGAGCTCGGCGGCGCGGGCGGCGAGGTTGGTCCGGTCGAGGGGGACCTGGGCGGCGTCCGGGCCCGCGCAGGTGACGCGGAGGGTGTCGGCGGCGGTCACGGTGACGGTGTCGTGGAGCCCGACCGCGAGGAAGACATTGGCCAGATCGTGAAACCCGTCGGCCCGGGCGGGTCCCACACCGAGCTGGACATTGACCTTGGCGGGGACACGGACGCTGACGGTGCGGGGGGTACCGGGGTTCACGGGACGGACTCCTTCGGGTGCGGGCGGGCCCATTTTCCCCCACCCCGGCCCTCGCCGAGACCCGACGGAGGCCGGCCCCCTGAGCACAGTCCGCCCCGCGAGGTCGCCAGCTGAGCGGGCCCGGGCTACCCCGGGTGGTTTTCGGCGATGGCGGCGAATTCTTCTACCGTCAGCGCCTCGCCCCGGGCCTGGGGGGAGATGCCGGCCGCCACCAGTGCCGCCTCCGCCGCCGCGGGGGAGCCGGCCCAGCCCGACAGGGCCGCCCGCAGGGTCTTGCGGCGTTGGGCGAAGGCCGCGTCCACGACTGCGAAGACTTCGGACTTCGTGGCGGTCGTCGCGACCGGCGTCGCGCGGCGCACCAGGGAGACCAGGCCCGAGTCCACGTTCGGCGCGGGCCAGAACACGTTGCGTCCGATCGACCCGGCGCGCTTGACGTCCGCGTACCAGTTGGCCTTGACCGAGGGCACCCCGTACACCTTGTTGCCCGGCTTCGCCGCGAGGCGGTCGGCGACCTCCGCCTGGACCATGACCAGGGTGCGCTCGATGCTCGGGAAGCGGTCCAGCATGTGGAGCAGGACCGGCACCGCCACGTTGTACGGGAGGTTCGCCACCAGCGCGGTGGGGGGCGGGCCCGGGAGCTCCTTGACCTGCATCGCGTCGGAGTGGACCAGGGAGAAGCGGTCGGCCCGCGCGGGCATGCGGGCCGCGATCGTCGCGGGGAGCGCTGCCGCCAGTACGTCGTCGATTTCCACGGCCACGACGCGGTCCGCCGCCTCCAGGAGCGCCAGGGTCAGCGAGCCGAGTCCCGGCCCCACCTCCACCGCCACGTCGTCGGGGCGGACCTCGGCGGTCCGCACGATCCGGCGGACCGTGTTGGCGTCGATGACGAAGTTCTGACCGCGCTGCTTGGTGGGGCGTACGCCAAGCGCTGCGGCCAGTTCACGGACGTCGGCGGGGGTAAGGAGTGCGTCGGGCTCAGTGGTGCTCACCGATACAGCCTACGGCCGCAGTGCGGCCACGGGCTCGCCCCCCGTTTCACGAACAGCTTCTTCGCCCGGTACGTCTGCTCGCTCGCCGGCGCCTGCTCGGCCCGCCCGGTGCCGCCGAGCGCGTGCCAGGTGCCCGGGTCGAACTGGTAGAGCCCCCCGTAGGTGCCCGACGGATCGAGCGCGCCCGGGCGGCCGCCGGACTCGCAGTGGGCCAGCGCGCTCCAGTTCAGGTGGTCGGCGCCGCCCACCGACGACGGCAGCGCCTTGGTGCCGATCTTGATCTGCTGGGTGACGGGCGCGCGGACGACCTCCTCCGCGATCTTCTTCGGCCTCTGCTTGACCCCGTTGACCGTCCGCAGCGCGTACGTGACCCGGCGCGCGCCGGGCCTGCCCTGCCGGGACACCACCTGGGTGCCCGCGAAGAGCGTCGCGTCCTTGGACTTCTCGACCCGGAACGGGATGGTCTCCTCGCGTACCTCCTTGGTGCCGCTGATCCGCATCACGGTGACGGTCTGCCCGTCGCGCGGGAAGGAGGCCGGGGGCACCGAGGTGGTGTCCTGGCCCTGGAGCGAGATCCCGGCCTCCGCCAGGGCGTCGGCGACGGTGGCCGCGTTGGTGCGCAGGGTGCGTGCGCGGCCGTCCGCGAGGAAGGTCACCGAGCGTTCGGTGCGTACGTCGAGGGCGAGGCCCGCGCGGCCGATCTGCGAGGAGCGCGACGCCGACAGGTAGGCGCCCTCGGCCCGCACGCCGAGCTGGCGCAGGGCGCCGTCCACGGTGCGGGCGGTCGTCCACACCTGGCGGCGCTGTCCGTCCAGGGTGAGCTGGACGGGGCGGCCGTAGCGCACCACGACCTCGTCGCCCCCGGTGAGTTCGGCGCCGGGGCCGGGCGCCACGATGTCGTGCGCGCCGACCGGCACGTGCTCGTCGGCGAGCAGTTCCTCGACGCTGCCCGCGAAGGTGTGCATGGTGCGCGGGGCGCCGTCGACGGTGAGCCTGACCGCCTTGTCGCTGGCCAGGAACGCCGAGGTGCCGCCCGCGAGGAAGGCCACGATCAGGGCCTGCGGGAGCAGGCGGCGCAGGGTCTCGGGGGGGCCGGCGGATCTACGGCGCCGAGCGGCACGACGAGCCCCGGCCCGCCCGCCCCCGCTTGGGCGGCCCTGGTCCTGGCCCTGGCTCTGGCCCTGGCTCTGGCCCCGGTCCCGGTCCTGGCCCTGGTCCCGGCCCCGGTGCTGGTCCTGGCCCTGGTGCTGGCCCCGGCCCTGATCCTGGCCCTGACTTTGGTGCTGGCCCCGGCCCTGGTCCTGGCCCTGGTGCGAAACCTCGGGCCCGTGAGCCCCGGACCCGTCGCCTCGGGATCCGTCCACTTCGGGTGCGGTCACTTCGGGTGCGGTCACTCCGGACCCGGGTGCCATGGATCCGGGTGCCGTGAATCCCGGCGCCTCCGGTGCACCGTCCACCCCCGACCCCGGCGCCCCGACCGCGCCCAACCCGGCCGCGCCCGACCCGGCGCCCTCCACCCCGAACCCGTCCCACCCGGACCCGCCCCAACCCGACCCGCCCCACCCCGACCCGCGCGGCTCGGGGACCGGGGCGGTCAAGGTCTCGTGGTCGGCGTACGCGGTGGCGTGGGGCGGCGGTGCCGTGACGGTCGCGGCGCGGTGGCCGCCGCGTGCGGCGCGGTGACTGCCCTGCGAATTGCTCACGACGCTCCAGGGTCCGGTCCGATGGTGCGGGCCGGGACACTAGCGGAGCGACGGTGACTCTCCAAAGCGGATCGACTACGGGGTGTCGTCACCTTTACCCGGTATGCCGCCTCAAAGCGGCCGGATTTCGTTATCCCTCAGTAATCAAACGCACGCGCGGTGTTGTCCGCGATCGCCGCGGCCAGCACATCTTCACCGACACCCTTCACGGCCGCCATGGCGCGCACTGTGACCGGAATGAGATACGGCGCATTGGGCCGACCGCGGTAGGGCGCCGGCGTGAGGAACGGCGCGTCCGTCTCCACGAGAACGAGTTCCTGCGGCGCCACCGCGAGGGCGTCCCGCAGCGGTTGCGCGTTTTTGAAGGTCACGTTTCCCGCGAAGGACATGAAGTACCCGGATTCTGCGCAGAGTTGAGCCATTTCCGCGTCGCCGGAATAGCAGTGGAAGACGGTGCGTTCGGGAGCGCCTTCCTCGCGCAGAACGCGCAGCACGTCCGCGTGCGCCTCGCGGTCGTGGATGACGAGCGTCAGGTTGTGCCGCTTGGCGATCTCGATGTGGGCCCGGAAGGACCGCTCCTGGGCGTCCTTGCCCTCCGGCCCGGTGCGGAAGTAGTCGAGGCCGGTCTCGCCGACGGCCTTGACCCAGGGCAGCGCCGCGAGCCGGTCGATCTCGGTCAGCGCCTCGTCCAGGGCGGCATCGCCGCCGGGGCCGCGCGCGTCCTGGCGCGACCAGCCGTCCGGGTCGCCGTGGACGATGCGGGGCGCCTCGTTGGGGTGCAGCGCGACGGCCGCGTGGACGGCGTCGTACGCCTCGGCGGTCTCGGCGGCCCAGCGCGAACCCTTGAGGTCGCAGCCCACCTGGACCACGGTGGTGACGCCGACGGCCGCCGCCTTGCGCAGGGCCTGTTCGACCGTGCCGTCCTGCATGTCGAGGTGGGTGTGGGAATCGGCCACCTCGACGCCCAGGGGCTCGGGCAGCGGGGGCGGGACATCCTTGGCGGCACTCATACGGCCGATCCTACGAAAGGCGCGCGCGCCTTCGCGCGCGCCGCCCGCTCACCCCCGGCGGAGCCTTCGGCTCACCTGCGGTGAAAGCTCACTTGCGGTGGAAGGGGTGGAGCAGGTCCGACAGGTGCCAGTGGTGTTCCGGCTTCACGGCGGCGTGGGCCCCGTCCTGGGGCGGCGCCTCCCCGTCCGGGTGGGCGGCGTTCCCTCCACGGGGGGCGGACGGCTGTCCCGGCGCGGACGCGCGGTGCTGGATCATCCCCTGCTGCGCGGACGACACCCGCCCGGCGCGCATGATGCGCACCACGTGTCCGCCGCAGTTGAGGCAGGTGGGGGCGGACAGCGGGGAAGGCACCCGGTCGCCGTCGGCCTTGTACACGACGAATGCCTGGCCCGAGGCGTCTACGTGGTGCTCTATCTCGTACGCCTGTTCCCAGCCGTATCCACACCTCATGCACGCGAAGGCATACGCCTCGTGTGCCGTGGTCTCAGCGATCTCACTCATGTGCCGGCTCCTCTTGTCCGTGGACAAGCTCTTGCGAGCGCTCTTGCGAGCGGGGGCGAAAGGTCCCCGATCCAGGAGACGCCTTTCGCTGCCAAAACGCATCAGGTGCTGTCGAGAGTTGGTGCGGTCTTGGCCTTTCCTAGGCCTGCGTGCATTTGTTCACCCTGGTGCGCGGCCTGCGTTTTACTTTTTACGATAGTCCTTTACCGTCCACGGGGCTCTGACGTGCCGCGTTCTTTGCCGCCACCACCGCGTCGAAGACCTCGCGCTTGGGTAGACCGGTCTCGGTGGCGACGGCCGCGATGGCCTCCTTGCGCCGCTCCCCCGCCTCTTCGCGCACCTGTACGCGCCGCACGAGCTCGGCCGCGTCCAGATCGGCCGGGCCGGTCTCGGGCGCGCCCTCGACGACGACGGTGATCTCGCCGCGCACCCCCTCCGCGGCCCACGCCGCCAGGTCCTTCAGGGGCCCGCGCTTGACCTCCTCGTACGTCTTGGTCAGCTCCCGGCACACCGCCGCGCGCCGCTCGGCGCCGAACACCTCGGCCATCGCCGCCAGGGTGTCGTCCAGGCGGTGCGGGGCCTCGAAGTAGACCAGGGTGCGCCGCTCGCCCTGCACCTCGCGCAGGCGGCCAAGGCGCTCGCCCGCCTTGCGCGGCAGGAAGCCCTCGAAGCAGAACCGGTCCACGGGGAGCCCGGAGAGGGCGAGCGCGGTCAGCACCGCCGAGGGGCCGGGCACCGCCGTGACCTTGATGTCCTTCTCCACACAGGCCGCGACCAGGCGGTATCCGGGATCGGAGACCGAGGGCATGCCCGCGTCGGTCACGAGTAGCACCCGGGCGCCGCCCTCAAGGGCCTCGACCAGTTCGGGCGTGCGCGCCGACTCGTTGCCCTCGAAGTAGGACACGACCCGGCCCTGGGTGTGCACGCCGAGCGCCTGGGTGAGCCGGCGCAGCCGCCGGGTGTCCTCGGCGGCGACGACGTCGGCCCGCTCCAGTTCGGCGGCGAGCCGGGGCGGGGCGTCCGCGGTGTCGCCGATGGGGGTGCCTGCGAGTACGAGTGTTCCGGTCACACCGACCATCCTCGCAGCCCCGCGCCGCCGCGTCGGCCGGGCCCGCGCTGCCCCGCCGCCGGGCCGGGCCACGGGACTCCCATAGGCGCGTTCCCTACGATGGCGCCGTGACCAGTACTGCGCCACCGACCCTGCCGGGCCACCAAGCCGGGGAAGATCCGCCCTCCTGGCAGCACCGCATGCGCCGGTTCGGCCATGTCGTGCGGCCGAGAACCGGACTGCGCGAGCGTTTGGTGCCGCCGTACGCCGGGCCGTCCAGGCAGCTGTGGCGGGTGCTCGGCATCCCGCCGCTGTGGGCGGCGCGCCTGGTGCGCTGGTCGGCGTGGGCGGGGCCGCTCCTGGTGACGCTGGTCGCGGGGATCATGCGGTTCTGGCACCTGGGCTCCCCGCACGCGGTGATATTCGACGAGACGTACTACGCCAAGGACGCCTGGGCGCTCATCAACCACGGCTACGAAGGTGACTGGCCCAAGGACATCGACAAGTCGATTCTGGCCAACCCGGGTCTCATTCCGGTGCCGACCGCGCCCGGCTATGTGGTGCACCCGCCGGTCGGCAAGTACGTGATCGGCATCGGCGAGAAGATGTTCGGCTTCACGCCGTTCGGCTGGCGCTTCATGGTCGCGGTGCTCGGCACCCTTTCGGTGCTGCTGATCTGCCGCATCGGGCGGCGTCTGTTCCGCTCGACGTTCCTCGGCTGCCTGGCGGGGACGCTGCTCGCGGTGGACGGACTGCACTTCGTGATGAGCCGCACCGCGCTGCTCGACACCGTCCTGATGTTCTTCGTCGTGGCCGCCTTCGGCTGCCTGCTGGTCGACCGCGACCGTACGAGAGCGAGGCTCGCGGCCGCGCTGCCCGAGGACGAGGACGGGCGGCTGCGCCCGGACGCGGAGATCGCCGCGCGCCTGCGCTTCGGGTGGCGGCCGTGGCGGATCGCGGCCGGACTCATGCTGGGCCTGGCCTGCGCCACCAAGTGGAACGGCCTCTACATCCTGGTCTTCTTCTGTGTGATGGCGGTCCTGTGGGACGCGGGCGCGCGGCGCACGGCGGGCGCGGTCAGCCCCTACCGCGCGGTCCTGCGCCGGGACGCGCCCTGGGCGTTCCTGTCCACCGTGCCGGTCGCCGTCGTCACGTACATGGTCACGTGGGCGGGCTGGTTCCTCACCGACAAGGGGTACGGACGGCACTGGGCGGACGGCCGCGCGGGCCTGTCCCCCGACCACATCAAGCTGCCCGTCATCGGCACGGTCAGCCACCTGCCGCAGTTCGACATGAGCTGGGTGCCGGCCTCGCTGCGCAGCTTCTGGCACTACGAGACCGAGGTGTACAGCTTCCACGTCGGCCTCACCGAGGGCCACACCTACCAGTCCAACCCGTGGAGCTGGATGGTCGACGGCCGGCCCGTCTCGTACTACTACGAGAGCCCGAGCCCCGGCACCGGCGGCTGCCCCTCGGGCGCGGGCGCCAAGTGCGCCTCCGAAGTCCTGGCGCTGGGCACCCCGCTCCTGTGGTGGGCCGGCTGCTTCGCGCTCCTGTACGTCCTGTGGCGCTGGATGTTCCGGCGCGACTGGCGGGCCGGCGCGATCGCGTGCGGCATCGGCGCGGGATATCTGCCCTGGTTCCTCTACCAGGAGCGGACGATCTTCTACTTCTACGCGGTCGTGTTCGTGCCGTTCCTGTGTCTGGCGGTGGCGATGATGATCGGGGCGATCATCGGGCCACCGCAAGGGGCGCGCGGCGCGGCCGCTCTCGCGGAGCCGGGGCTCGCCGCCGGAGAGCGGCGCCGTGCCGTGGGGGCGATCGGCGCGGGGGTCCTGGTGCTCCTGATCATCTGGAACTTCATCTACTTCTGGCCGATCTACACCGGTACGCCCATCCCCCTCGACGCCTGGCGCAGCCGGATGTGGCTGGACAGCTGGGTGTGAGGCGTATCGCGTTCCGGTAACCGTTCGGACAACTGCGAGCTCGGCTGTCACCCCTGTCCCGTAGAGTCACCCGCAAGTAACCCCTTGAACACGTTCAGGGGGTTCGGGGGTCTCCTGGGGAGGGGAACTGCGGGATGCGCAGTGGAGCGAAGGTCGCCATCGCGGGCGGAGTGTTCGTCATGGTCGCCGGCGGCGTGGCGTACGGGGGGTACACGCTGGTGAGTGACGACGGGGGGAGCTCGCCCGCCAAGAACCGTACGCAGGGGGCGCCGGCCCGCACCGGGCCGCTCGGCGCGGACGAGATCAAGCAGACGTCCACCGCCTTCCTCCAGGCGTGGGCCAAGGGCGACGCGGCCGCTGCCGCCGCCCTGACCAACAACCAGGCCGTCGCCGCGACCGCGCTCGGCGGATACCGCGACGACGCCCACATCACCGACGTGACCATCACCGCGGGCGCGCCCACCGGAGCCGTCGTGCCGTACACGGTGAAGGCCCAGGTCTCCTTCGAGGGCAAGACGGCTCCGCTGTCCTACTCCTCCCAACTGACCGTCGTACGCGGCCAGTCCACGTTCAAGCCGCTGGTCGACTGGCAGCCCGCCGTCCTGCACCCGCAGCTGAAGACGGGCGAGCGCCTGGTGACGGGCGGGGCGCAGAACCCCGAGATCGAGGCCGTCGACTACAAGGACCGCCCGCTGACCAAGGAGAAGTACCCCTCGCTCGGCGCGATCCTGGACGGGCTGCGCGAGAAGTACGGCGCGAAGGTGAACGGCACGGCGGGCGTCGAGCTCCAGATCCAGGGCAACGGCACCCCGGCGCGCACGCTGATCACGCTCCAGAAGGGCTCCCCCGGCAAGCTGAGGACGACGCTGGACGCGGATGTGCAGGCCGCGGCCGAGACGGCGGTCAAGCGCTTCGGCGAGTCGTCGGTGGTCGCGGTGAAGCCGAGCACCGGTGAGATACGGGCGGTCGCGGACAACCGCTCCGACAAGTTCCCCGCCTCGCTCCAGGGCCGGGTGGCGCCCGGCTCCACCATGAAGATCGTGACGGCGGCGATGCTGATCGAGAAGGGCAAGGCCGCCGCCGACAAGCCCACCGAATGTCCCTCCAGCGTCATGTGGCAGGGCGTCACCTTCCACAACCTGGACAACTTCTCGCTGGACAACAAGCCGTTCTCGATGAGCTTCGCCAAGTCCTGCAACACCGCCTTCATCAAGCTCGTCGACGACGTGAACGACGACGGGGCGCTGGGCAAGGTCGCCGCCGACTACTTCGGCATCGGCCAGGACTGGAAGGTCGGCGTGCCCTCCTTCGACGGCAGCGTGCCCGCGTCCCAGGGCGCCGAGACGGCGGCCGCCTACATCGGGCAGGGCAAGGTGCAGATGAGCCCGCTCGACATGGCGTCCATCGCGGCGACCGCGCAGTCGGGCCGCTTCCGCCAGCCGGTGATCGTGCCGCAGTCCCTGGACGGCCGCGCCCTGGCCCAGGCGAGCCCGCTGCCCTCCGGCATCGCCTCCCAGCTGCGCCAGATGATGCGCCTCACCGCGACCCAGTCCTACGGAACGGCGACCGTGGCCATGCGGGACGTCGGCGGCGACAAGGGCGCGAAGACCGGCTCCGCCGAGAAGGACGGCCAGAACAAGTCGGACAGCTGGTTCACCGCGTACGCCGGCGACCTCGCGGCCGCGGGCCTCGTGCAGTCCGGCGGCCACGGCGGCGACGCGGCAGGACCCATCGTGGCGCAGGTGCTCAGGGCGGGATGAGGCTCACGGGGCGGGATGAGGCTCGCGCGAGGCCGTCGCCCCGGCCTCGCACCACCCGCCCGTCGGCCCCGGGTCTGTTGGCGCGTACACGCACTACTAGCGTGCGGGGCATGAACGTTGGGGAAAACCTCGCCGATCAGGGCGGGCGGCGCCCGTGACCGTGACCGTCACCTGCGCGGTGCTGCTCGCCGCCGTCACGCACGCCGGGTGGAACGCGCTGGCCCACCATCTCAAGGACCAGTTGCTCTCCTTCACCCTGATCGGGGGCGGCGGCGCACTGATCGGCCTGCTCGCGCTGCCGTTCGTGCCGCTGCCCGCCGCAGGCGCCTGGCCGTACCTGGTGGTGTCGGCGGCGCTGCACGTCGTCTACATGCTGCTGCTCATGCGGTCGTTCACGCTGGGCGACTTCGGCCAGATGTATCCCATCGCGCGCGGCACCGCGCCGCTGGTGGTGACCGTGCTCGCCGCCCTGTTCGTGCACGAGACGCCGAACGCCTGGCAGGCGGCGGGCGTGGCCGTCTCGTGCGCCGGTCTCGTCGGGGTCGCGCTGTGGGGCCTGCGCGGCTCGCGGCCGCACTGGGCCGCCATCCTCGCGGCCCTCGCCACCGGGCTCGCCATCGCCGGATACACCGTCGTCGACGGCGTCGGGGTGCGCGCGTCGGGCTCGTCCTTCGGCTACATCGCCTGCCTGATGATCCTCCAGGGACTCGTGATCCCCGCCTACGCCCGGTACACGCGCGGGCCCGCGCTCGCCGCCCAGCTGCGCCCGTTCGCCGCACGCGGCCTGCTCGGCGCGGCGCTGTCCGTCTGCGCCTACGCCCTCGTGCTGTGGGCGCAGACCAGAGCGCCGCTCGCGCCGGTCGCCGCGCTGCGCGAATCCTCGATCATCGTGGGCGCGGCGATCGGCGCGGTCTTCTTCAAGGAACGCTTCGGCGCCCCGCGCATCGCCGCGGCGGGCCTGCTCGTGGTGGGCATCGGCCTGATGCTGCGGGCGGGTTGACACCCGGCCGCCCACCACTAGGTTGCGCCTCGACGAAGGGGGCGCCATGACCGGCATTCCGCACGTCCTGATCATCGGCGGCGGCCTCGGGGGGCTGTGTCTGGCCCAGGGGCTGCGCAAGGCGGGTCTGGGCTTCGCGGTGTACGAACGCGACGACGTAAGGGGCTTGGACCAGGACCGCTTCCAGGACCAGCGCGTGCGCATCGGGCCGCAGGGCGCGCGGGCCCTGTACGAGTGCCTGCCGCCCGAGGCGTGGGAGGAGTTCACCGCGTGCGCCGAGGGCGGGGGCCGGTCCGCGTTCGTCACCGAGCAGCTGCGGGAACTGCTCGTCCTGCCCCAGCCGGCCGCCGGCACACCACCCCAGCACACCCACCACCGCGCGAGCGGCAGCGCCCTGCACCGGCTCCTGATGTCGGGCCTCGATGGTCATCTGGTGCACGGGGGGCGGGAGTTCACCGGGTACGAGCGGACCGGCGACGGCCGGATCGGCGCGCACTTCGCCGACGGCGCCACCGCCCACGGCGACCTGCTGGTGGGCGCGGACGGCGCCGACTCCCGGGTACGGCGCCAGTTGCTGCCGCACGCGGTGCGCGCCGACACCCACGTGCTCGCGGTGAGCGGCAGGCTCGATCTCGCCGGGGCACGGGCCGATGAGCTGCCGGAGATCCTGGCCACCGCCTCGACGTCCGTCCTCACCCCGCGCTCGGACGCGATGTTCTGCGCGGCCGGGCTCACCTCGGCGGCCGGGCGGCGCGGCCGCACGGGCGCGGACCCCGGCCCTGCGGACGGTCCGCTGCTCGCCCGCCCCGGCCACCACGTGCTGTGGACGTACGTCGCGCGGACCGCCACCTACCCCAGGGACGTGGACCACTTCGACGGCAAGGCGCTGCGGGCCGAGGTCGCCGGGCGGATCGAGAGCTGGCACCCGGACCTGGTGCGTCTGGTCGCGGAGGCGGACCCGGAGAGCGTCGTGGCGGTACGGATGCTCGGCATGCGGCCGGTCGAGCCGTGGCCGCCGGGCCCTGTGACGCTGCTCGGCGACGCCATCCACGGCATGCCCGCCCTCGGCGGCACCGGCGCCACCACCGCCCTGCGCGACGCCCGCCTCCTGAGCGGCCTGCTGGCCCGGCGCCGCGACCCGGTGCAGGCGATCGGGGCGTACGAGTCGGAGATGCGCGCCTACGGTTTCGACGCGGTGGCCAGATCGCTGCGCGCCACCCGCTCGGCGACCTCCGAGAGCCGCGTGGCGCGGACGCTGCTGCGCGGTGTGCTGCGGACGGCCGCGCACAGCGGGTGGGTACGGGCGGCGGTGTTCCGGGACTTCGGCGAGTAGCGGCGCCGACTTCGCTGCCGCCGACTCGGGTTGAGACGCCCGTCGACTGCCGTTGCGCGCCTTACGATCCTTGCGCGCCGCCGCCGGTCACGTGCTGGAAGCCGGTGTTGACGGCGAGGAGTCCGCCGTCGACGCGCAGTGTGGTGCCGGTGACCCAGGACGCGTCGGCGGAGGCGAGGAAGGCGACGGCCGCCGCGATGTCCTCGGGCTCCCCGACCCGGCCCAGCGGGTAGGCCGCCGCCAGCCGGTCCAGCTGGTCCGCGCGGTCGGCCCAGGCGGGGGTGCGGATCGTGCCGGGGTGGACGAGGTTGACGCGCACCCCGCGCGCCGCCGCGTCGCCCGCGAGCGTACGGGTCAGAGAGGCCAGGCCCGCCTTGGCGGCGCTGTAGGCGTGGTTGCCGAAGTCCTGCTCGCCGTTGACCGAGCCGATGTTCACGATGGCGCCCCGGCCGGAGGCGGCGAGGTGCGGCAGGGCGGCGCGCGAGCAGCGGAAGGCGCCGGTGAGGGTGATGTCGAGGTCGCGGGCCCACCCCTCGTCGTCCTCGTCCTCGAAGCGGTCGGCGTCCGCGTGGCAGGAGTAGGCGTTGTTGACCAGGATGTCGAGGCGGCCGAACTCCTCGACGGCGAAGGCGGCCGCCGCCTCCACCGACGCCCGGTCGGCCACGTCGCAGTGCCGGGCCACGGCGCCCTTCAGCTCGGCGGCGGTGGCCTCGGCGCCCGCCAAGTCGACGTCGGCGATGAGGACTTGGGCCCCTTCGGCGGTGAGCCTGCGTGCGACGGCGGCGCCGATGCCGCGGCCCGCGCCGGTGACCAACGCGATGTGTCCTTGGAAGCGGGCGAGGTGCGAGGCGTTCTCAGGATGCGTCATAGGGTCGAACGTAGCGCCCGCACCAGAGCCTGGGCGCGGGGATCGGCGGTGACGTTCCGCTGGTGGCCGTTGGTCACATAGCCGAACGCGATGCCCGACTCGGGGTCGGCGAAACCGAGCGAGCCGCCACGGCCGGGGTGGCCGAAGGAGCCGGGGGCGAGCAGCGGGGACGCCGGGCCGTGCAGCATGTAGCCGAGCCCGAAGCGGGTGTTGACGACGAGCACGCGGTCGGGCCCCTCGCTCTCCTCGGTGCGGGCCAGGGTGAGCGTCGCGGGCGCGAACAGCCGCTGCCCGCCGTCCACTTCGCCGATGGTGGCGGCGTAGAAGCGGGCCAGGGCGCGGGCGGTGGAGATGCCGGCGGACGCGGGGAGCTCGGCGGCGCGGTAGGCGGGGTCGTTCTCGTCGGGCAGCGGGTCGATCGCGCCGAACGCGCGGCGGGTCAGGGAGTCCGGGTCGGCGTAGGCGTCGGCGACGGCGCGTTTGGGGCGCAGCCGCAGACCGCCGGCGCCCTCCTCGGGCGGCTCCACGGGGCCGACGCGGCCGACCCGGTGCGCCTCGATGGCGGGCACGCCCATCCAGAAGTCCAGGCCGAGCGGGCCCGCGACCTCCTCGGCGAACCAGCGGCCGATGGTGCGGCCCGTGACGCGCCGGACCAGTTCGGCGACGAGCCAACTGTAGGTCTGCGCGTGGTAGCCGTGCGCGGTGCCGGGCTCCCAGGCCGGGGCCTGCGCGGCCACCGCCGCCGGGCCCGACTCGCCGTCGACGGCTTCGGCGGGGGTGAGCGGGCGGTCCAGTGCGGGTACGCCTGCGCGGTGGGCCAGGAGGTGGCGGACCAGGGTGCGGTCCTTGCCGGCGGCCTTGAACTGCGGCCAGTACGTGGACACCGGGGCGTCCAGGTCCAAGCGGCCGCGCTGGTGCAGGAGGAGGGGGACGGCGGCGGCCACGCCCTTGGTGGCGGAGCGGACGATCTGGGCGGTGTCCAGGGCCCAGTCCGCCGTGCCGTGCACGTCCTTCGTGCCGGCCCACAGGTCGACGACCTTGCGGCCGTGCCGGTATACGGCGAGGGCGGCGCCGTGTTCGCCCCGGTGGGTGAAGTTGCGTACGAAGGCGTCCTGGACGGGTTCGTAGCCCGGTGTGATGGCACCCCGTACGTCGACCACGCCCAACTCCCTCACCGCTAGCCCCGTCCCCCCATGGTGCCCCACGCCTTTGGAGGCCCCTCCCCGCCCCTTCCCTAAACCCTCCGGGGGCTGAAGGGAAAACCCCCTGGGGCTCCGCCCCAGACCCCGTTCGCGCTGAACGCGCTCGTCCTCAATCTCCCCCAAGGCCTTAAGGGCCAGGGGGGACCCCCATGACAGGCTGACAGTGCCCACACGGGCCAGTACCGAATAGTCAGGGACGCGGGCAACCGCGCGAACAGGCCAAGGCATGCCCACACAGGCCAGCACCGGATACCCAGGGGCGCGGGGAACTGCGCGAACGGGCTGAGGTATGCCCATGCGGGCCAGGGGCGGATGCTCAGGGGCGCGGGGAACTGCGCGAACAGGCCAAGCCATCCCCACACAGGCCAGCACCGGATACCCAGGGGCGCGGGGAACTGCGCGCGGTTGGGGCTGGGGCCGGGTCAGCTTCGTAGCCGCGTTGGGGTGAAGCCGTAGGGGAGTTCCAGGCGGTGCGCGCGCATCAGGGCCGCGTCGGACAGGACATCCACCGTCACCCCGTCCGCCGCGATGACCCCGTCACTCAAGATCACCGCCCGCTCGCAGAGCTCCAGCGCATACGGCAGGTCATGCGTGACCATGAGCACCGTCACGTCCAACCCCCGCAGGATGTCCGCCAGTTCACGCCGCGACGCCGGGTCGAGGTTGGAGGAGGGCTCGTCGAGGACCAGGATCTCCGGGGACATCGCCAGCACCGTCGCGACGGCGACCCGGCGACGCTGCCCGAAGGACAGATGGTGCGGCGGCCGGTCGGCGTACTCCGCCATCCCCACCCGAGCCAGCGCCCCCATGACCCGTTCCTCCAGCTCCGCCCCCCGCACCCCGGACGCCGCGGGGCCGAAGGCGACGTCCTCGCGGACCGTCGGCATGAAGAGCTGGTCGTCGGGGTCCTGGAAGACGATGCCGACCCTGCGCCTGATCTCCGCGAGGTTCTTCTTGGCGACGGGCAGCCCGGCCACGGTCACCGAACCCGCGCCGCCTTCGAGGATGCCGTTGAGGTGGAGGACGAGCGTCGTCTTGCCCGCGCCGTTGGGGCCGAGCAGCGCGACCCGTTCACCGCGCCCCACACTCAGGTCGACGCCGAACAGCGCCTGATGCCCGTCGGGGTAGGCGAAGGCAAGGCCGGACACTTCGAGGGACGGGACGTTCACAGGGGCCTCAGCGGTCGGAGCGGTCGGAGGGGTGGTACGGAGTTCGGGCTGCGCGGGGTCCGGCCCGGCGGCCCGCTTCACAGGGTCCACCCCAGCAGGCACACCACCAGCGCCGCCCCCGGCAGGGCGACCGCCCGGGTCCACTGGGCCCGCGTCGCGGTGACCTCGTCGATCACCGGCATCGTCCCGGCGTAGCCACGGCTGACCATCGCGAGATGGACGCGTTCGCCCCGCTCGTAGGAGCGGATGAACAGCGCGCCCGCGGACTTGGCGAGGACGCCCCAGGAGCGCACGCCCCGCGCCTCGAAGCCCCGCGAGCGGCGGGCGATGGACATGCGGCGCATCTCGTCGGTGATGACGTCCCCGTACCGGATCATGAAGGAGGCGATCTGGACCAGGAGCGGGGGCAGCCTGAGGCGCTGGAGGCCGAGCAGCAGCGAGCGCAGCTCGGTGGTGGAGGCCAGGATCACGGACGCGGCGACGCCGAGCGTGCCCTTGGCGAGCACGTTCCAGGCGCCCCACAGGCCGCTCTCGCTGAGCGAGAGGCCAAGGACGTGGACCTGCTCGCCGGGCACGACGAACGGCATGAGCAGGGCGAACGCCACGAACGGGACCTCGATGAGCAGCCGCTTGAGCAGATAGCCGGCCGGGATGCGGGCCGCTCCCGCCACGGCGGCGAGCAGCACGGCGTACAGCGCGAAGGCCCACATCGCCTCGCGCGGCGTGGAGACCACGACGAGCACGAACAGGAACACCGCCGCGAGTTTGCAGTGCGGGGGCAGTTCGTGGACCGGCGAGTGGCCGTGCCGGTACAGCCGGTGGGAGTGGCCCGCGCCCACGTCAGACCGTTTCCGGGGTGCGTTCGTCGGCGGGCCGCGTCCGGCGCCTGCGGACGGCCCAGAACACGCCGCTGCCCACCGCGACCGTGACGCCGACGCCGATCACTCCGGCGAGGCCGCCGGCGAGGCGGGCGTCGCCGATGTCCTTGACGGAGTAGTCGGCGAGCGGCGAGTCGGAGGTTGCGTGCTGGGTGGTCTTGGCGTCGATGCCCTTGTCGTGGGCGACCTTCTCCAGGCCGTCGGGGCTTGCGGAGGCGTAGAACGACACGAACCCGGCGAGCAGCAGGGCGGTGACGATGCCGATGCCCCACACCTTGCGGGTGGAGCCGGTGCGGGCGGGGGCGGCCGGCGCCACGGGGGCGTCGACGAGTTCGCCGCCGACGCGCAGCTTGAGCGGCGCGCTCAGGCCCCGGGCCCCGTACACGAGGTCGGGGCGTACGGCGATGACGGCGCCCACGGTGAGCGCGGTGATGACGGCCTCGCCGATGCCGATGAGGACGTGCACGCCGACCATCGCGGTGAGCACCTTGCCGATCGGTACGTCGGTGGTGCCGCCGAGCGCGTAGATCGCGGTGAAGACCAGGGCGGCGGCCGGCACGGACAGCAGCGCGGCCACGAACGAGGCGGCGGTCACCGAGCGGCGGGTGCGGGGCAGCACCTTGACCAGGGCGCGGAAGACGAGGTAGGCGACGACGGTGGTAGTGATCGCCATGTCGGTGATGTTGACGCCGAGCGCGGTGAGGCCGCCGTCGGCGAAGAGGATGCCCTGCATGAGCAGGACCACGGACACGCACAGCACGCCGGTGTAGGGCCCGACGAGTATCGCGGCGAGCGCGCCGCCGAGGAGGTGCCCGCTGGTGCCGGCCGCGACGGGGAAGTTCAGCATCTGCACCGCGAAGATGAACGCGGCGACCAGGCCCGCGAGCGGCGCGGTCTTCTCTCCGCCGCCGCTCAGCGCGTTCGATGCGCCCCCGAGCTCGCGGCGCGCGCCGCGCAGACTGACGGCGACGGCGGCGGCGGCGACCACGCCTGTGACCGCCGATACAGGTGCGTTGATGAATCCATCGGGTACATGCATGGGTGGACTCCGTTTTCCCGTGGGCGCCCTCTTCCCTGCGCGGGCGTGCGCAGAACCGTCTGATGATAGTGCCCTGTTGCGAACCTCTTGCAAAAGCGTACGAACAACAGGTGACAAGCCGACTCGCTGAGGGCTTCGCCCGGAAATATGGGACATTAGAGAACAAATAGCGCGAACCGGAAGTTCGGTATCCGACAGCACCAGGGTGAGGAGCGATCGATGTCCCCCGCAGTCGAGGACCACGCCGAGGACCATGCCGAGGACCGTCCCGCCGGACGCGCGGTGGAGGATCACGCGCGGGCCCGCGTCGTCACGGACGCCCCGCTCTCCAACCCCGTCCCGGTCGCCCTGCGCTACGACCCCGCCGACGCCTCGGGAACGGTCTGCTTCGCCTTTCCCGGCGGGAACGAGTGGAACTTCCCGCGCTCGCTCCTGGAGTCGGGCCTTCGCGCTCCGGCCAGCCGGGGCGATGTGAGCGTCTGGCCCTGCGGCCGGGCCCAGACGGTCCTCGAATTTCACTCGCCCGACGGAGTGGCCGTCGTCCAGTTCGACAGCTCGCCCCTGGTGCGCTTCCTGCGCCACACCTACGCCACCGACGCCCGGGCCGCGCCGTCCCCCACGGGCTCCGGCCGCTGAGGCCCCGGACAGCGCGGAGGCCCCCCGCGCGTGGTGCGCGAGGGGCCTTCGGGCGCCGGCGGTCCCGTCCCCACAGGCCGCCCGCGTCGGCCGGGGCTCTCTCGGCCGCTCGGTACGGAGAGCCCCGGCGTTCAGGGGGCGGGGTCAGACCCGCGCCAGTTCACGGTCGCCGTCGGCGTCGCCGGCTCCCTGCTGCTTGAGCAGGCCCTCGCCCTCGACGTCGACGTTCGGCAGCGCCTTGTCCAGCCAGCGCGGCAGCCACCAGGCCTTCGCGCCGAGCAGGGCGAGCACGGCCGGCACGATGGCCATGCGGACGATGAACGCGTCGAAGAAGACCGCGATCGCAAGACCGAAGCCGATCATCTTGATCATCTGCTCGCTGGAGCCGATGAAGCCGGAGAAGACCGCGATCATGATGACGGCGGCGGCGGTGACCACCCGGGCACCGTGCTTGAACCCGGTGACGATCGCCTGTCCCGGCCGCTCGCCATGGACGTACGCCTCGCGCATCCGCGTGACCAGGAAGACCTCGTAGTCCATCGCGAGACCGAAGACCACGCCCACCATGAAGATCGGCATCATCGACATGATCGGGCCGGTCTGCTGCACGCCGAACACCGAGCCGAGCCAGCCCCACTGGAAGACCGCGACGACCGCGCCCAGGGCCGCGACGACCGAGAGCAGGAAGCCGAGGGCCGCCTTCAGCGGGACCAGGACGGAGCGGAAGACCACCATCAGAAGCAGGAAGGCGAGGCCGACGACGAGCGCCAGATAGGGCAGCAGGGCGTCGTTCATCTTCTGCGAGAAGTCGATGTTCATCGCGGTGGAGCCGGTCACCAGGAGCTTGGCCCCGGTGTCGGCCTTGAGCGCGGCACCGGTGTCGCGGATCGAGTGGACCAGGTCCTCCGTCTGCGTGGAGGACGGCTTGGACTTCGGGATGACCGTGATGGTCGCCGTGTCGTTGCCGGAGTCCTTGTTGTACGCGGGCGGCATGACCGGGCCCGCGTCCGGGAGCTTCTTGATCGCGGCGACCGTGGCGTCGGCCGCGCCCTTGACGCCCCCTGCGGCGCCCTTGCCGTCCACGACCACCATGAGCGGTCCGTTGAAGCCGGGTCCGAAGCCCTCCGAGAGGGCGTCGTAGGCGCGGCGCTGGGTGGTGGACGTCGGCTGCGAGCCGTCGTCGGGCAGACCCATCTGGAGCGAGCTCGCGGGCAGTGCGATCGCGCCGAGACCGATGACGCCGGCCAACAGCACCCACACCGGCTTGCGCAGCACGAAGCTCGCCCAGCGGGTGCCCATGTTGGGCTTGGCGTCGGCGGCGCGCTCGCCCCGCTCGTGCGCCTTGCGGGCCTTGCGGCCGAGCACCCGCTTGCCGGCGAAGCCGAGCAGCGCGGGTATGAGGGTCAGCGCGATGAGGACGGCGATGACGACCGTGCCGGCCGCGGCCACACCCATCTTGGTGAGCATCGGGATGTTGACGACGGCGAGGCCGACCAGGGCGATGACCACGGTCAGACCGGCGAACACGACGGCGGACCCGGCCGTGCCCACGGCCCGTCCCGCGGCTTCCTCGCGCTCCCGGCCCTCGGCGAGCTCCGCCCGGTAGCGCGAGACGATGAACAGCGCGTAGTCGATGCCGACGGCGAGGCCGATCATCATCGCGAGCGTGGAGGTGGTGGAGCCGAGGTCCAGCACGTTGGCGAGCGCGGTGATGGTGGAGACGCCGATGCCGACGCCGATCAGCGCGGTCAGCAGCGGCAGCCCCGCCGCGACCAGCGAGCCGAAGGTGATCACCAGGACGAGGCCCGCGATGACCACGCCGACGATCTCACCGGCGCCGGTCTCCGGCATCGCCTGGAGCGCGTCACCGCCGATCTCCACGGTGAGGCCGGCCTTCTTCGCGTCCTCGCCGCTCTTCTTGAGCGCGTCGCGGGTGTCGTCGGTGAGCTGCATCGCGTTGGCCTTGTAGGAGACCTGGATGTAGGCGACGGAACCCTGGCCGCTTTGCGAGACGCCGCCCGCGGCGAACGGGTCGGTGACCTTGGCGACCTGGTCGGAGCCCGACTTCAGACCGGCCACGGTCTTCTCGACGGCGGCCTTGTTGGCGGGGTCGGCGATCTTCTGCCCGGCCGGCGCCTTGAAGACGACGCGGGCGGTGGCCCCGTCGGCCGTCTGGTTCGGGAACCGCTCCTTGAGCAGGTCGAAGGCGCGCTGCGCCTCGGTGCCCGGGATCGAGAACGAGGAGGAGGTGGCGGTGGTGGCGGAGGCGGCACCGAACCCGGCGAGCGCGAGCAGTGCCACCCACACCAGGGCGACATAGCGGCGGCGCCGGAAGGCGAACCTGCCGAGGCGGTAGAGGAACGTGGCCACGAGGGCGTACTCCCGGTCGAGTCGTATGGAAGAGCAGGGCGTGGGGAACCAGCCCGACGACGAGAGCGGCGTACGTCAGGTGGAGCGGGTACCGCGTGGGGAGTGCCGGGCGGGGTGCCTAGCGGGGGTCGCCGAGGGCGGGGAGTACCACGGCGTCGAAGTAGTCGGCGAGGAAGGCCCTGTCGACGGGCCGGTCCTCGATGAACTGCCGGGCCGCGAAGGCGCCGACCATCATGTGCACGACGTAGGGGAGGGCGCGGTTGTCCGCACTGACCTCGCCGCGCTCCACCGCGCGCCGCAGCACCGTGTCGAGACCGGTGATCTCCGGCTCGATCAGCACCTCGCGCAGCGCCTTGTGGAGCTCGGGGTGGTCGTGGACGGCCCGCATCAGACCCCGCATCAGTGCGGAGTCCTTCTCCATCTGACAGTCGTCCTCGCGGGCGACCATCGCCTGGAAGTCGCCGCGCAGCGAGCCGGTGTCGATCTCGGCGAGACCGACCGGCTTGTTGTGGCGCAGCGCCCGTGCGACCAGTTCCGGCTTGTTCCCCCACTGGCGGTAGAGGGTGGCCTTGCTGGCCCGGGTGCGGGTGGCGACGGCGTCCATGGTCAGGGCGTCGTAACCGACCTCGCGCAGCAGGTCGAGCACGGCTTCGTAGAGCTCAGCCGCGCGTTCCGGGGTGAGCCTGCCCGCCATGTCCGACCTCCTCTCCTTTTGCTTACCGTACGAAGGTAACCTCGGAGCGAAGCGAAACGAAACCGTTTCGCTTGTGTTCTCGGCCACAGGTGTCGGAACGGAATAAGCGGTCACCGAAGCGGCCACCGAAGCGGAATTAACCCCTCCCACAAGTTGCCGCGCCCCTTTCCCGCGGAAAGCATTGGGGGGTGAGTGACGACGCCGCGTACCTCAGGTTCCCGCATCTGCACGACGACTTGCTCTGCTTCGCCGCCGAGGACGACCTCTGGGTCGCCCCGCTGGTGCCGGCCGGGCACAGCCCCTCGCGCGCCTGGCGGGTCACCGTCGACCGCACCAAGGTCGGCCATCCGCGCTTCTCGCCCGACGGCCGCCACATCGCGTACACGACCTGGCGCAGCCTCGACCCGGAGATCCACCTCGCGCCGGTGGACGGCGGACCGGCGCGCCGGCTCACCTACTGGGGCTCATCCGACGCCCGGGTCTGCGGCTGGTCGCCGGACGGGCACATCCTCGCGGTGTCCTCGCACGGGCAGCCGTTCTCGTACTTCTCCTGGGCCTACAGCCTGCACACCGACGGCTCCCCCGGCGGCAAGCTGCCCTGGGGCCCGGTCTCCGACATCGCCGTCGCCGACCTGGCGGGCGAGCGCCGCACCCTGCTGCTCACCGGGAAGCCGCCGCACGAACCGGCCGGCTGGAAGCGCTACCGGGGCGGCGCCACCGGCCGTCTGTGGCTGCACGGCGAGCGGCTGCTCGCCGACATCGGCGGCCACCTGGACTCGCCCATGTTCGTGGACGGCCGCATCGCCTTCCTCTCCGACCACGAGGGCGTCGCCAACCTGTACTCCTGCCGGCCCGACGGCAGCGATCTGACCCGCCACACCGACCACGACGCCTTCTACGCCCGGCACGCCTCCAGTGACGGCCGCCGGGTGGTCTACCAGTGCGCGGGCGACCTGTGGATCGTGGACGCGCTCACCCCCGACTCGGTGCCGCGCAAACTCGACGTACGCCTGGGCGGGCCGCGCGCCGGGCGGCGCACCTACCAGGTCCCGGCCGCCAACCACGTGGACGCGCTGGCCGTGGACACCACGGGACGGGCCAGCGCCGTCGTGGTGCGCGGCAGTCTGTACTGGCTCACCCACCGCGACGGCCCGGCCCGCACCATCGCCGACACCCCGGGCGTACGGGTGCGGCTGCCCGAGATGCTGGGCAGCGGCGGCCAGGTCGCCTACATCACGGACGCGGACGGCGAGGACGCGGTGGAGATCGCCTTCCTGCCCCGCGCCAGCGGCGAGCGCCGCCCGCGCCGCCTCGCGGCGGGCCGCCTCGGCCGGGTGCAGGAGATGGTCTCCGACCCGCAGGGCGAACGCCTGGCGATCGCCTCCAACGACGGCCGGCTCCTGCTCCTCGACGTGGCGGAGGAGGCGGCGGCCGTCGCGGAACCGACCGGGGCGACACGGCTGCGCCGCTATACGGAGCCGGGCGGGGCTACGGACGACCGGGGTGACGCTCAGGACCCGGGCGCGGGACCGGGTGGCGCGGGGCCCGGGGCGGGGTCCGGCGGCCCGGATGGCGCGGGGCCCGAGGCCGGGTCCGGCGGCCCGGATGGCGCGGGGCCCGGCCCCAGAGCGGGGCGCGCCCTTCCCGGCCCGGGTGCCCTTGCCGGCCCGGGTGTCGTGGGCGGCCCGGGTGCCGTGGCCGTGCCGCCCGCCTCGTCCACCGTGACCGGTGAGGGCGAGGTGACGGAGCTGATCCGTTCCGTCAACGGGCCGGTGCGCGACCTCGCCTTCTCGCCCGACGGGGCGTGGCTGACCTGGTCGCACCCCGGCATCGGACGCTCCCTGCGGCAGATCAAGATGGCCCGGATCGCGGGCCCGGGCCCGCACACCGTCGTCGACGTCACCAACGGCCGCTTCGAGGACGAGAATCCGGTGTTCACCAGCGACGGCCGCTATCTGGCGTTCCTGTCCTGGCGCGGCTTCGACCCGGTGTACGACGTGCACACCGGCGACCTGTCCTTCCCGCTGGGCTGCCGCCCCTACCTCGTACCGCTCAACTCGGCGACGCCCTCCCCGTTCGCGCTCTCCCCGGACGGGCGGCCCGCGGCGGGCGGCCTCGACCCGCTGGACGACTCGGGCGATCCCACGGTGACGGTGGAGATGGAGGGGCTTGAGAGCCGGGTCACGCCGTTCCCGGTGTCCGCGTCGAAGTACTCGGCGCTGCGCCCGGTCGCCGGAGGCGGTCTGGTGTGGCTGCGCTGGCCCATCTCGGGCGCGCTCGGCGAGACCTTCGCCAACCCGGCCGACACCTCTGGCCGGCCCACCCTTGAGCACTTCACCATCTCCAAGGCCCGCAGGACCGAACTGGTCGACCACCTCGACCACTTCGCGATCAGCGGCGACGCCAGCCGTCTCGTGGTGGTCGACGAGGGCGAGCTGCGCGCGGTGCCGGCCACCGAGCCGGGCGACAACGACTCGACGGTCTATCTGGACCTGCGGCGCATCCTGCACGAGGTCGATCCGGGGTCGGAGTGGCGCCAGGCGTTCGACGAGGCGGGCCGCATCATCCGCTCCTACTTCTGGGACCCGAAGATGTGCGGCATCGACTGGCCGGACATCCTGAACCAGTACCGACCGCTGGTGGAACGGGTCGCGTCCCCGGACGAGTTCGGCGATCTGCTGCGCGAGGTACTGGGCGAGCTCGGCACCTCCCACGCGTACGTCACCGCCGCGCGGCGCAATGAGGGCCCTCCGCACTACCAGCGGGCCCAGGGCCTGCTCGGCGCCAACCTCGTGTGCCGGGACGGGAGTTGGGTGGTCCGGCGGATCCTGCCCGGCGACTCGTCCGACTCCAAGGCGCGCTCACCGCTCG
This sequence comes from Streptomyces sp. NPDC006711, assembly GCF_042869775.1. Taxonomy (NCBI): domain Bacteria; kingdom Bacillati; phylum Actinomycetota; class Actinomycetes; order Kitasatosporales; family Streptomycetaceae; genus Streptomyces; species Streptomyces sp. NPDC006711. The sequence goes on from NZ_JBIAGO010000019.1 coordinate 62,073, forward strand.
CGGGCGCGGGCATCCGCGAGGGCGCCGTCCTGACCCATGTGGACGGCCGTCCCGTCGATCCGGTGGCCGGGCCCTATCCCCTGCTCGCGGGCGCGGGCGGCACGACGGTCGAGCTGACCTTCCGTCCGGCGGGCAGCGAGGGCAGGTCGCGCCGGGTCGCGGTGGTTCCGCTGGTCGACGAGCGGCCCCTTCGCTACCAGGACTGGGTGGCCAAACGCCGGGAAGTGGTACGGGAGTTGAGCGGCGGCAAGTGCGGGTATCTGCACATCCCCGACATGGGCGGCTCGGGCTGGGCCCAGTTCAACCGCGACCTGCGCCTTGAGGTCAGCCGTCCCGCCCTGATCGTGGACGTACGGGGCAACGCGGGCGGCCACATCAGCGAGCTGGTGATGGAGAAGCTGACCCGGCGCATCCTCGGCTGGGACCTGACGCGGGACGCGCAGGCGGTGTCGTACGCCTCCAACTCCCCCCGGGGTCCGGTGGTCGCCCTCGCCGACGAGGCGACGTCCTCGGACGGCGACATGATCACGGCGGCGTTCCGGCTGCTGAAGCTGGGGCCGGTGGTGGGGCAGCGGACGTGGGGCGGGGTGGTGGGCATGACGGGCCGTCATACGCTGGGGGACGGGTCGGTCATCACCGTGCCGATGAACGCGGCGTGGTTCGACGCGTACGGGTGGTCCGTGGAGAACCACGGGGTGGAGCCGGATCTGGAGATCCTGCGTACCCCGCTGGACTGGGCGGAGGGTCGCCATGCCCAGCTGGACGACGCGGTCCAGCTGGCCCTGGACCTCCTGACCACCCACCCCGCGTCCACCCCACCCGGCTACACCACCACCCCGACCCGCCGCCGCCCCCCACTCCCCCCAAGACCGCCCCGCCCTTGACCCGGCGACGACCTGTGCGTGGCTGCGCGCGCAGTTCCCCGCGCCCCTTAACTACTCGGCGCTGGCCCGCACCGGCAACCTCAGCCCGTCCGACGTTTGAGGACGAGCGCCCTTCAGGCGCGAACGGGGTCTGGGGCGGAGCCCCAGGGACCTCGGCTGCGGACCGTGCGTGGCTGAGCGCGCAGTTCCCCGCGCCCCTGGCGGGATCGGTGCTGGCCCGCATGGGGGCCACCCCGGGGCAGGGCTCGTGCGGGCCCACATGGGCAACCTCAGCCCGTCCGGCGTTTGAGGACGAGGCCGTTCAGGCCGAACGGGGTCTGGGGCGGAGCCCCAGGGACCTCGGCTGCGGACCGTGGTCGCTCCTCGCGCAGTTCCCCGCGCCCCTAACAGGGCTCCTGCTGAGGCATACCCAGCCCGTCCGGCGTTTGAGGACGAGGCCGTTCAGGCCGAACGGGGTCTGGGGCGGAGCCCCAGGGACCCTGGCTGCGGACCGTGCGTGGCTGGGCGCGCAGTTCCCCGCGCCCCTGGCAGGGTCGGGCCGGCCCGCGCGTCATGGCCAACCCCGCGCCCCTGGCGGGGTCCGAGGGGCCCGCACCCCATGGCCAACCCGCACCCCTTGGCGGGGTCGAAGGGGGCCCGCACCCCATCGCTAGACCTGCCCGCGGCGCTCATCCGCCGCACCCCCCGCCCCGACCAACCCCCGCCCCACCGACCCCAACCTCGGCTCGAAGCGCCGCATCTCCCGCGCCCCCACCGCCCCGATCACCCCGGGCAGATATCCCCGCACGGACTGCATCCCCCGCAGCCACCACTGCGCGTACACATGTGAGGACCGCCGCTCGATCCCGGCGACGATGCGATCGACGGCCGGCCCGAGCGGATACGTCCGGTTCGACGGCCACGGCAGCCGCGAGCGCAGCTCACGCATCACGTCGTCCTGGTCCGCCCCGCGCACCATGTCGGTGTCGGTCCACGACAGGTAACCGACCCCGACCCGCACCCCCTTGTAGCCGACCTCCGCCCGCAGACTGTGCGCGAACGCCTCGACCCCGGACTTCGACGCGCAGTACGCCGTCATCATCGGCGCCGGCGTGATCGCCGCGAGCGAGGCGATCTGGAGGAAGTAGCCGCGCGACTCCATCAGGACGGGCAGGAAGGCCCGCGCGGTGACCGCCCCGCCGATGAGGTTGACCTCGATGACCCGGCGCCACGCGTCGGGGTCGGAGTCGACGAACGGCCCCCCGGAGGCGACCCCCGCGTTGGCGACGACGATGTCCACCTTGCCGAACCGCTGCTTGACCTCGGCCGCGACCCGCGCCATCGCCTCGTGGTCGGTGACGTCCGCGTACCAGGACTCCGCGTCGGTGCCCAGCCGCGCCGCGACCCGCTTCAGCTCATCGGGTTCGAGCCCGACCAGCGCGACCCTCGCCCCGCGCGCGGACAGCTTGCGCGCGAGGAGTTCGCCGACCCCCCGGGCCGCGCCCGTGACGACGGCGACCTGTCCTTCCAGTACGGCCCTGCTCATACGGCACTCTCCTCGGCGTCGACGGCGGCGAACGAACCCGGGGCGGCCGGCGCGGCCAGATGCGCGGCCACCAGCGCGCGGATCTTCCCGGTGATGAATTCGGGCGCCTCGATGGGCGTCATGTGCCCGACGCCGGTGAGGACGTCGAGCGAGCGGCAGTCGGGCAGCGCGTCCGCGATCCGCCGCGCGTGCACGGGCGGCGTGAGCCGGTCCACCTCGCCCACCACTACGGCTGTGGGCACCGCCAACTCCCGTACGGACGCGCTCACTTCGAGCTCGGCCAGCACCTGGGACCAGGCCTGGCGCACCCCGCGCGGGCAGGCGTGCACGATCCTGGCGCACGCCTCGACCTTGTCCGGGGCCGCGCCCGGCCCCATCGTGGCGTACCGCAGGACCTTCTTGGCGAGCGGTGTGACCGGACCGAGCGGCGCGCCGGAGGAGAGGACGCGCCCGGTCAGCGCGGTCCGCAGCCGCCCGGCGCGCAGGGGCACCACCCGCGACTCGGCCACCAGCCGCGAGGCACCGGTGCTGCACAGCAGGACGGCGGCGGCGTGCTCGCGCATGCCGGGGCGTCCGGCGGCGGCCATGAGCGTCATGCCGCCCATGGAGTGCCCGGCCAGCACCGCCCGCTCCCCGGGCGCGAGCGCCACCTCCAGCACCGCTTCGAGGTCGTCGGCGAGCGCGTCGGCGGAACAGACCTCGGCGGCGGCGGTCCGCCCGTGCCCGCGCTGGTCGTAGGCGATGACCCGGCACTCGCCGGCCAGCGCGCGGATCTGCGCCGCCCAGAACGCCGTCGAGCACGTCCAGCCGTGCGCGAGGACGACGGCGGGCGCACCGGCCGGCCCGTGCACCTCGACGTGGAGCGGCGTGCCGTCGGCGGAGCGGGCGCTCAGGACGCGGTCCGGCGCGGGCGGTGCGTACACCCCGCGCCGCACGGCTGCGGCGCCGGCCCGGCTCACGCGGACACCGTCGAGGCCTCACCGGGGACGCCGGCCACGGGTTCCGCCCCGGCGGCCCGGGCCCGTACGACCTCGTACTCGCCCAGATCGACCTCACGTGTCGCGCGGCGGAACTCGCTGGTGGTGCCGGGCCAGACGGTGGTGTTGCGGCCGGCCGCGTCGAGGTACCAGCTGGTGCAGCCGCCGGTGTTCCACACGGTGCGCTTCATGCGTTCCTGCACCCGCCGGTTCCAGGCGCCGACGGCGGAGGGGCGCGGGGTGAGCGCGGCCCGCCCGCCGAGCACGTTCAGCTGCCTCAAGTAGTCGGCCATGTAGGCGAGTTGGGACTCGATCATGAGGATCATGGAGGAGTTCCCGAGGCCGGTGTTGGGCCCGATGATGGTCATCCAGTTGGGGAACCCGGCCGCCGTCGCGCCGCGCAGCGACTGCATGCCGTCCTTCCACGACTCGGCGAGCGTGTGCCCCTCGGCACCCACGACGCGGTCCGCGATCGGCATGTCGGTGACGTGGAACCCGGTGCCGAAGATGATCGCGTCGACCTCGCTCTCGGTGCCGTCGGCCGCCACCAGGGTGGAGCCGCGCACCTCGGCGAGCCCGGAGGCGACGACGTCCACGTTGTGCCGGGCGAGCGCCGGGTAGTACGAGCTGGAGAGCAGGATCCGCTTGCACCCGATGCGGTAGTCGGGCGTCAGCTTGGCGCGCAGGGCCGGGTCCTTGATGGCGCGCGCCATGTTCGCCTTGGCTATGGACTCGACGAGCCCGAGTTCGTTGGGCCGCTTGGTGAACGCGCTGACCTGCAACTCCCTTATGCCCCACAGGAGTCCGCGCCGGGCCGCACCGGTGAAGGGAAGCCGGCGGTGCAGCCAGCGTTCGGCGCCGCTGATCGCGCGGTCCATGCGCGGCATGACCCACGGCGGCGTCCGCTGGAAGAGGGTGAGGCGCGCGACGTCGGGCTGGATGGCGGGCACGATCTGGATGGCGGAGGCGCCCGTACCGACCATGGCGACGCGCTTGCCGCGCAGGTCGTAGTCGTGGTCCCAGCGCGCGGAGTGGAACACCTCGCCGGGGAAGGTGTCGAGCCCGGGTATCTCCGGCACCTTGGGGTCGGAGAGCGGGCCGGTGGCGGAGACGACGACGTCGGCGGTGAGCGTGGCGCCGCCCGCTGTCTCGATCTCCCACCACAGCCGTTCGGCGTCCCAGCGCATCATCGTCACCTCGTGGTCGAGGCGGATGTGCGGGCGCAGCCCGAAGGTGTCGGCGACGTGCTCCAGGTAGGCGCGGATGTGCCGCTGTCCTGAGAAGGTGCGGGGCCAGTCGGGGTTGGGCGCGAAGGAGAAGGAGTAGAGGTGCGAGGGTACGTCGCAGGCGCACCCGGGGTAGCTGTTGTCGCGCCAGGTGCCGCCGACGGATCCGGCCCGCTCCAGGACGACGAAGTCGGTGATCCCCTCGCGCCGCAGCCGGACCGCCGCGCCGAGCCCGCCGAACCCCGACCCGACCACCGCGACCCGCACGTGCTCGCGCCGGTCCCCGCGCCCGGCCCCCCGCCCGGGTGCGGCCTCATGTCCGTGCTCGTCCTCGTGCTGGGCCATGCCACTGCCTCCACGATCGGTTCCCTCAATACTGCCAGCAATCACTGGCACTGTTGGGAGAGTAGAGCAGACACATACCGAGCGGTAGGGGGGCGGCCGCGAAAGTTACCGGGGGTACGCACGGGTCGGTACCTCGGCCCACGAGGCGGGCCGGGGCGCCGGAACTCGCGGGCGGCCGACGGCGTACGCCCAGCGCATAGGCTGAGCCGCGTGGCAGACGACCAGGCGCGTAAGGGCACCCACAGCACGCACAGCGGGCGCGACAGCGGGGCGGCGGGACGGGACGGCGTCCACGGATTCCACGGCATCCGCGAGTACCGCATGTCGGAGCTGGCCCGGGAAGCCGGCATCACCGAACGCACCCTGCGCTTCTACCGCGAGCGCGGCCTGATCCCGCCACCCCGCCGCGAGGGCCGGATCGCCTGGTACGACGACCACCACCTGGCGCGCCTGCGGACCATCTCCGCACTCCTGGAACGCGGCCACACCCTCTCCGGCATCGCCGACCTGACCTCGGCGTTCGAGTCGGGCCGCGACGCGGGCGAAGCGCTCGGGCTGGTCGAACCCACCGAGGAGACCCCGGTGCGCCTGACGCCGGAAGCGCTGGCCGACCACTTCGCGGACCAGGTCACCCCGGAGAACCTGGCGGCCGCGCTCGACCTCGGCTACCTCGCGGTGTCGGGCGAGGAGATCGTCCACATCAGCCGCCGCCTGCTGGACGTCTCGGCGTCCCTGGTGCGCGAGGGCGTACCGCTGGCGGCGGTCCTGGCGGCGGGCCGCGAGGTCCGCGACCACGCGGACGCGCTGGCCGCGCTGTTCACCGACCTGCTGCGGACCCACGCGTCACCGCAGGACACGGAACGGCTGCGTCCGCTGGCGAAGGCGGTGGTGGACGCGGAGCTGTCCTTGGCGCTGGACCGGCGGCTGTCGGGAGAGCGGGAGGGGTAGGGGGTGGGAGGTGGCGGGCCCGCACGTCGAGGGCCCGCGTGGGGCGGTCCCGTGTACGACCTGTAGGCCGACGGGGACGGCCTACAGGTCGTACACCACCGCCACCGGCGCGTGGTCGCTCCACCGCTCGCCGTGCGTGGCCGCCCGCTCGACGAACGCCTTGACCGCCCGCTCGGCGAGCCCGGCCGTGGCGACCTGGTAGTCGATGCGCCAGCCCGTGTCGTTGTCGAAGGCGCGCCCCCGGTAGGACCACCACGAGTACGGGCCCTCGACGCCGGGGTGCAGGGCGCGCACGACATCGACGTACCCGCCGTCGGCGGCGTCGAAGACCCGGGTCATCCACTCCCGCTCCTCGGGCAGGAAGCCGGAGTTCTTCTTGTTGCCCTTCCAGTTCTTGAGGTCGGCCTCCTGGTGGGCGATGTTCCAGTCGCCGCAGACGACGACCTCGCGCCCGTCGGCGGCGGCCCGCACCCGCAGCTCCTTGAGGTACGCGATGAACTCGGCCATGAAGCGGACCTTCTCGTCCTGCCGCTCGGTGCCGACCTCGCCGGAGGGCAGATAGAGGGAGGCCACGGTCACCCCGGGCAGGTCCGCCTCGACGTACCGTCCACTGCCGTCGAACTCCGCGCTCCCGAACCCCGTACGGACCCGGTCGGGCTCGCGCCGCGTGAGCAGCGACACACCGGCCCGGCCCTTGGCGGCGGCGGGCGCGTGCACGGCGAACCAGCCCTCGGGCGCCCCGGCCTCGGCGGGCAGCTGGTGGGGCTCGGCCCGCACTTCCTGAAGGCAGACGACGTCGGCCTCGCTGCCCCCGAGCCATTCCACGAAGCCCTTCTTGGCGGCGGCCCGGAGCCCGTTTACATTCACAGAGGTAACAGTGAGCATCCCGGCACCCTACCGACCTCCCGGCCCGCCCCACTCCCCGCATAGAAGTACGCTACGACGCATGATTATCCACCACCGCTCGTACGATCACCCCGACGCGCTGAAGCTCAACGACCAGGTGCAGCTCGAATACATCGAGCGGTACGGGGACGGCGGCGACGCCACGTTCCTTGAGCCCACGATGTTCCTGCCGCCGCGCGGCCTGTACCTGATCGCATACGACGCCGAGGACCGCCCGGTGGCGACCGGCGGCTGGCGCGGCCAGGAGGCGAACGAGGAGAACTACCGCGACGGCGACGCGGAGCTGAAGCGGATGTACGTCATCCCCGAGGCCCGCGGCCAGGGCCTGGCCCGCCGCATCCTGGCCACCCTGGAAGCCGACGCCCGCGCGGCCGGCCGCACCCGCATGGTCCTGGAAACCGGCGACAAGCAGCCGGAGGCGATAGCCCTGTACGTGTCGGCGGGCTACGAACCCTGCGAAAAGTTCGGCCACTACCGCACCTACGAATCCAGCCGCTGCTTCGCGAAGCCGCTGCGCAATCCCTGACCCGCCCGCCCCAGCCGCTGTGCGTCGGACGCGCTGCGCGGTGGTGCCGTCGCAACCGCCGTCAGGCGGTTCAGCCCAGGTATGGGTTTCCACGGTGTTCCAGGAAGTGCTGGAGCCGGAGCCGTTGGGTGTGGTGCATCGGCAGCTGCTCGATCTCTTCCGGCGACACGAACCGGAGCTCGGTGGACTCGTCGGAGATCTCCAGCCGGCCGCCGGTGATGCGGGCGGTGAAGCAGACATTGAACTGGCGCCGGACCTCGCCGTCGGTGTAGGCGATGATGTGTTTCGGGTCGGTGTAGGTGCCGACCAGGCCGGTGATCTCTACGTCGAAGCCGGTCTCTTCCTTCACCTCGCGGACGGCTGTGCCGGGCAGGGAGTCGGTGAGGTCCATGCCGCCTCCGGGCAGTGCCCACAGGTCGTTGTCGCGGCGGCGCTGGAGGAGGATGCGCCCGTGATCGTCGGTGACGACGGCGGATGCGGCGACGACCATGCTGTTCGGCTTGGGCGCGCTGGGGTCGTCGTAGTACTCGGTGCGGGCCACGGTCAGCCTTCCGCTCGTACGGGCGTCGCGGTAGTCCACACGGCTTCGAAGCTCTCGGCGTAGGTGTCGAACATGCCCCCTGTCCCGTGCCGGCGAAGATGCCACACCGGCGCTGCGTAGGCGTTGACGCCCCAGACGTGGGCGTTGACGAGTTGCTGGTCGTCGGCGCGGTAGAGGGAGTTGTAGAGCGTGGTGGCGTGGGTGCGGACTTCGATGCCGGGTGTGGCGGCGAGTGGCTTGTAGTGCATGAGCGCGAGGCGGCAGCGGGATTCGATGCCGTGGCCGAACCTCTCCTCCTGGCCGCGAGCTTGCACGGTCTCGCTGTCGGGGTCCCCGGTCGCGATGCGGACGGTGCAGCCTTCGGCAGCGCGTTCGGCGAGGAGTTCGTTCAGCCGCGGGTACGCCTCGTGGAGGAAGACGGCCGCGTAGACGAGGATGTCGATCCGTTCCCTGGCCCGGGTCAAGATGTCGATGAACGTCGAGACGGGGATATCGGCCCGCTGCTCGTAGAGCTGCAACTCGGGCTGGCCCGCCACGCCGGACTCCGCCGCATCCAGTTCCTTGGCCTCCGCTACTCGGCGGACACCTTCATCCTGAACAGGTAACGTAACTCGTCGTAGTCGAGGAGCTGTCGGGGCACGGTGAACGTCCGGCTCCGCCCCCAATGCGACGCCATCGACCTCCACGGCCACTCCCTCCACGACCCGGTCAAGATCACCAGCAAGTCCGACGATGGCGACGAACACCCCTGTGTACCGAACACGTCCGTTGACGTTGCCGTCAAGCACCAAAAAGCCCCACCGGAAACAGCCCGGTGGGGCCTCCGTGATCTCCGCTGACGGCACCTAACCGATCAGTGCTGCCACGATCCAGACCTCGTACTCCTCAGTCGTCACTCCGCATACAACGCGGCCATCGAGAGACATTGCGACAAACTCCGGCTCTCCGGCCACAGAACCAAGTCGCTGCGCCATCCTCATCGAGCTGGTGCGCCGAACGTGAGCCCAAGGGGCATTCGCAGCACCTGCACCAGCCACGCTGACGAGAAAGTCGCCTTGATCTCCGAAGATGCCAACCTCCTCAGAAAGCCTCGACCATTGGTCTTGAACTTCAGAGAGATGCCTATTTGCCTCAAGGGAGCGAATCCGGACGTCAGGAGTAGCCCCACCGGTAATGATTGGGCGCCACGCTTGCATAGGGTCCGGAACTTCCCCGACCCATGCACTGTCCAGGACAGCAAGTCCGGCCTCCTCCAGCAAAGAACTGCGCGCTTCAAGATCCAAGGTGCTCACCCATCCGACTTGTAGTACATGTGGTGCGATCCTCCTACCGGGGAGTAGCGCTCGAACTCTGAGGTCATATCCCAGCCAAAGTTCACACCTTCACGAGTTGGGTCACCCTTCGGTTGGCCCGCATGAAAGTGTGAGAACGGCGCATTCGGATCATTGGTGTGCTCGGCGATGAGACGAGAGCCCCCCTCTGTTTCGAACTGTTCGTAGATCCCGTGCGCACCCGGATTCGAATCAAACCTATAGCCAGGCATCCCGCGCTGGGTCACGTCGGCGCCAACCGTCCATGTCGCATCCGGAACTGCATCAGATGGAATTCCGGCCCGGTCGTGCGCCGCCGCCTTCGCCCCAGAGCGTGTTGGGAACGTCCTATTCACTGGACCGCACGTGTTGTGCACCAGTACTGGCGTATTGCCGGCGAGCACGTAGTACGTGTGCAGGTCGCCGACTGTCAGGTTATACATGTCTGCGGCGCCATGCGCGGCCCTCACCGCGAGGATAGTGACTCTCTTCCCTTCATCGGTAGTAAGAGCCTCACCCGGGCCCAGCTTACCCGCTGATACCCATTCTCCTGCACTTGAATCCCAGAACGGATGTTCCGACGTTGTATGGATAGTGTGCGGCACCCCACTAACGTCGCGAATGTCAAGGTCGATGAGATCGTCGTCATGGTGGACCAAAGTTGCTTCTACCTCACGACCTCCAACCTTTATCCCGGTTTTCGGGTCCGCTGCCACTACACTGTCGCCGACTTGCACTTCTCCTATCGGCTTTGCTTCCCCACTCTCCAGAAGGACTGGAGTTTCGGGCGAAAAGCTGCACGCCCTACGGAACAAGCTTCCGACTCCCCCGCCGCCCCCCACTTCCGCTTCGACCGCCCCGACGGCCAAATTACCTACCGAGGAGAACCTGTCGAACGTTTCAGAACCCACAGCTACGCCATGATCTGCATATTCCGTGCGGATTGCATCACTGGCACAATCAACTTCGCCGAATAGTTTGAATAGTTCACATCCCCACGTTAGGCCGTCAACTGCTCCAGTGACTATTCCAGGAATAATGTCGCCGTCATCTCCGAGCGGCTGAGTCGTCTCCTTGTACTCACATCTACCGAAGCGGGCACACCCGATATCGGATTTGAGTTTTTTCCGGGTCTTTTTCCCGGAGCCGGGGTCGGAGTGCGACCCGGAGCCGACGGAGGAGCGGGAGCCGCTGCCGGAGCTGGAGCCACTGTAGGAATCCAGATGTTGCTGGAACCAAACCGAGGGTCCTGTGGACTTGCCAGTTGCGGGGTCCCGTTGCTCGGAATGTCCGCTGCCGTCGTCGATCCACAGCCCACTCGGGTCACTGGACGTTACCGGGCTGTTGTTGGCGTAGGCGTATCCGTTCAGGGACTGCGGGTTGGTGCCGTCCAGCACCGGGTCCACGCTCACGAAGCGGCCCGTGGTCGGGTCGTATTCTCGGGCGCCCAGGTGGGTCAGGCCCGTGGACGCGTCCTTTGTGCCGCCCACGAAGCCCTTCGTGCCGGCCCAGGAGGACGGCGGTGTGCCGCGGTCCTCGCCGAAGGGGGTGGTGCGGCGCTGGGTCGCCGTGCCGTCCGTCGCGTCGATCGCGGTGTCGGCCGTGCCGTGGTGGTCGGTGACCTGGAAGGTGACCTTGTTGTCGTCGGTGCGGACGGCGGTGGCCGCGCCCAGCGGGTAGTAGCGCGTGGCCGCGGGCTTGGCCGCGCCCTTGACGAGCTTCAGCTCGGAGGCGCCGAGATACAGCGTGGTGTTCTCGTCGGCCGGGTGCGCGGTGTCCAGGGTGTGGCCGAGCAGACGGTTGCCGCTCGGGTCGTAGACGTAGTCGGTCGTCTTCTGCGTCGTGACGGACGACGTGGCGGTCCTGGTCTGGACGGTGTCCGCGACGTTGGCCAGGTGGTTCTCGGTGTCCCAGGTCAGCGTCTGGTCGCTGGAGAGACCGGGGCTCGGGTTCAGCGTCCGGCGGGTGGTGTTGCCGTTCTGGTCGTAGGCGTAGGAGTCGGTGGCGGGGGTGCCACCGCCCGTGGTGGTGGCGGCGGACAGCAGTGCGTGCGGGTGGTTCGCGCCCGCGACCGGATAGGCGTAGGCGCGGGTCTGGTCCTTCGAGGCGTCACCCGTGATGTCGTGCTGCGTCAGGGACTTGCGGGTGCCGTCGGTGTTGAAGGTGTAGCTGGACCAGTAGGGCGCCGGGCCGCCGAGCTTGGCGCCGTCCGGCGTCGCGGGGCAGGCCGGGTCGGTGGGGGTGAACGCCTCGGTGAGGCGGGCCAGGTAGTCGTACTGGAAGCACTGCCGGTCGGTGCCCGTGCGCGAGACGTCGCTGAGCTCGGTGACGTTGCCCGCCTCGTCGTACTTGTAGGCGTTGGCGCGGGCCGGCACGGACGCGTTCTCCGTGTCGGTGCGGCTCACCGACAGGCGCTGGGTGCCCTGTTCGTAGCCGTTGGTGATCGTGGTGGTGGTGCCGCCCGCGTTCAGGGTGGAGCGGTAGGGCTTGCCGGTCAGGGTGTAGGTCTGGCCGGTGAGGTAGGCGGACAGGTTGCTGCCCGCGCCGGTGCTCTGGTGGAGCTTGTTGTACGTGAAGGCGACCACCTCGGCGGGCAGGCTGCCCGCGGCGGGGTAGGACGTGGCCTGGACCGTGCCGTCCAGGTTGTAGGAGCTGCCGGTCGCGTAGTCACCGGCCAACGCCTCCTGCCCGGGCACCTTCGGGACCGTGAGGGTGGTCTTGAGGGGCCGGTAGAGCGGGTCGTAGCTGTTGACGGTGGTCTTGTACGGGTAGTCCGTGCCGCCGATGTTCACATGCCGGGTGGAGGTGGCGGGCTGGCCCTTGACCTTGTCCCAGGTCTGGGAGGTCAGCAGCGGGCCGTCGGCCGAGCCCTCGTGGGTCTCCAGGAGGCGCGAGAGGTTGTCGTAGACGCTGGCGACGGTCTTGCCGCGGCCGTCGGTGGCGGAGGTGACCTCACCGAGGTCGTTGTAGGTCTTGGTGGCGGTGCCGCTGTCCGGGTCCACCGCCTTTGTCTGGCGGCCGAGTTGGTCGAAGCTCCAGGACCACTCGGCGCCCTGCGGTCCGGTCAGGCCGGTCATGTGCCCGGCCGGGTCGTAGCGGTAGCGGGTGCTGTCGTACGGGCCCGAGGGGCCGGCCGGGCTGGTGGCGTGGTACTCGCGCAGCTCGGTCGGATGGCCCTGGGCGTCGCTGATGGTGGTGGTGGAAGTGGCGCCCTTGGGCGGTGTGACGGTGACGCGGTCGCCGTCGTAGGCCGTGGTGGTGGTCGCCAGCGGAGTGCCCGTGCCGTTGCCGGAGAGCAGCGTCGACTTGGTGGGCCGCCCCAGGCCGTCGTACTCGGTGGCGGTCTGCGTCTCGATGCCGTCCGCGTCCACCACCGTGAACAGGGTGCCGCTGGGCGCCGAGGTGTTGTGGTAGGGGGCGTAGGCGAGGCGGACCTGGCCGCGTTCGTCGTAGAACGTGTCGGTGAGCAGGCGCCCGCCGTCGGGTCCCGGCGACTGTGTCTGGCGGACCCGGCCGAGGCCGTCGAACAGGGTGTAACTGGTGTCGGACGAACCGTCGTTGTTCAGCGTGAGGGCGGCCACCGACTGGATGGCGTTGTCGTCGTTGGTGTAGCGCAACTGGAGGTTCGGCGACTGGTTGTTCACCTTGGACCGGTTGGGCAGCCACATCTTCGACGGGCGCCCGAGCGCGTCGTATTCGAGGTCGGTGCGCAGGTTGTTGGCGTCGGTGCTGATGAAGGGCAGGCCGCGCGTCAGGTCGAGGTAGGACGTGGTCGTCTGGGCCGTGGCGGCGTTGCCCGCGGTCGCGGGCGGGCCGGTGACCGCGATCTTGGTGGGCCGCCCGGTGGCCGGGGTGTAGACGGTCGTCGTGGTACGGGGGGCGGCCGTCGGCGTGGTGCTGGGCGCCTTGGCGGCGTCGGAGGTGTCGAAGACGCTGGTGGAGGCCAGGGCGGTGGAGGTCAGGGCGCGCCCGTAGGAGTCGTAACCCGTGGTGCTGTCGAGGTAGGTGGCGCTGTTTCCGGTGCGGGACTTCAGGGTCTCGGTCATGGTGGCGAGGCCGCTGGTGGGCGCGGCCCCGTAGGCCTGGCCGTCGTAGCGGGTCCGGGTGTCCGCCAGGACCACGGAGGTGCCGTCCGCGCGGGTGTCCCGGTCGGGGTCGGCCGCGCAGGTGGCCGCGACGGTCTCGCTGTGGATGACGGCGGACCGGATCCACTCGTGGTCGGCGTAGGTGGTCCGCGTGCACTGGTCGTCGGCGGCGACGGCCGTGTCGCCCAGGTTCTCCACCGTCGTGGGACGGCCGAGGTCGTCGAAGGCGGTGTTGACCCGGGTCTCGCGCCACCCGTCCTGCGCGTCGAGCCGCGTGAAGGCGCGTTTGCTCGCGGCGCCGGTGAGGTTGGCGGTGGTGGTGCCCCAGTCGCGGACCCGCTTGGCGGTCTCCTTCTTCCACGGCGTGTTCACCGACTTGGCGAGGACCTTGCCGCCCGGCTTGTCGAAGGTCTCGCCGCGGTACTCGAACCCGGCCCAGGCCTCGTCGTCGGTGAGCGTGGTGCCTTCGCCGTCGGGGACGGTGACGGAACGGGTCCTGGTCTTGTCACCGGGATCGCTGCGGTCGCCGTTCATGCCGCGCAGGAAGTAGTGGTCGCTCTGCGTGGACATGGCCTGGCTGCTGCCGCTCTGCGTACGGACCTTGGCGTAGCCACGCCACTGCGACCAGGTCTTCAGCTTCTCCTTGGTGATGCCTTCGGTGTCGTCGAAGGCCCACGCGCCGCCGTCGAGGTAGGAGTAGTCGGTCTGGGTGCTCACGGCGCCGCCGGTGCGGTCGGTGGAGATGACCGAGTCCACGACGTACTTGTTGAACCACTCCGTGATCACCGGGTCCGTGAACCCGGCCTGGTACATCTGCGGGAAGCAGCGCGTGGTGTTGGCCTGCGGGCTCGGCAGGGCGTCCCAGGAACACGCGGGCTGGGAGTAGTTCACGTCCAGCTGGCCGCCCGACTCGTCGGTGACGGTCCGCAGGCGCTGCTTGTAGAAACCCGGCCGCCCGTCGTCGCTCTTGTCGAGGCGCCCGGGCTGCGCGCTGTAGGACAGGGTCGTCGCCGGCAGCACGACAGGGGTGGCCGCGCTCAGACCGGTGTGCTTGATGGAGTCGAGCAGGAGCTGGTAGTCGAAGTCGGCGGTGCCCCACTTGTGGTGCAGGTCCCAGGAGTCGATGGGCTTGTAGCTGCCGTCGGCCTGGAGCGTCTTGGTGGTCACGTTGGTCAGCCGGGTGCGTCCCCAGAACGTCGGGGCGAGGCGCCCCATGTCGCAGGTGCTGCCGGAGTCGCAGTTGCGGTCCCAGGGCGTGTCGTACCAGTACTGCCGGTTGGTGTTGATCTTCGCGGGGTCACACAGCGAGGTGTCCGTCTCCAGGCAGCGTTCGGCGGTGGCGAAGTCCACCCGGGCCATCGGCTTGACGGTGCCGGAGTACACGTCCTTGAGCTGCTGGCCGTACTCGATGTGGTCGAGCACCGAGGCGCGCACATAGGGGGTGCCGTCGGTGTCCTTCAGGTTGCGGCCGTAGGTGTTGGTCTCCTGCTTGTACCAGTAGGTGATGTCGTTGCCCTTGGCGTCGACGACCACGTCGAGGTTCCAGCGGCGTCCCTGCTGGCACCAGGAGTCCGCGTACGCGTCCTTGTGGCACGGCTCGCCGCTGTTGTTGCCGTAGACCGGCACCGTCTCCACCGACTTGGTCTCGGGCTTGCCCGCACTCCAGTTGTCGGGCCGGTTGTAGCCGAAGTAGTAGTTGGTCCCGTCCGGAGTGGTGGCGCGGAAGTACTCGCCGTCGTTGTCGCCGTTGCCCTGGTCGCTCCGGTGCCAGCGGAAGACGCGCGTGTTGTCGTCCCCCTTGATCCGCCACTCGTCGCCACTGACCGGGATCAGCTCACCGGAGTGCCCGTTGAAGCTGATGGTGGCGTTGTCGTACGCCCAGCACAGATCGCCCGTCTCGACCCCGTCGGTCTTCACCCCGTCGTCGCCGCACGCCTTGTAGGAACGCTCGATGAAACCGGGGTCGATGGTGAATCCGTCGCCGGCCCAGGACGCCTGGTTGTTGCTGTTGCCGGTACGCCCGTCGATCGTGCCCGAGCTGTAGGACAGGCCCACGGTGGGGGCGAGGCCGTTGGGCACCGGCGGCACCGTCATGCCGTAGGACCAGGTGAACGAGCCGCTGTTCAGCGACGTGCTCCAGGTCGAGGCAGCCGACAGGGGCGAGGCCTTGAAGTCACCGGCCGGCCCCGCGGCGCCGGGCGTCGCGGCGAGCACGGTCATGCCGCTCGCGGGCCCCGCCTGCGCGGCGAGCGCGCGGGCCCCGGACTTCGGCGTGGTCGCGGCGTCGGTGAGGGTGACCGCGTCGGCGGTCACCGTGTGCTTCTCCGTGTCGTTGGCGCCCGCCAGCGGGGTGGGGACGCGGCATTCCGGCTTGCTCGGGGTGCTCAGGACGCAACTGGGCAGCCGCACCAGGCGAAGCCGCTCGCCGTACCCGGCGCCCGCCGCGTCCGCGAACGCGCCGTAGTCGACCGTGGCTCGCACCGTGTCGGCCGCGCCGCCGTGCGCGGCGACCGTCATCAGGACGCCGTCCACCCCGGCCTTTCGCGCGGCCTCGCGGTCCAGCACCCGCACGGTGGCGTCCGTGTCCGGCTGGGCGAACGACGACGCGGCGCGCCGTTGCGGGGCGAGCGGGCCGTGCGGTACCGCCGTCAACGACACCGGCAGGGACGGGGACTTGGCCTTGGTGCCCGGTCCGGGCGTCGCGGTGCCACCGGCCGCCGGAAGGACGACGGCGGCGCTGCCTTCCTTGGGCCAGCTGGTCTTCGGCGTCCTCGGCCGCGAGACGGTCCTGTCCGCCGGCCTCGGTTTGATCTTGGCGTCGGCGCCCTTGACCGACTTCTCCTTCCACGCCGCGACGGGAAGGTTGGACTCGGCCAGGGCCTGCGGGCCCGGCAGGGCTTGCAGCAGTCCCGCCGTCAGCACGGCCGACAGGACGACAGCGATTCTCGCTGGGGTACGGACGCCCGCTCGGCGGGCCGGTGTGATGCGCATCGTAGGCGATTCCCCTGCCGCGCCGGGACGAGGTCCGTGGCGGCTGATCGTGCCGGCGGTGAGCCAGGCAGGTAGGAACAGGAGGCAAGAAGGGGCCGGGCCATGGGCCTGCCCCCGGCGAGGGGCAGGCCCATGACGGTGGGCCGGGCGGACTAGCTGGCCGGGCCGGTGGCGGAGTCGAGCTCGGCGCCCTGTGCCAGCTGCTCGATACCGGCGGGGCTCAGGACGCCCTGGTACGCCCAGACGTCGTCGATCTGACCGGAGAACCAGTCGGCGTTGGCGACGGCGGACGGGTTGCGCCCGAACCTGAGCTCCTGGTCGGCGGTGCGCGGCTGATCCGCCGAGCCGAAGGAGACGTGCGCCGTACAGCCCGACCCGGCGTCCGGGCAGATCTCGTTCTCCCGCTGGCCGTTGACCAGGAGCGTCAGCTGATCCGCGAAGGCGTCGTAGGTGACCGCGAGATGGTTCCAGTGCGCGCCGACGGCCTGCGACCCGGTGAAGGTGTGCGCCACCACGGTCTTCTTGTCCGCGCTGTCCACCGTCTCCACCTGCCACTCCCCGACGTTGGCCGAGCCGGCCGGGTCGTCGCTGGTACGCAGGAACTTCCAGCGCACCGTGAGCGCGGGACCCGCGCCGGAGCCCAGGGAGAGCACCGTCATGTCCCGGTTGGGCGGCGCAGCCGACTGGGCCCAGGCCGCCAGGGTGAAGCTCTGCCCCGTGTTCAGCGGCACCGAGCCGGTCCCGGCGAACCCGTCCGTGCCGTTCAGACTCAGCGCCCCCGAGCCCACGTGCGCGTCGTCCGCGCCGCCGGACACGGTGGCGCCGCCGTGGAGCGAGGCGGGGAACGACTGACGGTCGTCGGCCGAGACGGGAGGAGTCGCGGCGGTGGCGGTGTCGAACTTCCACCGCGCGGCCAGCCGGGGACGCTGCTGGACCATCGCCCTGGCCTCGTCACCGGTGACGATCCGGTCGAAGACGCGCACGTCGTCGATGTCACCGCCGAAGAACTCCGCCGGAGTTCCCTCCCTGGTCAGGCCTCCGACCATGAGCGGTCCGGGCGCGGGCCACGGAGTGGTCTGGGTGTAGTTGCTCTCGTCGGCCAGGTAGCCGTCGACGTAGAGACGGATCTTGTGCGTGACCGCGTCCGAGACCCCCACCAGTTGCGTCCACTCGTTGGCCGTCGGGGCGAAACACGGCACCCCGTTCTCCGGCCCGGTGCAGGCGGGCTGGATGGCGCGCACCTCGGAGGCGCCGACCGCGGAGTCCTCCGTGTTCCGGCTGAAGGCCCATTTCTTGCCGGAGGAGGAGTAGTACAGCGAGAACTCGGGCTGGTGCGCTCCGGGCTGGCTGACAGCCACCTTGGCCGTGGTGTCACCGGTCGCCGGTGCCGGGCGGCGCACCCAGGCGGAGACGGAGAAACTGCGGGTGCCGTCCACCTCGGGGCGTGCGGAGGTGGCGTACCCATTCGCCCCGAACCGGACCGCCTTGTCCTCGACACCGTCCGCGATGCCCGCCCGTACGTCACCGGACGTGGTCAGCGCGCCGGTCTCGGTGACGCCGTCCGCGCTCGTGCCGCTCTCGTCGAGCGACCACACCGCCTTCGCGCCCCTTCCCCCGGAGACCGCGCGGCCGGTCGCCAGCTCCGTGGCCGCGACAGAGCCCAACGCCCGGTCATAGACCCGGACATCGTCCACCGAGCCCTTCCACGCGTCGGTGTACGAGTCGCGCCAGCGCAGCCGTCCGAAGTCCATCGTTCCGCGCGCCGACCACAGGCTCACCCCCTGCGTGGGCGGCGAGGGCTTGCCGTTGACGTACATCGTCAGGGTCTTGGCGGCCGCGTCGTACATTCCGGCCAGGTGTGTCCACTCGTTGGCCACGGGGGTCACGTCCGACGCGGCGATGTACCAGCCGTAGTCGGTGGCGTGGTCCGCCGTGGGCATCTTGACGGCCCACTTTCCATCGCTCAGACCCAGCGTGACTCCTTGGTGCGCACCGCCCTGGCTCACCGCGGACTGGAACTGAGCGGACACGTCCGCGATGTTCACCCAGGCGGAGATGGTGAAGCTCTGGTCCGTCTCCAGGACCGCGCTCTGGGTGGAAAGGTAACTCTTGGGCGTCCCGTCCGGTGCCGTCTCACCCGTCAGGGCCGCGGCCGTGCCGGTGTGCCCGGCCGCGCCCAGCGTGGCGCCGGTGGCGGTGGCGGGGAAGTGCGCGGGCGGGCCGGAGGCCAGACTCGTCCCGGCGGCGTCGTTCATCGCCCAGCTCGCCCTCGGGTCCTGCCCGCGCCGCACGTTGAAGTAGTACGTGGTGGTCTCACCGGCGTTGCCCGCCGCGTCCTTGGCGCGGGCCGTGAAGGTGTGCGGGCCCTCGCTCGGCATCAGCACCCGCACCGAGCGGGCGCCTCCTCGGCTCGTGGCCACCTCGCGGTCCTCGGTGGGCTGCTGGTCGAGCCCCCACTGGTAGGCCACCGCGTCGCTGGACGCGGTGGTGAAGGTGAACGTGCCGTAGCGGCCCACCCCGTCCGTCCACGCCAGATCGGCCTGCGCGTCGGAGGACCCGGGGAAGTCGAGCGAGGTGGTCACCGGGCCCGCCGGCTCATCGGCTTCGGCGCCTGGAACACGGTGCCGCCGGCCGCCTTGTCGACGAGCGACAAGGAGCCGTCCGTCTCCTTGCGCACCGTCAGGTCCGCGCTGGACATCCCGAGCTTCAGCTGGTCCAGCTGCGGATTCTTGGCCGCCTCCGGCGTCTTGACCACGATCAGCTGGGTGAACCCGGAGTCGGTGGCGGTCATCCGCAGATCGACGTCCGGCAGGATCGAGCGGTATTCGGCGGTGTTCCCGCTGACCACCGGCGTCGGCAGCGGGGTGGGCCAGGTCAGCTCCAGTTCCTTGCCCGCACTGGACATCCGCACCAGTGGCCGCGTACCGCCGCCGGAGAACTCCAAGTCCGTCACGGTGGCCACCGGGGCGATCGTCCCGCCGCCGGTGGTGTGCAGGGTGGTGTCAATGTCGCGCCAGGCACCCGCCTTACGGGTGCGCACCGGCTTGGTGTGAATCGTCGCGGCGAGCCGGCCGTCCGGCTTGGCCACCACCTCGCTCGTCTCGTTCTCCAGCGAGGGAACGTTCACATCGCGCCCGCTGCGTCTGGCCTCGGCGACCGCCCGCGACTCCGGCGTCTCCCCCCGACCGGAAGGGACGCCGTTCGACGCCCCGCCCTCGCTGGAAACCGCCGAGTCCGCAGCGGCCGCCAAGGGCTGAGCCGTGGCGAACAACAGGCCCGACACCACGGCCAACGCCGCCACCCGCGCCGCCCCGCGACTCGGTCTCCGTCTCACGGCACGTCGGCCGCCCACACCCCGCATGACGCTCCCCCCACAGGAACAACACAGAAATGACACAAGTGAGCGCATCAAACGCAACGGCAACGCCGCAGGTCAACGGTTTTCCCCAGTCAAATCCGGTGGCGCCGGTCCGCGACCCTCCACGCCCAGCGCTCGTTTCCAGCCGACCGGGGTTGTCGCAACACACCCAACCATCCCCGGATGTTGGCGATTTGAGGAAGAGCTTCCAGCCACGGCAGGGGCGTGACAGAGACCGCAGGACCCACCTCGTCAGACTGGCGGGTATCTCAATCCTTTACTTCGCGTTGACTCGCACACCCAGTAGCCGAAATCACCCATCCACGCCTTTCGCATATGAACCAGCCAATGTCGCTTCTATGCGCATCTGTCGCTGGCGGCTCAGGGGCCGCGTCCGTCAACAGGGCCTCCGCACCGCCGGCACCGGAAGACGGAGGGCGGCGGCCCCTGGCGCCGAGCCGCGCCGTGACCGATGATCGACACGCCGCCGCACGAGCGGGGAGCGCCGCGGAGCTCATACGAACGCTCCGCTGAGCCGCGTCGACGCCGCAGTTGGCGGCCCGCGCCCCACCCGTACGGCCCGCCTTCCGCTGCTCTTTCGTACCCCGGGGTGAAAAGCGCCGCCGGGGTGAAGCGGGATGCGGCATGCCAGGTGAGCACCTTGATTGACCTTTTGGACGGGAATGTGACAGGGACTCAGATACACACCGCTCCGCCCCGCAGCCGAGGAGGCCGGGGTTCGACACCTGTTTCCGGACACGCGCGGTCGGCTCTCCGCGCTCTGGCCGCGTCATGGCGGCGGGTACGGGCGGCGCTGCTGCTGCACTGCGGGCTGCGCCTGGCCGGCATCGCCCTGGTGGGTGCATGGGGGCACCGCAAGGGGCTCGGCCTGTACGAGATCCTGGCGACACGGTGGGACTCGGTCTACTACCTCAACATCGCGGAGCACGGCTACAGCGGCCATATGGTCCCCGCCTGTCAGCTGGGCGGCCCCACCTGCAAGCTCGCCTTCTTTCCCCTGTACCCCGCTCTGATACGGGCCGTCCGCGCCGCCACCGGACTCCCGGTCGGCTGGGCCGCCTGGGGCGCAGCGCTGGCCGCCTCACTCTTCGCGGCCTGGGGGATCTTCGCCGTCGCCGAGAAGCTGCACGGCGCACGGGTCGCGCTGTTCACCGTCGCCCTGTACGCGGTCGTGCCGCACGCCCTCGTACAGTCCATGGCCTATACGGAGCCGGTGTTCACCGCGCTGGCCGCCTGGGCCCTGTACGCGGTACTCACCCGGGCCTGGCTCACCGCCGGGACCCTGGCCCTGCTCGCCGGTGCCACCAGACCCTCCGGCCTCGCCGTCATCGCCGCCGTCACCCTTGGCGCGGCCTGGCACCTGTGGTCCACCACCGGCGGGCGATCGGCTGAGCCGCTGCCCCTCCCGGGCGGGCACGCGCCCGGACGCCCTAGGGCCCGGCTGTACGGCGCCGTGGCCCTGGCACCCCTCGGCTGGATCGCCTTCGTCCTCTGGGTCGGGCACCGCATGCGCCGCTGGGACGGCTACTTCGTCGAGCAGCGACTGTGGGGGTCCACGCTTGACGGCGGTACCTTCACCATCCAACGCCTGCGCGACCTGTTCACTCAGCCCCAACTCTCCCTCGACTACGTCGTGGTTGCCGCTACCGTCATCACGGCGGTCGTCCTGCTCGCAAGCCTGGCGCTGCGCCGACCGCCCCTCGGCGTCTGGATATACGCTGCCGCGCTGGTCCTCATTACCGTCGGCGGCGCCGGTTTCTTCCACGCGAAAGCCCGCTTCCTGCTCCCCGCCTTCCCCCTCCTCTTCCCCTTGGCCACAGCGCTCGCCCGGGCGCGCACCACCACCGTCTACGCCGTCCTCACCGGCACCGCCATCGCCTCCGCCCTCTACAGCGGATACCTGACGATGGTGTGGACCCACTCCCCGTAAGGTGCCGCAGCGCCGACCCCGGGCCGGGGCGTGCGTGTTCGGCATGGGGCCGCGTCCGCCTTGCTTGCCCGGGCGGCGCGCGGGCTCGGCGGGTCGACCGGCCAAGCGAGCTCGGAAGAAGTTGCTGTACTTCGCTGCTGGACGCACGGAAAGAGCCCCTGCCGGATTTCTCCGACAGGGGCTCTGACCTGTTGTGGACCTGAGGGGATTCGAACCCCTGACCCCCTCGATGCGAACGAGGTGCGCTACCGGACTGCGCCACAGGCCCTTGCAACGAGTGAAACCTTAGCACCCGGATGGGAGTGGTTGGAAATCCGGTCCCCGCTGGTCAGCGGCAGCGGGTTCATTCGTTGGCGGCGCGGGGGCGGTCGTCGTCCGCGTACTGATCGAAGAGGGGCGTCCTGCGGCGACTTGAGCCCCCGCGCCGGCGCGGGGGCTCCTCGGCGGCCGGCTCGGGGGACGGGGCCGGGTCCGCCGTCGAGGAGCGGGCGGACGACCACGTGTCGGGGGCGCCCAGGTCGATGCTGCCGGTGGCGCGCGGGGCGACCGGCGCGGTCACGTACGTGGGCAGCGGGACCGGCACCGGGTCCCAGCTCGCGCCGCGCTCGGGGCCGCGCTCGCGCTGCTGGTCGACCCACTCCGCGTGGTCGGTCTGCTCGACCAGCGCGCGCCGTCCGGCCTCCTGCGGGGAGAGGGCGGGCGCGGGTGCGGGTTCGGGCACGGGGGCCGGGTGGTGGGCTTCCGGTTCGTCGTCGGGCTCGGTGCCCGGCGCCGTGACCCGGGCCCTCGGCCGGCTCTCGCGCAGCCGCTGCGCCGCCGCCTCGGCGCGACGGCGGTCCATGGTGAACGCGAAGCGCCGCCGCTCCTGGACGCGGAGGTGGACGATGTACGCGCTCAGGAGGGCCGCCGGTACGGCCGGCGCCCACAGGAAGCCGAGGCCGCCCACCGCCGCGACGATCGCGCCCAGCGTGAAGGCGAGGAAGAGGATGACGGTGGTGCGCCGGCGGCGCGCGAGCACGGCGCTGCGCTGGGCGCGCCGTGCCCGTTCGGCCGAGGCCCCGGCTCCCGCTCCCCCGGGGCGCGGCCCACGTTCGCGCCGGGGCTCCCCCGCCGGGGGCTCGCGGCGCTCCCCGCGCTGCTCCGGGGCGTCCGGCCGCTCCTGTGGCGCGGCGCGCCTGTCGCGGGCCCGGGGCACGGCGGACTCGCGGTGGCCCGTGGACTCCCCCGGGGTGGCCAGGGGCTCCGTGAGGGCGTCCGCCGAATGGCCGGGCTCGGCCCCGGGCGCGTCCTCCTCGATGGCCCGCTGGCGCAGCTCCTTGGCGTACCGGCGCTCCATGGCCGACCGGCCGGACAGCAGCCGGATGGCGGTGCTGAAGCGTTCCGTCGGGCGTGCCTCGTTGAGCTCGTCCTGCCTGCGGAGCCACATCGGCACCAAGTAGGCGGCCCAGGCCCCGACGATGACTGCGTAAATGAGGCCGCTGCTGCTCACACACCACACCGTAGAGGGGCTGGCGCGCGGGGATACGCCAATTGAGCCGGTGTGTCGCACGATCTGGCTGATATCACCGGCTTTTTTTGTGATTTCTCAGATCGTTCGACGGGAGATGCCGGGTAGAATTCGAACGGATTCGAACAGATGGGTGTCGAATTCGAACGTTTATTTTATTTTCCGGTCGGGGTGAGGCTGGGGTGGTGCTGGGTTGGGGCTGGATGGCAGCCCCGAGTGCCCTCTGCCACGGCTCGGGCTGCCCAGAGCCCGTCCCCGCTGCCCCGGCCGACCGCCCGCCCCTCCCGCCCCCGGGTCACTGCCCGGGGTGCCCCGGATGCGGCTGCCTGGCCCGGCGCCAGCGGGCGAGCAGGCCCTCGGGGACCTCCTCGGCGGTCAGCGCGTACACCAGGTGATCGCGCCACGCCCCGTCGATGTGGAGATAGCGCGGCCGCAGCCCCTCCTCACGGAACCCCAGCTTCTGCACCACCCGGCGGCTCGGCCCGTTCTCGGGGCGGATGCACACCTCCATGCGGTGCAGCCCGACCACCCGGAAGCAGTGGTCGACGGCGAGCGCGACGGCCGTCGGCATCACGCCGCGCCCCGCCACCTCGCGGTCCACCCAGTACCCGACGTGGCCCGAGCACATCGACCCCCAGGTGATCCCGGCGACCGTCAACTGGCCCACCAGCTGGCCCTGGTACTCGATGACGAAGGGCAGCATGCGGCCCGCGCTCGCCTCGGTGCGCAGGTGGCGGACCATCTGGCGGTAGGTGGGGCGCTGCGGGAAGGGCGCGCCGGGCGCGGGCGGCGGGATCGTCGCCTCCCAGGGGCGCAGCCAGTCGCGATTGCGCCGGTTGACCTCGCGCCAGGCCCGTTGGTCGCGCACCTTTATGGGGCGGAGGACCACATCGCCCTCCGCCAGCTCGACCGGCCACGAAGGAACGTTCAGCTCGGGCTCCCCGACGGTCTGGGGTGGTCGCCGCCGCGGATCTGGTCCACGGCGTGCCGCAGGATCCGCTCCAGGACGGCGATTCCGTCGCGTACGCCGCCAGTGGAGCCCGGCAGGTTGACGATCAGGGTGCGCCCGCCGGCCACTCCGGCCAGGCCTCGGGAGAGGGCGGCGGTGGGGACCTTGGCCAGGCCCTCGGCACGGATGGCCTCGGCGATGCCGGGAACATCGTGGTCGAGGACGGCGCGGGTGGCCTCCGGGGTGCGGTCGGTGGGCGAGAGGCCGGTGCCGCCGGTGGTGACGATCACGTCGTACCCGGCGGCCGCGCCCGCGCGCAGCGCCTGCTCCACAGGGTCGCCGTCCGGCACGACCAGCGGGCCGTCCACGGCGAAGCCCAGCGCGCCCAGGCCCTCGGCGAGCAGCGGGCCGCCCTTGTCCGCGTACACCCCGGCGGCCGCCCGGTTGGAGGCGGTGACGACGAGCGCCGCGTAGGGCGCGAGCAGCGCTTGGCCGAGGTCTTCGCCGCCGGGCGGGAAGGGCGCCGCCGCCTGCGGCCCCGGGCGCGACGGGACGGGGCCCGCCTGCGGGGACGTCATGCTCCGGCCTCCTCGGGCCTGTGCCAGTGGCCGGACTTGCCGCCGGTCTTCTCCTCGACCCGGATGTCGGTGATGACGGCCGCCTTGTCGACGGCCTTGACCATGTCGACGACGGTCAGCGCCGCCACGGACACGGCGGTCAGCGCCTCCATCTCGACGCCCGTGCGGTCGGTGGTCTTGACCGTGGCCAGGATCTCCACCGCTTCGTCGGTGACCGCGAGGTCGAGCTGCACGCCGGAGACGGCCAGCGGGTGGCAGAGCGGGATGAGGTCGGGGGTGCGCTTGGCGCCCATGATCCCCGCGATGCGCGCGGTGGCCAGCGCGTCACCCTTGGGCACGCCCTCGCCGCGCAGGAGCTCCACCACGCGCGGCGCGACGAGCACGCGGCCGCTCGCCCGGGCGGTGCGCGCGGTGACGTCCTTGTCGGAAACGTCGACCATGCGGGCCGCGCCCGCCTCGTCGATGTGCGTGAGCCTGCCTTGCGTCGTACTCATTCGGTGGCGCTCCCGGTACGGCTTCTGTGGGCAGACACCGTACCCCCACCCGCTGACACTCAGCCGAGCAGGATCACTTCCACCTCGCTGCCGGGCTCCGCCGACGTGGTGTCCTCGGGGAGCACGATGAGGCAGTCGGCGAGCGCGAGGGCCGCGATCAGATGCGATCCCGAGCCGCCCACGGGGCTGACGGTGCCCGCGTCGGCGTCGTAGGTGCCGCGCAGGAACTGGCGCCGCTCGGCGGGCGAGGTGAGCGCCTTGCCGGTTTTCAAAGTGGCGCGGACGGTGGGCCGGTGGACGTCCTCAAGACCCATCAGAGTGCGGATGGCGGGGCGTACGAACAGCTCGAAGGAGACGTAGGAGGACACCGGGTTGCCGGGCAGTGCGAGCAGCGGGGTGTGGTCGGGGCCGATCGAGCCGAAGCCCTGGGGCTTGCCCGGCTGCATCTTCAGCTTGCGGAAGTCGATGCCGCTGCCCGGCTGGTCCTCGTCGCCCACCGAGGACAGCGCCTCCTTGACGACGTCGTACGCGCCGACGCTGACGCCTCCGGTGGTGACCAGCAGATCGGCGCGGATCAGCTGGTCCTCGATGGTGTCGCGCAGCACCGCCGCGTCGTCGGTGACCGCGCCGACCCGGTAGGCGATGGCGCCCGCGTCCCGCGCGGCGGCGCAGAGCGCGAAGCTGTTGGAGTCGTAGATCTGGCCGTCGCCCAACGCCTCGCCTGGCTGGACCAGTTCGCTCCCGGTGGACAGCACCACCACGCGCGGGCGCGGGCGGACGGTGACCGTGCCGCGGCCGATCGCGGCGAGCAGCCCGATCTGCGGCGGCCCGAGCACGGTGCCCGCCGCAAGGGCGAGATCGCCCGCCTGGACGTCGCTGCCCCGGGCGCGGACGTGGGCGCGCTCCTCTGCGCCCCGGTGCACCCGCACTTCGCCGCTCGCCCCTTCGGGGGAGGCTCCCGCAGGGCGCATGCCGGTGGCGGCTCCCAGGCCGCTGCCGCCGTCGGTCCACTCCACGGGGACGACGGTCTCGGCGCCGGGCGGCAGCGGGGCGCCGGTCATGATCCGGGCGGCCTGGCCGGGGCCGACGGTGGGGAGGTCCTTGCTGCCGGCCGCGACGTCACCGATGACGGTGAGCACCGCAGGGAACTCCTCGCTGGCGCCCGCCACATCGGCGACCCGCACCGCGTACCCGTCCATCGAGCTGTTGTCGAAGGGCGGCAGGGCGACGGGCACCATCACGTCCTCGACCAGGACGCAGCCCTGGGCGTCGGGCAGTTGCAGCTCGATGGCCTCGAGCGGCCTGACGGCGGCGAGGATGTCGTCCAGGTGCTCGTCCACCGACCAGATCGTGTTGCTCACGGGTGCCTACATCTCCTCGGTGACGTACCGGCGAAGCCAGGCCTTGAAGTCCGGGCCCAGGTCTTCACGTTCGCATGCCAGTCTGACAATGGCTCGCAGGTAGTCTCCGCGATCGCCGGTGTCATAGCGGCGGCCCTTGAAGACGACGCCGTGCACCGGGCCGCCGATCGACTCGTCCGCGGCCATGTGCTGGAGCGCGTCGGTGAGCTGGATCTCGTTGCCCCGGCCGGGCTCGGTGGTGCGCAGCACGCCGAAGACGGCCGGGTCCAGCACATAGCGGCCGATGACGGCGAGGTTGGAGGGCGCCTCGGCCGCCTCGGGCTTCTCCACCAGGCCGGTGACCCGCACGACATCACTCTCGGCGGTGGTTTCGACGGCCGCGCAGCCATAGAGGTGGATCTGCTCGGGGTCGACCTCCATGAGCGCGATCACGCTGCCGCCCTCGTGTTCCTGGATCTCCACCATCCGGGAAAGCAGCTGGTCACGGGCGTCGATCAGGTCGTCGCCCAGGAGCACCGCGAAGGGCTGCTCGCCCACGTGCGGGGCCGCGCACAGGACGGCGTGTCCCAGACCGCGCGGGTCGCCCTGGCGTACGTAGTGGATGGCCGCCAGGTCGCTGGACTCCTGCACCTTGGCCAGCCGGTCCGCGTCGCCCTTGCGGGTCAGCGCCGACTCCAGTTCGTAGTTCCGGTCGAAGTGGTCCTCCAGCGGCCGCTTGTTGCGTCCGGTCACCATCAGGACGTCCGACAGGCCCGCCGCCACCGCCTCCTCCACCACGTACTGGATGGCCGGCTTGTCCACCACCGGCAGCATTTCCTTCGGTGTGGCCTTGGTGGCCGGAAGGAACCGGGTGCCGAGACCGGCGGCGGGGATGACAGCCTTGGTGATCCGAGGAGGCGACTGAGTCATGCGGGCACCCTATCCGCTGCGTATGGGCAGAAGATTATTCTCCGGTGAATTCGCTCTCTTACCCGAGCATTTGAGGGGATTGCAGAAATACGGTGAGTGATCACATGTCCGAAAAGGCCCTGTTGCGGCGCGGCCTCCTCGACGCCAGGAAGCGGCTGGACCAGGACGAGCTGCGCGCCGCCTCCCTGGCGCTCGCCGAACAGGCCCTCGCGCTGCCCGAACTCGCCGTGGCGCGCACGGTCGCCGCGTATGTCTCGGTGGGCCGCGAGCCCGGCACCCGTGCGCTCATCGACGCGCTGCGTGCCCGGGGCGTACGGGTGCTGCTCCCGGTGCTGCTCGCGGACAACGACCTGGACTGGGCCGTCTACGCCGGGCCCGAGCACCTGCTGCCGGCCGGACGCGGGCTCCTGGAGCCCGACGGCGAACGGCTCGGTCCGAGCGCCGTGACGGGCGCGGACGCCGTGCTGCTGCCCGGACTCGCGGTGGACGCGCGCGGGATGCGGCTGGGGCGCGGCGGCGGCTCCTACGACCGGGTGCTCGCCCGCGTCGAGGCGTCGGGAAGCGCGCCCGCCCTTGTGGTGCTCCTGTACGCGAACGAGGTGGTCGCGCGGGTCCCGGAGGAACCGCACGACCACCCCGTGCGAGCGGTCGTCACCCCCTGCGGGGTGACGCGTTTCGGCGACTGAGGGCTCGTGTCGCCCGTACTACGGCGTGAGCTTCAGCGTGTCGACGGTTGACGCGTCGACCGCCTTCTGGCTGAACGACCAGTCCAGGAGGTCGCCCTTGGCCCACTTCTCGGTCTGGTCCGAGTAGTGCGCGCTGTAGGCGTGACCCGAGGCGCCGGTGAGGTTGATCCACTTGGACTTGTCGAGGTCCTTGAGGTTGACGATCATCCGCATCGAGGGGACCCAGGTGACGCCGTAGTCCCCGCTCGCCGCGTTCCAGCCGGTCGCGTCGACCGCGGCCTCACCGCCGCCCAGGTTCCACGGGCCGCGGTTGAGGATGTACCGCAGGACGCCGGGGCCCTCCTTGCCGAGGGTCTGGTTCTCCAGCGTCAGCTGGTGCAGCCGGCCCCACGTCCAGGTGGTGGTGTCCTTGCCGAGCTTGGCCGTCAGCTCCCAGCGGGCGTCCTTCATGGCCCGCGCGAGCAGCTGGTCGCGGGTCGTGGTGGCCTTGTCCAGACGGGTCGCGGGCGACTTCCACCAGCTGTTGTTCTGGTCGTTGAAGATGGTGCGGACGACCTCGGACCAGCGGTCACCGCCGTCGGGCTGCGCCGAGTCGCCGTCGCGCTCGCCGCATTCCAGGACCTTCTTGTCGGGGTCGTCGACCGGGCCCGTGCCGGCCGGCGGCGTCACGTACAGGCACTCGCCCTTGGGCCGCAGCTCCTTGGGCAGCTTGTTGCCGAACGCCAGCTTCAGGACGTTGCGCCACACCGCGTTGAAGTAGGCGGCGGCCGCCGAGTCGTTCTCCTGGGTGTAGTCCCAGCCTTCGAGGAGCTTCTGCGCCTCGCGCACCGAGGGGTCGGACACGTCGATCTTGAGCAGGGCGGGCGTCAGGAGCGCGGCGATCTCGCTGCTGTTGTCCATCTGCATCTTCTGCATGTCCTCGGTGGAGATCTTGCCGCCACCCTTGATCTTCGACTCGATGAGGTCGTTGATCCGCTGGCTGCGGGTGCCGTATCCCCAGTCCTTGGTCAGCAGGTACGGGTACTTCTTCTCGTCGATCACGGCCTGGTTGGCGGTGACGATGAAGCCGCGCTGGGGGTCGTACTCATAGGGCAGCGCGTCGAAGGGGACGTAGTTCTTCTTCCACGTGTACTTCGAGTCCCACCCGGGGGCCGGCATGGTGCCGTCGACACCGTCGGCGCGGACCGGGATCCTGCCCGGCGCCTGGTAGCCGATGTGGCCCTTGGTGTCGGCGTAGATCAGGTTCTGCGAGGGGACCTCGAAATCCTTGGCCGCGAGCCGGAAGGACTTGAAGTCGTTGGCCTTGTCGAGCGCGAACACGGCGTCCATGGACTTGCCGGGGTCGAGCGCCGTCCACCGCAGGGCGACCGCGTAGCCCGATCCCCGGTCGGGGGCGGCGGTGTTGACGGGCGCCTTCTGGCCGACCGTCTCCAGCTCGTCGTCGCGGTCGGACACCAGCGGGCCGTTGTTGGTCTCACGGATGGTGATGGTCTTGCTGGGGCCGCCGGCGACCTTGATGACCTCCTCGCGCGTGACGAGGGGCTTCTCCTCGTTGTCGTAGAGGTAGTTGGAGCCGGAGATCTTCTCCAGGTACAGGTCGGTCACGTCGGCGCCGAGGTTGGTGAAGCCCCAGGAGACGTCCTGGTTGTGACCGATGATCACGCCGGGCATCCCGGAGAACGTGTAGCCCGCCACGTCGTAGGTGCACGAGCTGGACAGCTTCCGGCAGTGCAGGCCCATCTGGTACCAGAGCGAGGGCATCATCGGCGCGAGGTGCGGGTCGTTGGCGAGCAGCGGCATGCCGGTCGTCGTGTACTTGCCCGACACCACCCAGGAGTTGGACCCGATGCCGCTGCCGTTGGGGCCGAGCAGTGAGGGGATCGTGTCGAGGGTGTCGGAGAGCGACGCGAGCTGGCTCTGCGTGCCCTGGAGTGCGCCCTGGGCGGTGCCTGACGCCCCGTTGGAGGCCGTGGCGGCGCGCTGGGGGTCGAACTGCCCGGTCGCCTTGTTGTACGAGCCCTCGTCCACGATGGGGCGGTGCGTGGCGGCCGGGTAGGCCGGGTACAGGTCCTTGATCTGCTGCGGGCTGAGCCGGCTCGTCATCAGGGAACGGTCGATCTCGTCCTGCATGTTGCCGCGCAGGTCCCAGGCCATCGCCTTGAGCCAGGCCACCGAGTCGACCGGCGTCCAGGCCTCCGGCTTGTAGTCGTTGGTGAAGCTGAGCGCCGCGTACTCGACGGAGATGTCCTTGCCGTCCTTGCCCTTGAGGTACGCGTTCACCCCCGCCGAGTACGCCTGGAGGTACTTCTTCGTGGCGGGCGACAGCTTGGTGTCGTACTCCTGCTGCGCGACCCGGCGCCAGCCCAGCGTGCGCAGGAAGGCATCGGTGTCCACCTGGCCGCTGCCGAACATCTCCGAGAGCCGGCCCGACGTCATGTGCCGGCGCACGTCCATCTCCCAGAAGCGGTCCTGCGCCTGGACGTACCCCTGGGCCATGAACAGGTCCGCGTCGTTGTCGGCGTAGATCTGCGGAACGCCGTAGTCGTCGCGCTTGACCTCGACCTGGCCGAGGAGACCGGGGACCTTGAGGGTGCCGGTGGTCTGCGGGAAGGAGGCGCGCACGGTACTGACGCCCCAGTACGCGCCGTAGGCGACGCCCGCGACCAGCGCCAGCACCAGGACGAGGACGA
Organism: Streptomyces sp. NPDC006711; assembly: GCF_042869775.1. Taxonomy (NCBI): domain Bacteria; kingdom Bacillati; phylum Actinomycetota; class Actinomycetes; order Kitasatosporales; family Streptomycetaceae; genus Streptomyces; species Streptomyces sp. NPDC006711. The sequence goes on from NZ_JBIAGO010000019.1 coordinate 92,820, forward strand.
ACAGCCGCAGGCGGCGTCCCCTCTTCCTGGTCGTCTTGCCGGCCTTCGTACCGGCGGAAGGGGCGGTTGTGGTGGCGGGCATCGCTGTCCTTCGAGGGGCAGGGTGGTCCAGGAGTACTGGGAGCAACCATAGGCGCAGCCGCTGACAGCCCCGGACGCGGTGTCCGCGTTCGCCCGCGGGGACACCGCACAACGGAGCACGCGCGTAAAGAAAGCGTCAAAGATTAGGTAAGGTAACGAAGTACCTTGGGGCGCAGGAACGTTTCACTCGGTGCGACTGGTGCGGCCCCCGGGGCCCCCGGATGCGCATCAGGCGCTCGGGGATGCACGATTTTCAGGGGGTGCCTGCGGCGCCTGAGGGGAAGGATCGGCCACTGACTGTCCACCAGCTCAACGAACTCCTGCTCATCTGCTCGCTCGTTCTGCTCATCGCCGTGGCGGCGGTGCGCGTCTCCTCACGCAGCGGGCTCCCCAGCCTGCTCCTGTATCTCGGCATCGGCATCGTGATGGGCCAGGACGGCCTCTTCGACGTCCGGTTCGACGACGCCGAGCTGACGCAGGTCATCGGCTACGCCGCGCTCGTGGTGATCCTGGCCGAGGGCGGCCTCGGCACCAAGTGGAAAGAGATCAGACCGGCGCTGCCGGCGGCGATGGTGCTCTCGCTCGTCGGCGTCGCGGTGAGCGTGGGAATCACGGCGGCGGGCGCGCACTATCTGGTGGGCCTGGAATGGCGCCAGTCGCTCATCATCGGCGCGGTGGTCTCCTCCACGGACGCGGCGGCCGTCTTCTCGGTGCTGCGCAAGGTGCCGCTGCCCTCACGCATCACCGGCGTCCTGGAGGCCGAATCCGGCTTCAACGACGCCCCCGTCGTCATCCTGGTCGTCGCCTTCTCCACCCCGGGCCCGGTCGACTCCTGGTACCTCCTGGTCGGGAAGATAGCCCTGGAGCTGGCCATCGGCGCCTCGATCGGGCTCGCGGTCGGCTGGCTCGGCTCCTACGGGCTGCGTCATGTCGCGCTGCCCGCCTCCGGCCTCTACCCGATCGCCGTGATGGCGATCGCGGTCAGCGCCTACGCGGCCGGCGCGATGGCACACGGCTCCGGATTCCTCGCGGTGTACCTCGCCTCCATGATGCTCGGCAACGCCAAGCTCCCCCACTGGGCCGCCACCCGCGGCTTCGCCGACGGACTCGGCTGGCTCGCCCAGATCGGCATGTTCGTCCTGCTTGGACTCCTGGTCACCCCGCACAACCTGACCGCCGACTTCTGGCCCGCCGTGATCATCGGCCTCGTCCTGACGATGGTGGCCAGGCCGGTGGAGATCCTGCTCAGCCTGCTGCCGTTCAGGCTGCCCTGGCAGGAGCAGGCCCTGATGTCCTGGGCGGGGCTGCGCGGCGCGGTCCCCATCATCCTCGCCACCATCCCGATGGTGTCCGGGATCGAGGGCAGCGAGAAGATCTTCAACATCGTCTTCATCCTGGTCGTCGTCTACACCCTCATCCAGGGCCCGACACTGCCGTGGCTCGCCCGCAAGCTCCAGCTCTCCGACGCCGACGAGGCCGCCGACCTCGGCGTCGAGTCCGCCCCTCTGGAGCGGCTGCGCGGCCATCTGCTGTCCGTGGCCATCCCGGCGAAGTCCCGGATGCACGGCGTGGAGGTGCACGAGCTGAGGATGCCGCCCGGGGCCGCCGTCACGCTGGTGGTCCGGGACGGCGCGAGCTTCGTGCCGGGCCCCACGACGATGCTGCGGCGCGGCGACGAGCTCCTGGTGGTCGCGACCGACCCGGTACGCGACGCCGCCGAGTCCCGGCTGCGCGCCGTCGGCCAGGGCGGCAAGCTCGCCGGCTGGCTCGGCGCCGGGGGCGACAGGGCCGCCGCGCCCGGCGCGAAGCCGGTGAAGACAAGGCGAACGGGACGCCACGACGCGTAACGCCCTGTCAAGCCGCGTGACGGCCGCATAAACAGGGGGCGACGGTGGGCACTCCGTGCGGAATCACAGGCACGGAGTGCCAAACCTCTGTATCATGAAGGCACACCACTGATCGACCAACTCTGCCTGACGCAGAGCTGGCGCGACCGTATGGCGGTCGGGAGCTCCCTGCGGCAGCCCCCGGCATCTACCGCAGTTCCGCGCAAGAGGACAGCTCTCGGCAACGCCCGCACCCACAATCCGTGCATGGGGCGCGCTACCAGGCGGCAGAAAGGCAAGGGGCCGTGGCATCCACGGTCACTTCTGACCAGCGGCCCGGTTACGGGCAGCTGCTGCGCACACCCGGCGCACTGTCCTTCCTCCTGCCCGGCTTCGCCGCCCGGCAGCCCTTCGCGATGCTCACCATCGGCATTCTGCTGCTCGTCCAGCACACCACCGGCTCCTACGGCGGCGCCGGCGCCGTGGCCGCCTTCACCGGCGTCTCCATGGCCCTGTTCGCGCCGCAGAGCGGCAAGCTCGCGGACCGCTTCGGACAGCGCGCGGTCCTGGTGCCGGGCGTGCTCGTCCACGCCGCCTCGGTGTCGGCGCTGACCGCGCTCGCGCTGGCCGGCGCGCCGCTGTGGGCCCTGTTCATCGCGGCCGTGCCCACCGGCGCCTCCGTCCCGCAGGTCGGCCCCATGGTGCGGGCCCGCTGGGCCAGCAGGCTCGACGGCTCCCCCCTGATGGCCACCGCCGCGGCCTTCGAGTCGGTGACCGACGAGTTCACCTTCGTCATCGGTCCCGTCCTCGCGACCGCCCTGTGCACCAGCGTCCACCCTGCGGCCGGTCTGATCGCCGAGGCGTCGCTGACCCTCGTCGGCGGCCTCCTGTTCGCCGCCCGGCGCGGTACGCAGCCGCCGGTACGCAGCGCCGCCGACCACGAGCGGAGCGAGCACACCTCCGCGCTGTCCATCCCGGGCGTCCGCGTCCTCGCGATGGCCTTCCTCGGCATCGGTTCGGTCTTCGGCGGCATGCAGGTTTCGCTGACCGCGTTCGCGGAAGAGATCGGCAACCCCGGCATCAACGGCGTCCTTTACGGCATTTTCGCCGCCGGAAACATGCTGGCGGGCATCGCGTGCGGCGCCATCGCCTGGAAGTCCGCCCCTCGCACCCGTCTGATCGCCGGCTACACGGCGCTCGCCCTGGCGGCGTCCGGACTGTGGGCGGCGCACTCCGCCCTGCTGCTCGGCGGCCTCGGCCTGATCGTCGGCCTGTGCATCGCCCCCGCCCTGATCACGGGTTACACGCTCGTCGAGTCCCTGGTCCCGGCCACCTCGCGCACCGAGGCCTTCACCTGGCTGACCGGCGCGGTGGCCCTCGGCCAGGCCGCAGCCGTCACCGTCGCGGGACGCCTGACCGACGCCCACGGCTCGACCGCCGGATTCCTGGTGCCGATGGGGGGCACGGTGCTGGCTCTGATCACGCTCTACGCCCTGCGCTCGCGGCTCACCCCGCCCGCTCCGGCACGTACCGTGGCGCGTGGCGTCGGTCACCGTGTCCCCGTCGCGGTGGACTGATCCCGAGGAATACGTCACTATGGACCGTCGTTAGCACTCATCGAGTGAGAGTGCCAGGAGGAAGACAAGTGCCGACCTACCAGTACCAGTGCACCGAGTGCGGCGAGGGCCTCGAGGCGGTGCAGAAGTTCACCGATGACGCCCTGACCGTTTGCCCGAACTGCGACGGACGCCTGAAGAAGGTGTTCTCGGCGGTCGGCATCGTCTTCAAGGGCTCGGGCTTCTACCGCAACGACAGCCGTGGCTCGTCGTCCAGCAGCTCCCCCGCGTCCAGCTCGGCGTCCAAGACCTCGACGTCGTCGAGCTCGGACTCCAAGCCCGCCGCGTCGACGAGCTCCACCTCCGCGTCGACCTCGTCGAGCGCGAGCCCGGCCGCCTGACCGCCGCAGCGCATCACCCCTGCCGTTCCACGGCGGGGGTTTTCGCGTTCGGGGCCCCCGTTAGTGTGACCGGCATGACCAACGCAGAGATCGGCGTCATCGGCGGCTCGGGCTTCTACTCGTTCCTCGAGGACGTCACCGAAGTCCAGGTGGACACCCCCTACGGCGCCCCAAGCGACTCACTCTTCCTCGGCGAGATCGCCGGGCGGAAGGTGGCGTTCCTCCCCCGCCACGGCCGAGGCCACCACTTGCCGCCGCACCGCATCAACTACCGCGCCAATCTGTGGGCGCTGCGCTCGGTGGGGGTACGCCAGGTCCTCGGCCCGTGCGCGGTCGGCGGCCTGCGCCAGGAGTACGGGCCGGGCACGCTGCTCGTACCGGACCAGTTGGTGGACCGTACGAAGGCGCGCACGCAGACCTTCTTCGACGGTGTGCCGCTGCCGGACGGCACGATCCCCAACGTCGTGCACACCACGTTCGCCGACCCCTACTGCCCCGTCGGCCGTGCGGCCGCGCTGACCGCCGCCGACGGCCACGGCTGGCAGGCCGTGGACGGCGGCACCATGGTCGTCATCGAGGGGCCCCGCTTCTCCACCCGCGCCGAGTCGCGGTGGCACGCCGCGATGGGCTGGTCGGTGGTCGGCATGACCGGGCACCCGGAGGCCGTCCTCGCCCGCGAACTGGGCCTCTGCTACACGTCCATGTCCCTCGTCACCGACCTCGACGCCGGCGCCGAGACCGGCGACGGCGTCTCGCACACCGAGGTCCTGAAGGTGTTCGGCGAGAACGTGGCGCGCCTGCGCGAGGTCCTGTTCGACGCGGTCGCGGCCCTTCCGGCGACGGAGGACCGCGACTGCTTGTGCACGCACGCACACGACGGCTGGGACCTGGGGATCGAGCTGCCGTGAGGTGGGGAGCGGGGCGGGCTTGAGGGTCTTGAGGGTGAAGCGGGTGCGAGCGTCGGCGTGAGGGCGGGGTGGGTGCGGGCCCGGGGCTCGGGGTTCGGGGTTCGGGGGTTCGGGGGTTCGGGACTGAACTCCCCGTTCGGGTGAGCGAGTTGTCCACAAGCGGAGGGTGGTCCACAGGCCCCGGCGAGATCGCGCGGGACGGGGGATCGTGAGGAGCGTCAGAGCAGCACAGGCACTCCACGATCGGCAGTGATCACGATGTCCGCACAGCGCACGATGCCCACACAGCTCACGATGTCCGCCCAGCCCACGATGCGCGCGTCCACGCCTCCGCAGGGGCCCGCGCCCGCAGGCACGACCGCGTCCAGGTCCGGGCGCCCGCCCCTGCACCCGCAGGTACGTGCGTCCGCGTCCAGGCCGGAGGCGATGCGCACGTCCAGGCCCGGGACGGCACCCGAGCCCAGGCCGGCGCCCGCACCCGCTCACACCCAGAGCCACACCCACACCCACACCCCCAGCTCCCCCTTCACCTCCGCCCGCGCTCGCCGTCCCTCGCCCCTCCCCTACCTGCCTCCCCTGCCTGCGCCGGAGCCCGGCAGCGTGCCGTTCTTCCCGCCGCTGCGGGTGCGCGGCGGGAAGAACGCGCTGCGCCGCGCGATGCGCAAGCGACGGCGGGCCCTGGCGGCGGGGCTCGCGGTCACGGCGGCGGCCCTCGCGGTCTCCAGCCCGCAGGCAGCCGAGCGCCCTCGTCCGGCCACGGCCCCGGCGCCACGCGAACGCGGGCCCGCGCGCCCGGCCCCGGTGGCGGCGGCCGAGCTCGTGTCGGCCCCGGTACGGATCGCGGACGCGGAGACCGTACGGCTGCTGAGGCCCGGCGACCGGGTCGATGTGATCGCGTCCGCCAACTCGCCCTCGGGCGCGGCCGGCGAGGCACGCGTGGTGGCAACGAACGCCAGGGTCAAGGGAGTTCCTGCTTCGCGGCAGGCCGCGTCGGACACCGGGGCTCTCGTCATCCTCGCCGTACCGCTCGAGACCGCCAGGGCGCTGGCGGGCGCGGGCACCACGTCCCGGCTGGCGGTGACCCTGTGCTGATTCGCACGGGCGAACGGACAAGTCACCAGTTCGCGTGCGCGGATTGGACAGCGCGCGTCCGCGCTGTCCAAGGTGGCGCAGGAGTTCGCTCCGCCCCCTGCACACGCGAAGAAAGGCTCATTGGTGAGCGAGGACAAGACAGGCGTGATGGCCGGCTTCAAGGCCTTCTTGATGCGTGGAAACGTGATCGACCTGGCCGTCGCCGTGGTGATCGGCGCCGCGTTCACCAACATCGTGAACTCGGTCGTGAAGGGCGTGATCAACCCGCTGGTCGGCGCGTTCGGCACGAAGAACCTGGAGAGCTACCACTCCTGCCTGAAGGGCCCGTGCACGGGAGACTCGGGCATCCAGATCCTCTGGGGCGGGGTGCTCAGCGCCGTGCTGAGCTTCTTCATCACCGCGGCCGTCGTCTATTTCCTGATGGTGCTGCCGATGGCCAGGATCCTGGCCAAGCGCGCCATGCACGACAAGGCGAAGGAGGGGGTGCGCGAGACGATGGAGGTCAGCGAGCTGGAGGTGCTGAAGGAGATCCGCGACGTCCTGGTCGCCCAGCGCGGCCCCAGCTCCGGCCCGGCCTCGGGCTCGGGCCCTGGCTCCGGTGCGGGTCCCGGCTCCGCCCCCGGCACCGCTCCGGGCTCCACCCCTGGATCGGGCCCCGGCTCCGGCCCCGCAGGGTTCTAGGACCGCCCTCTACGACGCGAGCACGACGTCCGGACCACACATCGCGCGGGGCGCGGACGCGGTGGGTGGCTTACTCGTCGCGGACGACGCGGTGGGTGACCCACTCGCCGCAGACGTCATGGGGGCGGCGGGCGGCCGGCGCGCCGCACGCGACACGGACACGGACACGGACACCGGCGGCGACCCGCACACCGCGCACACCTCAGATGTGGTGGGGCGGCTTCTCGTCGAGGAAGCGGGCCAGGTCGGCGGCGCTGTCCGGGGAGGCGGGGCGTTCGCCCCAGCCACGGTCGGTGTCGTCGGCGGACTGCTGGTCCAGCGGGTCGTCGAAGACCAGCCTCGGCTTGGCCGGCTCCTTGGACTCTGAGTCCCGGTCGCGGGGACCGGGGGCGGGGGCGGTGCTCATGTCTCCAGGGTACGGCGGGCGACGGCGCCCTCCGCCCGGCAGACGGTCCCGTGGGCGGCGGGGCAGCGGCGGCTGGCGCTGCGCGCACTGCTCCTGCCCGTACGCGTACGGTCGGCCCCGCACTCCCCGGGATCAGCCTCGCCCCGGACGCCAGCCCCAACAACCCTGCGAATCAACGGTCCTTGGGGTCGAGCGTCCACAGGCCCAGGACGACCAGGAACGACAGACACAGGAAGCCCGCACCCCACCAGGCGGTGCTGGTGTTGCCCCGCATCCACTCGTTCACCACCACGGTCAGGCCCCACAGCTGGCCGATGACCACGGTGATCGCCAGGACGAGGCGGGCCGTCAGCTTCGACGAGCGTTCCGGCTCCTGCTCGCTGCCGGCGCCGGGCCCCGCCCCGGTGTGCCGGACGCGGGGGTCGCCATAGCCGCTGGTCGGACGGATCTGCGGGTAGCGCTCATGGACCGGCCGGTTGAGGCGGGGCTGCGCGGAGCCGGGGGTGTACGAGGGCCGCACGGGCACGGCGTGCCCCTCGCCGGGCCCAGCGGTGTCCCCGCCGCCCGGGGCCCTGCCATCAGGGCTCCCACCGAACCGCCGGGACGCGCCCCCTTCCGCGTCGGGGTTCATGTCCGCTCACTCCTTTCGGCCGCCCGGGCGTTCGCGGCGGGGCAGCCGAGGCGGGCCGCCAGGTCGGGACGTTGGCCGGCGAACTGCCGGCAGACGGCGTCCTTGGTGCTCTCGCCGGATCGCGCCGTGGCCACCGCCCAGACGCTTCCGTCGTCCTGCTCCACCAGGAGCACCTTGGGCAGCGGACGCGGCGGGGGTCCCGCCGTCACCTCTCCGGTGCGGGCGTCGAAGACACCTTCGTGGCAGGGGCAGTACAACTCGCCCTCGGCGCCCCGGTCCTCGCGCCACAGCACGCCGCAGGCCAGATGCGTACAGACGGCGGAGTAGCCCACGAGGGTGCCGTCCTTGAGGCGGACGGCGACCGCGCGGTCGTCCTCTCCGGGGAAGCGGAAGGCGACGGACTCGCCGGGGGCGAGGACGCGCGCCACCTGCTTGGCGTCGGGCGGTCCGTCGCCGTCGCCGTGCCGGTACAGTACGCCGGCGGCGACGGCGAGGCCGCCGACGGCAAGGCCGCCCGAGACGGTGGTGACGATGCGCAGGTAGTCGCGGCGGGTGGTGAGGGAGTCGGCGGCGATCCGGTCGTGAAGGGCGGCCCGGGCCGGGTCGGGGGCGGCGGGGGTCTGGTCGGTGACGCTCATCGGGTGCCGTCCTTCCCGCCCGCGCGTCGCCCGCCACCCCGGTCGGAGTCGGCTTGGTTCACGGCTCTTCCGTTCACCTCGACGATCGGCAGGCCGCCGGGCACCGGCCACTGGACCTTGTCGGCGGGCACGACCATGGCCACGCCGGTGGAGACGACCACATCGCCGAACGTGAAGGAGTCGGCGACCTGGACCCCGGGGCGCTCGGCGCGCAGTTCGTCGACGGTGCCGTAGAAGAGCGCGCCGGTCGGGCAGACCGTGGCGCACATGGGGGCCAGACCGTAGGAGGTGCGGTCGTAGCAGAGGTTGCACTTCATCTGGAGCTTCGCCTGGAGGTCGATCTTCGGTACGCCGAAGGGGCAGGCGTTGACGCAGTTGGCGCAGCCGATGCAGCGGGTGGTGTCGGCCTGCTGCACCACACCGTCCGCGGTCACCAGGATCGCGTCGGCGGGACACACCTCGGCGCAGGGCGCGACCGGGTCCTCGCAGTGCATGCAGACCGTGGGAAGGGAGGCGACGGAGTGACCCTCGTCGGGATAATCAAGATGGATCATGGACTTGCCCCGGTGCGAGTCGCACTCGCGGCACGCGGACACGCAGGCCTGGCAGCCGATGCAGCGCCCCGGGTCGATGAAGATCGTTCTGCCCATCACGGCGGCCCTCAGCTCCTCTCCGCGGTCCCACGGCCCTGCGGGGACGTGGGAGGCAGGGGGTCGGTGCGCGAGACCTGGGCCGCCGGATACGCCACGTGCCCCGGCGCGACCGGTGGCGCCGGCACCTCGTCGATCCGCTCGGCGGCCTCGATGCGGCAGGCACACACCTTGTACTCGGGAATCTTCGAGCGCGGATCGAGGGCGTCGATGGTGAGCGCGTTGGCGGCCGTGGGGACGGCCCAGTGGTACGGGATGAACACGGTGTCGGGGCGGATGGCCGCGGTGACCAGGGCCGGGAAGACCTCGCTGCCACGCCGGGTCACCACCCGTACCGGGTCGCCGTTGCGGAAGCCGTGCGAGGGGTGGACCTCCACCCAGGGGCGCGGCGTCTGCTCGACGAGTGCGGCGAGCCGGCGGGTCTGGTTGCCGGACAGGAAGTGCGCCACGGTGCGGCCCGTGGTCAGCGACATCGGGTGGTCCTCGTCGTACGGGTCCATCGGCGGGTGCCACTCCACGACCTGCATATGGATCTTGCCGTCGGGGTGCGCGGTCCTGCCGTCCTCGAACAGCCGGGGCGTGCCGGGATGGTCGGTCGAGGGGCAGGGCCAGGCGATACCGCCGGTCTCCTCAAGCCGCTCGTAGGTGATGCCGTAGTAGTCGTTGACCGTTCCGGCCGACGCGAGCCGCAGCTCCTCGAAGACATCGCGGGAGCCCTCATAGGCGAACTTGGCGCCCGCGCCCAGGCGTTGGGCCAGCTGACACATCACCCAGGTGTCGGTGCGCACCCCGGCGGGTGGCTCCTGCGCCTTGTTGTGCTTGACCACCCGGGCCTCGGCGTTGGCCATCACGCCCTCGTCCTCGGCCCAGGTGGTCACGGGGAGGACCACGTGCGCGTTGGCGGCGGTCTCGGAGAGGAAGAAGTCGAATTGAGCGTGGAACTCGAGGGCGCCGTAACCGGATTTCACCGTCGCGTAGTTGGGGAGGGAGACGAACGGGTTGTTGCAGATGCCGATCAGGCCGCGGATCTCGTGGCGCTGCATCTGCCAGACCATTTCCATCATCGAGGTGCCCGCAGGCGGGAGTTCGGTCTCCTCGATTCCCCAGATCTCGCAGATCTGGCGGCGGTGTTCGGGATTGGAGATGGAACGTCCGCCGGGCAGCAGGTCGGACTTCTGGCCGTGCTCGCGCCCGCCCTGCCCGTTGCCCTGGCCGGTGATGGTGCCGTACCCGGCGCCTGGTCTGCCGAGATTTCCGGTGGCCGCGCACAGGTTGATGACGGTCAGGCAGTTCTCGACGCCCTGGGAGTGGTGTTCGATGCCTCGCGCGTGCCAGGCCATCGCCCGGCCCGCGCCCGCGAAGGCCCGGGCGACCTGGACGACCTGCGAGGCGGGGATCCCGCAGATGTCGCCTGCCGTCTCGGGCGTGCAGTCGGCGACGGCGGCGCGCACCTCGTCCCAGCCGGTGGTGTGCGCGGCGACGAACTCCTCGTCGACGAGGTTTTCCTCGATCACGACGTGCAGTACGGCGTTGAAGAAGGCCGCGTCGGTGCCGGGTTTGAGGGCGACGTGGATGTCGGCGGTGCGCGCGATGGCCGTCTCGCGCGGGTCGATCACGATCAGGGTGGCGCCTCGGTCCCGGGCCCCCCACAGGTACTGGGTCATCACGGGGAAGCACTCCCCGACGTTGGACCCGGCGATCAGGAGGCAGTCGGTGAGCAGGATGTCGGAGAAGGGGTTTCCGGCGCGGTCGATGCCGAAGGCGAGCTTGTTGGCGCCGGCCGCCGAGACCATGCACAGCCGGCCGTTGTAGTCGACGTGCCGCGTCTTGAGCGCGACCCGGGCGAACTTGCCGACCAGGTACGTCTTCTCCGAGAACAGGCTCGCCCCGCCGAGCAGTCCGAACGCGTCGTTGCCGTGGGCGGCCTGGATGCGGCGGACCTCGGCGGCGGTGAAGTCCAGCGCTTCCTCCCAGGAGACCTCGCGGAACGGCTCGTCGCGGGAGCGGCGCATGAGCGGGGCGGTCAGCCGGTCGGGGTGGTTGACCTGCTGGTAGGCGTTGATGCCCTTGGGGCACAGGCGCATCCGGTTGATGTCGTGGTTGCGCGGCTCCACCCCGAACACCTTGCCCGCCCGGTCCACCCGCAGATACATGCCGCACTGCACCCCGCAGAAGCAGCAGTGGGTCGGCACGAGGGTTTCGCCGTTCTGGTCGGCGTGCCACTGGTCGGCCGGGATGCCGCCGGCGTCCCGGAAGTCGCGGGTGCCGGGTGGTGCGATCGAGGGGTCGAGCGGAAGGGGCCGGCTGCTCACTTGAAGCCCTTCTTGACGTTGCTGAGGTAGGCGGAACCGCGCAGTACCCGCTTGCAGCGCGGGCAGTAGGCGGCCCAGGCGTCGAAGTCGAGCGACAGGTCGCGCATGGTGCCCCGCAGGTTCTCGACGTAGGCGACCGTGTCGATCGGCTCGCCGCAGCGCTTGCACGCGAAGACGCGCTCGTCCTGACGGGAGGGGTATTTGAAGAGCTGCATGCCGACCGCGGCCGGCCGCTGCACGATGTGGAAGAACTTGCCGAAGGGGATGTGGATGAGCGTGAAGACCACCGACACCATGTGCAGGACGGCCAGGAACTCGTAGCCCCCGCCGTGCAGGAAGATCGAGGAGAAGGTGAGCAGCAGCCCCGTCACGGAGATCACGATCAGCGCGATCAGCGGCACGAGGTCGTATCCGAAGCGCTGTCCTGTCATGGCTCCCCGGTCCTTCATCCGGCGCCACAGGAAGTACGAGGCGCCCGGGATCACCAGGACGGCGGCGATGTCCAGGCCGTGGAACATCAGCCAGCCCGGCACGCTCAGCGAGTCGAAACCGAGGATCTTGAACCCCCAGATCCGCATCTCATATCCGGGGCCGGCGGCGGAGTCCCCGGTGAAGGTGAACCAGCCCCAGGTCAGCGGGAAGGTGATCGCGGCAGCCAGCAGGCAGCCCCAGAAGATCAACTGGTGCGCGGCCCACCGGGCGTGCGAGCGGGCGCCGAGGAACTTCTGGAAGCCGAGGTAGGTGGCGATCATCCTCGGCAGGGCGGTGGGCGCCTTGCGGAAGTTGGCGGCCGAGAACAGGCTGCGCCACCCCTGCCGGAAGAGGCGGCGCGCGCCAGGAGAGGAGATCCACACGGTGTAGCGGTAGGCGACACCGAAGGCCAGGAACACGGTGGCGACCGCGTAGGGAAGGAGGGCGGAGTCGAAGTCCTTGAGCAGCCTGCTGCCGAACACGATGGCCAGCACGAGCAGCACGGAAACGGCCGTCCCGGCCAGGGTGGCGCGGGCCGCCACGGAACGCCGGGCGGGCGCGGGGGCCGACGCCGGTGAGGGCAGCAGACCCGGCGAGGTGACGTCCGGCCCTGCTGCGGGGGGTGCGGGTGGCTCGGTCACCCCCTCACGATAGGGACAATTCCGTACCAAATACTCGTTTTACCGTCAACAGGGTGACTCCGCCCGGACGTCCTTCGCCCTGCCGGGACCAAGCCGTCGCCGGCCCGGTTCCGGCAGGGCGTCACCATCACCCGCCGTACTCGCTAGGGGGTGTCTGGTGGACCATGGCCGGGGGCGCGGCGTCTGGCACGGCACCTCGCGGCGTTGCCGAATCGCCCCGATAGCTCCGCTATCGAGACGCTCCGGCGCCTTGCGATGCACCGCACCAGACGCCGCGCCCTGACCGACCCTGATCCACCAGACACCACCTAACCCGCCGTCCCGTCGGGCGTCGGCACAACACCCAACTGCTGAAGCATGCGAAGGAGGTCCCGTTCCGACCATTTCTCGACGAGCCGGCCGTTCTCGATGCGATGGATCACCACAGCGGTCGTCTCCACCGTCTTGCCGGTACGGGGGATCCCCGGAAGGTCCCCCTCGTGCACCCCGCGAGCCGTCAGGCGGGACACGACCTTGTCGCCCTCCGCGATCTGGTCCTCGATCGTATGGGTGCCCGGCGTGGCCTCCCAGAACAGGCGGAACGACTCCTTGAGGCCCGCACGACCCGGTGCGAACCCGGGAAAGGGGGGCGGTGAGTGGTCCAAGTAGTCCTCGGCCACGAACTCGTCCAGGGCATCGATGTTGCCCGCGTCGATCGCCTGGTAGAAGCGGCGTACCAACTGCTTGTTCTCTTCGGTCGACACCGGAACCCCTCTTCGCACTCGCGTGGTGGCACCGGAACGGCGCACATGGCCCGACGCGTCACCACTGGGGTTCCCCGCCCGTCCGGGCGGGGAGCCGGGCGGCCCCGGAGGTTCACTCAGAAGCAGCCAAGCCGGCGGTCGGCGGGTTGTGCTTGCGGAAGTAGGTCCAGCTGGTCTCGTTCGGCTCGCTCCACTTCTCGGGGGCGTGGGCGAACTCGGGGTGGTGGTCGGCGATGTGGGCGCGGGTGCGTTCGGGGACCTCGGCGTACGAAGCGAGTTTGCGGCCGCGGCAGTGGTAGGCGAGCCCGCCGGGCCGCTGGCCCCGGGCCATCCAGGGGGCCCACGGTGACATGCGGGTCCACGACATCGTGGCGGAGACGCTGGGCGCGGGGCCCGCCAGGTCAACGCGGTCGGCGAAGAACTGGAACAGTTCCAGCGCCTGGTAGGTGTCGCCGGCCGAGTGCTCGGGGTACTGCGCGACCGGCAGCGGCGAGGGGTAGGAGAGCGGGATCTCCAGACTGAAGCAGATCTGGCCGCCGAGCTCCGTGGTCGGGATCGGGAAGGGACGCCACTTCTGGTTGGCGGGGTCGTTCCAGATGTGCGTGACGGGGAGGTCCTGCCAGGTGTCGAGGATCCTGCGGGTGACGGGGTCGAGATAGAACGCGGCCTCGCGGGTGAGCAGTTGGTACGCGTCCGGGGCGGCGTCGTCGTCCTGGACGAGCCGGGCGACGTTGACGCCCTCGAACCCGAAGAGGCGCTGGTAGGGCTCGTCCGGGGCCCAGGAGTACACGTCTCCCGACCACCAGTAGATGACTTCCTCGCCCCCCAAGGAGGCGCGGGTGCGGGCGAGTTGGCGGAGGCTTTCTGCCGGTGTGGTCATACGGGTTACTCTGCGCGCCGGCGCGGCGGGGAAACCTCGACGCGTGACGCGTGGCCGAGGGTACGCCCTGGCCTGCGGGGCTGGTTGCGCAGTTCCCCGCGCCCCTGAGGCGTCCGATCCTGGCCCGCATAGGCATAGTCAGCCCGTCCGGCGATTGAGGACGAGCGCCCTTCAGGCGCGAACGGGGTCTGGGGCGAAGCCCCAGGGAGCTCGGCTGCGGGCCGTGCGAGGCTGAGCGCGCAGTTCCCCGCGCCCCTGGGCATCCGGTGGGGGCCAGCATGCGACATGCTCGGCCTGCCCGGTGGGGCCGGGGCTGGGGGTGGGCCCCGTGGGGAGGCCGTGGCATCCGTGGCAATCCGCGAGGCCCCCCGCGTTGGGGGCGCCCCCACCCCGCCCGGTCTGGTTCGCTGACCCCATGCCACGCATGACCGCCCGCAACCGCCACGAACACCACCGCGCCTCGACCCCACTGGAGCTGTTCTTCGACCTCTGCTTCGTCGTCGCCGTCGCCCAGGCCGGCGCCCGCCTGGTCCACGCCCTGGCCGAAGGCCACGTACTGGCGGGCCTCGCCGGATACGCCACGGTGTTCTTCGCCATCTGGTGGGCGTGGATGAACTTCACGTGGTTCGCCTCCGCGTACGACACGGACGACGCCCTGTACCGCGTGGTGACCCTCGTCCAGATCACCGGCGTGCTCATCCTCGCGGCGGGCGTCCCGCGCGCCTTCGACGCCGGAGACTTCACGATCGCCGTCGTCGGCTACATCGTGATGCGGCTCGCACTGACGAGCCAGTGGCTGCGCGCAGCACTGACCAGCCAGGACCCGGACGAACGCCGGGCGTGCCTGCGCTACGCCGCCGGGCTCGTGGTGTGCCAGCTCGGCTGGGTCGGCGTGCTGTTCGTCCCGAACTCCCAGCACACCTGGGTCTTCCCGCTGCTCGTCGTCGCCGAGCTGAGCGTGCCGATGATCGCCGAGCGCCGGTACACCACGACGTGGCACCCGCACCACATCGCCGAACGGTACGGCCTGTTCACGCTGATCGTGCTGGGCGAGACGGTGTCGGCGGCCACCATCGCCGTACAGGAAGCCCTCGACGAGCACGACGAGCTCGGCGATCTGCTGCCGCTCGCGGCGGGCGGCCTGCTCATCGTGTTCGCCGCGTGGTGGATCTACTTCGCGGTGCCCATCCACGACCATCTGACCTCCAACCGGCAGGCCTTCGTGTGGGGTTACGGCCACTACGTGGTGCTCGCATCGGCCGCGGCGATTGGCGCGGGCATGGAGGTCGCGATCGAGCAGACGGTCGGCAAGGCCCACATCTCCTCGCACGCGGCCGCCTCCGCCGTGACGGTTCCGGCGGCCCTGTTCCTGCTGACGGTATGGCTCCTGCACTCACGCCACTTCAAGCGGGGCGCGGCGCAGCAACTTGCGTTGCCGGTAGCGGCGTTGGCGATCGTGGCCTGCACATTCGCCGGCCGGGCCGCGGTGCCGCTGGCCGGCGCGGTGGCCGCGCTGACGGTGGCGGTCGGCTGGACCCTCAACCGCCGCCGCCCCGAAGCCCCGGCCACACCGTGAAGTGCCTCCCCTCCCCACTCTCTCGCGGAACTGCCGTCCAGCCGGTGCGAAGATCTCGTCCATGACGGAAGAGCCGAGGGCCCGAGAAGCCGTGTGGGCGGATGGCAAGACCCTTTACGACGTCGTGCCCGACCTCGACACCGTCATCGAGATCATCGGGAGGGATCTCGCCCTGGGGGAATACCCGTTGGCTCAGGCCACCGCGTACGGAGCGGCGCACCTGATCATGGAGCAGGGGGAGGCCACGGGAATCCGTGACGAGGCGACGGCTCTCCTCGTCGTCCGCGCACTTGCCGAGTCGGCGGCCGCCACAGAACGTGCCGTTGATGGATCCGGGTCGTAGCCAGGCACCGTTTCGGCCACTGGGCGCGGGTTCCGGCAGGCGGATGGGTTGGCCCGGGACGTAGTCGGTGCTCCGGCCTCGGCGAGAATGCGCGGGCGCGGCGCGACGGATCAACAGCGTCCCCGGAGCTGAAAGCGCTCAGCGGGGTCGCAAGGTCGATCAACCTGCGCCCCGGTGACGCGGCCCCCCGGCGAACAGCTCGCGCAGGAGCCGCGCGCACGGACGCGGTGCTCGACCGCGTCCGCCCCCTCCTAAGCGAGGGCGACGTGGCCGTCGTCGCCCACGGCCACCTGGCACGCGTCCTCACCGTGCGCCGGCTCGGCCTGCCCCCGTCCGCAAGCCGCCTCCTGGGCCGTCCGCATCCGGGGACGCTCAGCTCCCTCACGACGGAGGACGGCCGGCCGGTCATCGCCGCCTGGAACGTTCCGTAAGCCGCGTGCGCCGGTTCATTCAGCCGAGGCGCGGCCGGGCGCCGTATTTCGTCGGTCGCGCTACAGGAAGCCGAAGCCGCTCCGGTCCAGGCGGTCATCATCGGGGTGTCCCAACAAGGCGTGCCGGGCGCCCAGTTCGACGAAATCGCGGGCCAGGTCCAGATTCATGGTCTCCACCGCTTCGCGTGCGATGTCGGCGATCAGGGCGCAGGCAGCACAGCTCTTGGGGTCAATGGGGCCGGGTCGCGGTTTGCGGAAATCCATGGAATGCAGTGCGGCAAGGTTCAATGTTCCGCCCCTCGCGCGTGATGCGGGTGCCCCTGGATGAACTCGGTGGCCTGCCGCACGCCCGCGTCATTTCCTTTCCTGTGCGCCTCGGCCATCTCGTGACTCGCCGCAATGCACAGGGCGCAATCCGGACCTGGGTCGGCTTCGCGCCGCACACCGTACGCACCGGTGCTCGCGGGTCTGAGGCCGGCGGGGTCCGCCGCCCATTTGGGGCCCCCTCCGACAGGGCGGAGCCAGTACACGCCCTGCACGGATCCCAGTACGCGTCCCACACGTCCCGTGGCCTCATCCATGACGGTCATGCCGGGTTGCGGCGCACGGGGGCGCCCCCGTGCCGGCTCGGGGCCGGTCACAGCTTCTTCCTGAGTCCGGCTTCGACGGCTTCGAGCACGCGCCGAGTGGGCAGCGCGTAGCCGGTACGGGGTACCCAGTCCGGCACGGCGAGCCAGGCCGGAAAGGGACAGCGCTCGCCTTCGGGGCACTCCGGCCGGAGCCGATGGAGGCGGCCCCGGGCCATGGCGACGTCCAGCTCGGCCACGTCGTCCGCCTGGCTGATGGTTCTGGGGGATTGGCTGGTCATGATCCGGCGCCGTCGCCCTTCGGGTGTGGTTCTGCTTTTCCTGGTTCCACCTTCGGCCGCGCGCCGTACTCTCAACAGGGGGTACGCCTTTACCGTTCCAACCGTAAAGCCAGCGAGAAGTGAGGCTATGGCCAAGGCGGTTGACGCTCCGTCAACCATGGCGGAGACCTACGGCAAACGACTAAAGATGCTGCGCTTGGCAAAAGGCTGGACACAAAGGCACCTGGGCGGCCTGGTGGCGGTCGAACACAGCCGGATCGCCCAACTCGAAGGAGCCACCGGAGCCAAGCCGACGCTTGAGCTTTCGCGGGCGCTGGATGAAAAACTCGGCTCCGACGATTTGTTGCAGGATCTCTGGCCCCACGTCTATAGCGAGACGTTTCCCGACTGGTCACGGGCGTACATGGGCTACGAGGCGAGGGCGACAGTCATCGCGGCATACACGGGCCAGACCGTGCACGGCTTGTTGCAGACGCCGGCGTATGCGCGGGCCACGCTGCGTGTGGGGCGCTCGTTGAAATCGGCGGAACAGCTCGAAGAGCGGATCGAGGGCCGGCTGTCCCGCCAGGAACGCCTGGCGGGCTCCAACCCGCCCACGCTGTGGGTGGTGTTGGACGAGGCGGTGCTGCGACGCCCCGTCGGTGGAGCCGCCGTCATGCACGAACAGATGGCGCAGTTGTTGGCCGTTTGCCGTCAGCCCAACGTCACCGTTCAGGTGCTGCCCTTCAGCCAGGGGGAACACTCAGCCATGGGCGGCTCGCTCAACATTCTGACCATGCTTGACGGAACGGTGGTGGCATACACCGAGGGTGCTGACTCGGGGCAACTGATCGAGGATCCGCACGAGGTCAAGTCGTACGGAATCTCCTACGATCAGCTCAGAGCCGACGCTCTACCGCCGTGCATGTCGCTAGACATGATCCGATCCGTCATGGAGGACAGCAGTGCGCGAGTCCCAGCTCAACCTCGGCGCCGCCGCCTGGCGCAAGTCCAGTCACAGCAACCAGGAGGGTGGGGCCTGCGTAGAAATCGTGGACGGGCTGTCCCTCGTCCCCGTCCGTGACAGCAAGCTGTCCGATAGCCCCGTGCTCCTGCTCTCCACCGACGCCTTCGCCGGGCTCGTCGAGCTGGCCAAGCGCTCCGACACGTAACCCGGCACCAAGCAACCGACCCGGGCCGCGCAACGGCAAGCGCGGGACAGCTCGAAAAAGCGTGATCCGATCCGTGATGGAGGGCAACAGTGCGCGTGTCCCAGCTCGACCTGTCCGGCGCCGTTTGGCGCAAGTCCAGTCACAGCAACCAGGAGGGTGGGGACTGCGTCGAGATCGTGGACGGGCTGTCCCTCGTCCCCGTCCGTGACAGCAAGCTGTCCGACAGCCCCGTGCTCCTGCTCTCCCCCGACGCCTTCGCCGGGCTCGTCGCGCTGGCCAAGCGCTCCGACACGTAACCCGCCACCAAGCGACCGATCCGGGTCGCGCCAGAGGTTAGGAGGCCACCATGACTACCAACTCCCTCACCGACGTCCCCGGGTTCCGGGTCGGCCACGCGGGCGTGGGCGGGGTCGGGGCGCTGAGTGGGACCACTGTCGTCCTCGCCCCGCCGGGTGGCGCGGTCGCCGGGGTCGCGGTGCGCGGGGGCGGGCCCGGCACGCGGGAGACCGACGCGCTCGACCCGGAGAACGTCGTCGAGCGGATCGACGCCGTGGTCCTGACCGGCGGCAGCGCGTACGGGCTCGACGCCGTGGGCGGGGTCATGGCGTGGCTGGAGGAACAGGGGCGCGGGGTCCGGGTGGGCCCCGAGCCGTACCAGGTGGTTCCGGTCGTGCCCGCGGCCTGCCTGTTCGACCTGGGGCGCGGCGGCGACTGGCGGGCCCGGCCCGACGCGTCGGTGGGCCGGGCGGCCGCGCAGGCGGCCGGGAGCGCGGGGCCTGAGGCCGCCGAGGGCAATGTGGGGGCCGGGACCGGGGCCGTGGTCGGGGGGATCAAGGGCGGCGTCGGCACCGCGAGCGTCCGGCTCGCCTCGGGGGCCACGGTCGCCGCGCTGGCCGTCGTCAACGCCGTCGGCTCGCCCATCGACCCGCTCACCGGGATCCTGTACGGGGAGTACGGAGGGCGCGGGGAGTACGGGACCCGGTCGCCTCAACCGCCGCCCACCGCAACCCACTTGGCGGCCCAGGCGCGGATCGCCCAAGCCCGCGAGCGGATGGGGCTTCCGCCGCTCAACACCACGCTGGCCGTCGTGGCCACCGACGCCCCGCTCAGCCGGCCGCAGGCCCGCAAGCTCGCCGGGACCTCGCACGACGGGCTGGCCCGCGCGATCCGTCCCGTCCATCTGATGCACGACGGCGACACCGTGTTCGCCCTGGCGACCGGGACGCACGGCGCGGACGGCGGCGCCGCGCCCGGCCCGTTGAGCCCGGCGGAGTTGAACCACGTCCTGGCCGCCGGGGCGGACGTCGTGGCGCGGGCCGTCGTCCGGGGGGTGCGGGCCGCGACAAGCGTCGAAGGACCCGGGGGGACATTCCCCTCTTATAGGGATCTGTACGGGAGTTGAGGTCCCGCCGCGCGCCAATGTGACCGCCGTCACAATCGCCACCCGCAACCAGGTGGCCCATTTGGGTGCTCTATGCCCGTACTGGATTCAATTCGCAGTACATAACGCAGACATGGAGCAGCCCGTGACACCGCCGGCGTCGGACAACGCAGCGCACCCCCAGCAGTACGGCACCGCGCGCCCCTCGCGTGGGCAGGCCCGGCGCCGCGTCCGGCTGATCGCGGGTGCCGCCGGACTTCTGGTCGGCGCGCTCGCGCTGACCGCCTGCGGCGGGGACGCCAAGGCCAACGACGACGCCAAGAACGGCAAGGGCTCGGACGCCGCGGCCGCCAAGGACGCCTCCACGCTGAAGATCACCATCTCGGCGAAGGACGGCTCCACCAACGCCTCCATCAACGACGTCGCCGTCAAGGCGGAGGGCGGCAAGCTCTCCGACGTGACGATGACCGAGGCGCAGGGCGGCAAGGCCGTGCCCGGCCAGCTCACGGCCGACGGTCTGTCCTGGAAGCCGACCGGCAAGGTCGAGCGCGGCACCCAGTACAAGATCACCGCGAGCGGCAAGGACGACAAGGGCCGGGCCGCGACGGAGAACTCGCAGTTCACCACCGTCTCGGCCCAGGACAGCTTCATCGGCACCTACACCCCCGACGACGGCTCCACGGTGGGCGTCGGCATGCCGGTCTCCTTCACCTTCAACAAGCCGATCACCAACAAGAAGGACGTCCTCTCCCACATCACGGTCACCAGCAGCAGCGGGCAGCAGGTCGTCGGCCACTGGTTCAACTCCCAGCGTCTCGACTTCCGCCCCGAGGACTACTGGAAGGCCGGGTCCCAGGTGACGATGAAGATAGACCTGGACAAGGTCGAGGGCTCCAAGGGCGTCTACGGCGTCCAGAAGAAGGACGTCACCTTCACCATCGGCCGCAACCAGGTCTCCACGGTGGACGTGAAGACGCAGGAGATGACCGTCCAGCAGGACGGCAAGACCATCAAGACGATCCCCGTCTCCACCGGCAGCGCCGAGCACCCCACCTACAACGGCCAGATGGTGATCTCGGAGAAGTTCACGCAGACCCGCATGAACGGCGACAGCGTCGGCTTCGGCGGCGAGTACGACATCAAGGACGTGCCGCACGCGATGCGCCTGTCCACCTCCGGCACCTTCATCCACGGCAACTACTGGGGCGACCCCTCGGTCTTCGGCAACGAGGGCACCAGCCACGGCTGCGTCGGCATGCGGGACGTGAAGGGCGCGGCGGGCGACACCTCGGCCAAGTGGATGTTCGACCACAGCATCATCGGTGACGTCGTCGTGGTGAAGGGCTCGCCCGACAAGACCATCGCCCCGGACAACGGCCTCAACGGCTGGAACCTGCCCTGGTCCCAGTGGACGGCGGACAGCGCCTCCTGACCAACTCCCGTCCCGTAGACGGAACTTCACCGGCCGGTAACCCTTTCGTGGGGTGCCGGCCGGAAAAGTTTCGGCCATCCCCGCTGCGCGATCGGCCCTCAGGAGCTACGTTGAGCACCTTCTACGTGACCAACAGCGACGGCCAGGAGAAACCTTGGTGCTCCATGTGCCCCACCCGCTCGACGGCGAGCGCGGCCCCGGCGACGAAACGGCGCAGGATCAGCTGGCCGCGCTCCTGGGGCGGGCCCTGAACTCCTTCGACCTGCCGGACGAGCTCGTCGAACGCCTCGACTCCGCGATGGCGCACACCACTTCGCTCCACTCCTCGCTGCACACGTCGGCGGCGGGCACGGCCGGCCACCGCCTGAGCCGCGAGACCTACCGGCACTGCTATCTGCTCCTGGACGGCACCACCGTCACCCTGTGGGAAGTGGCCCATCACGACGGCCGCGAGTACGCCCACGAGGTGTACGCGGCCGAGGACGAGGCCCGCGTCGCCGCGGCACGCCTGCGCCGCAAGGCGCTCCCGGCGGACGCGGATCCCGACGAACTCGCCCGCCAGAAAGGCGAGTTGACGGACCCGCTTCCGCTACTCGACCCGCCCCCGCTTCTCGACCCGTTGCTCGCCCGGCTCCAGGACCTTCAAATTCTCCAAGGCTGGGAGTCGGGGCTCGGCCCGGACGCCATCGCGGAGCACGCCCGCACCGCGCCGGGCACGGAACGCCCGCACCCGTACGCCCCCGACGACTCCGCCGACCACGCGCGACGGCTGCTGCGCCGCGCCGAGAACCGCGACCGGCCCGGCCACCGCACCGCGCTGCGGCTGCGGGCGGCGCACGCGCACTGGATCACCCAGGCGTTCGGCAGCCACAGCCGCGCGGCCGGCCACGAGGCCGCCTTCACGCTGTACGAGCACGCGTTCCTGCTGCTCGACGGCAGCGAGCTGAGCCTGTGGGAGGTCGAGCACACGGCGACGCCGGACGGCCGCCACATGTGCGAGGTGTACGGGAGCGAGCAGGCGGCGCGCACCGCCATGGAGCGCCGCGCGCGCGTGAGTTGAGGCCCGCGCCCCCCAAGGCCCGGCCCCGTACGCGCGCGGTCAGGACCGGCGGGGATCCAGCTGGCGGACCAGGCCGGCGAAGGCGTCGCGCTCGGCCTCGGTGAGGGCCACCGCCTCCCGGGCGGGCGGCCCCGCCTGCGGCCCGACCGCCCCCAGCGGCCGCACCGCGCGCCACCGCGCCCGGTCGGTGCGCTCACGGCGCAGGACGCGGACCAGTCCGACGACCCAGGCGACACTCGCCGCAGCGAGGACGGAAAGGCCTATCTGCTGAATGATCGTAAGGTTCTGAGCCACGGGCCCCAGTAGACAACACCGGCCGGGACTTGCGGCAGGGGCTGCGGGGACTTTGGTCCCCAAGTGGTACATGTCACGTCATGACATCCGAAGACGCCCGGCCCCGTCGGCCCTACCGGTACGCTCCCCGCATGAGTCCCTGGCCGCCGGAGCTCGATCCACTGCCCGAACCCGAGCCCGTGTTCACCCCGGAGATCACCGAGGCGGACTGCCGTAAATGCGGTACCCGCGTCGCGGGTCTCGACGGGCGTTACGCCTGCGGGGTGTGCGGGTGGACCAATGACTGGTCCGAGGGCCACCGCCCGCTGCCCAGCGGCGAGGACGATCCGGACTACCCCGGACCCGAAGGCCCCGGCAACCGGCTGACCCGGTAGCCGGTCCCAACTCGGTGAGGGCTCGGCCCCGCTACGGCACCTCCCGTCCGTCAACCACCGCCCAGCCGACGGCAGTTCAGTTCCGCCTCAGGACGCCGGAGACCTCAGCGGGCGTTCCAGCGGTACCGCTTGCGTGACCGTGACCGACGCCGTGGCGAGGTCGGCAGGGGCCGGCATCACGCTGCCGGGGAGGCGGACGGCGGCCGCGCCGTGGGCGACGGCGGCGGCCAGCGCCTCGGGGCCTTCGCCGCCCGCCATGAGGAACCCGGCGAGCGAGGCGTCACCGGCTCCGACGTTGCTGCGTACGGCGTCCACAGAAGCGCGCGCGAAGTACGTGCCGGACGCGGTGACCAGCAACTGGCCGTCCACGCCCAGGCTCGCGAGCACCGCCCCGGCCCCCGACTCCCGTACTTCTTCCGCCGCTTTGACCGCGTCGCCGATCGTGGCCAGGGGGCGGCCGACGGCCTGGGCCAGCTCCTCCGCGTTGGGCTTGACCACGTCGGGGCGCTCGCGCAGGGCGGCGACGAGTGAGGCGCCCGAGGTGTCTAGCGCGACCCGGGCGCCCGCCGCGTGGGCCCGGGCGACGAGGCCTGCGTACCACTGGGGGGAGAGGCCGAGCGGCAGGCTGCCACCGCAGGCGATCCAGTCGGCCCGCGCGGAGTGCTCCCGTACGGCGGCGAGCAGCGACTCGCTCTCGGCGGCGCTCAGTTCGGGGCCCGGCGCGTTGATCTTGGTCAGGGTGCCGTCCGCTTCGACGAGCGCGATGTTGGACCGGGTGCGGCCGGCGACGGGGACGGCGGCGACCTCGATGCCCTCGGCGGCGAGCAGGTCGGCGAGCAGGTCGCCGGGGGCGCCGCCCAGCGGCAGGACGGCCGCCGTGCGGTGCCCGGCGGCCGCGACGGCGCGCGAGACGTTGACGCCCTTGCCGCCGGGGTCCACCCGCTCCCGGCCGGCCCGCAACACCTCGCCCCGGCGCAGGCCGGGGATCTCGTAGGTGCGGTCGAGGCTGGGGTTGGGCGTGACGGTCAGGATGTTCATACCGTGATCACGTCCGTGCCGGCGGCCTCGATGGCGGCGGCGTCCTCGGGGGCGAGCCCGCGGTCGGTGATCAGGACGTCCACGTCGGCCATGTCGGCGAAGCGGGCGAAGTGCTCCTGGCCGTGCTTGGTGGAGTCGGCGAGCAGGACGACCCGGCGGGCGGCGCCGATCGCGGCGCGCTTGACGGCGGACTCGGCGAGGTCGGGGGTGGTGAGGCCGTGGGCGGCACAGAAGCCGTTGGCGCCGAGGAAGATGACGTCGGCACGGATCTCGCCGTAGGCGCGCAGCGCCCAGGCGTCCACGGCGGCCCGGGTGCGGTGGCGGATCCGGCCGCCGACGAGGTGGAGGTCGATGGCGGGGTGGTCGGCGAGCCGGGCGGCGACGGGCAGGGCGTGGGTGACGAGGGTGAGCCCGCTCTCCAGGGGCAGCTCGGCGGCGAACCGGGCGATGGTCGATCCCGCGTCGAGGATGACGCTGCCCTCGGTGGGGAGCTCGGCGAGGGCGGCCCGGGCGATGCGGTGCTTCTCGTCGGCGGCGGTGGACTCGCGCTCGGCGAGATCGGGTTCGAAGTCGAGCCGCCCGGCCGGGATGGCACCGCCGTGCACCCTGCGCACCAGGCCGGCCCGGTCGAGTGCCTTCAGATCGCGCCGTACGGTCTCGGCGGTGACCTGGAAGGTCTCGGCCAGCGTGAGCACGTCCACGCGCCCGCTCTCCCGCGCGATCCGTAGGATCTCCTGCTGCCGCTCCGGTGCGTACACGTTTGGTTACGTCCGTTCCCTGCCCGAACTTGTGGTTGCCCTGTCAGGTTACGACCGTGCGCGCTTCTCGTACGTCGTTCCGGGCACCCGGCGGGCACAAACGGGCCCGGGCTCCGGTGATCTTGCCCACGGCGCGACGGCCCCCGGGTCCGATGACCTGGGGGCCGTCGCGGGCCGTGCGGCAGCCGGGGATCAGCCGACCGGCTGCGCCTCCTTGGCCGGCTCGGGTGCCGGGGCCTCGTCCACCGCGCCCTCGACGTGCAGCCGGGGGCGGGCCGGCAGCGCGAACATCACCAGGAAGATCACCGCGAGGACGCCTGCGACGTACCAGAGCGAGTGCTGGAAGCCCGCCACGAACGCCTGGTTCAGGCGCGGCGGCGCGAGGTCGTCACCGATCGAGCCGAAGAAGACGACCGAGACCAGGCCGAGGCCGAGCGCGTTGCCCATCTGCTGCACGGTGTTGATGAGCCCGGACGCGGAACCGGAGTGCTCCTTGGGGACCTCCGAGAGCACCGCGTCGGTGAGCGGGGCCACGATGAGACCCATGCCGAGCCCCATCACGACCAGCGGGAGCGCCATCTGCCAGGGGGCGATGTCCATGCCGTAGTGGCCCGCCTCCCAGATGTAGATCAGCAGTCCGGCGGCCATCGTCAGGGCGCCTCCCTGGAGGACCTTGCGGCCGAAGCGCGGCACGAGCTTCTGCACGGACAGACCGGCCGCCACGGAGACCGCGATGGAGAACGGCACCCCGGTCAGACCGGCACGCAGCGCGCTCCAGCCGAGGCCCATCTGCATGTAGAGCGTCCACACCAGGAAGAAGATGCCCAGGCCCACGCCGAAGGTGGCCTGCACGGCGATGCCCGCGGCGAAGCTCTTCACCTTGAACAGCGACAGCTCGATGAGCGGCGAGCCGTCCCTGGCCGCCTTCCTGCGCTCGTAGGTGATCAGAGCGGCGAAGACCGCGACGCTGCCGGCCATCGAGACGTAACCCCACAGCGGCCAGCCGAGCTCGCGGCCGCGGGTGAGCGGGTAGAGCAGCATGAGCAGGCCGAGCGTGACCAGGACGACGCCGAGCAGGTCGAGCCTGAGGGCCTTGGGCGCCTTGGACTCGCTGATGAACTTGGTGCCGAGGATCAGGCCCACGATCCCGACGGGCAGGTTGATCAGGAAGATCGGGCGCCATTCGAGACCGAACAGGTTCCACTCCGTGAGCAGCGCGCCCAGCAGCGGTCCCGAGACCGCGCCGAGGCCGACGATCGCGCCGAACAGGCCGAAGACCTTGCCGCGCTCGTGCGCGGGGAAGGTGGCGTGGACGATCGAGAGGACCTGCGGCACCATCAGGGCGGCCATCGCGCCCTGGAGGATGCGGGAGGCGACCAGCATCTCGGGGTTGGCGGCGAAGCCGCACAGCGCGGAGGCGAGCGTGAAGCCGCCGATGCCGATGAGGAACAGCTTCTTGCGGCCGTGGATGTCGCCGAGGCGGCCGCCGGTGATCAGGCCGGCGGCGAACGCGAGCGCGTAGCCGGCGGTTATCCACTGGATCGAGGAGAAGCTCGCCCCGGTGTCCTGCTGGATGGAGGGTATGGCGATGTTGACGATCGTGACGTCGACCAGGTCCATGAAGGCCGCGGTCATCACGATGGCCAGGGCGAACCACCGGCGGCGGTCGGCGGCGGCGCTCGCCGCGGCCCCAGGGGTGCTACTGGTCGTGGTGGAAGACATGGGAGGAAAGTAGACCGCCTTTAGGTCACACTGTGTCCTCTTTGGCGCGGCATCCTGGACGGCATGACCGACACCCCGGCACGGCTGCTGCAACTGCTCTCCCTGCTCCAGACCCCGCGCGAATGGCCCGGCGGCGAGCTCGCGGACCGGCTCGGGGTGTCCCGGCGCACGGTGCGGCGCGACATCGACCGGCTGCGCGAGCTCGGCTACCCCGTGCAGGCGGCGCGCGGCGCCGACGGCGGGTACCGGCTCGTCGCGGGCAAGGCGATGCCGCCGCTGGTCCTCGACGACGAGGAGGCCGTGGCGATCGCGGTGGGCCTGCGTGCGGGCGCGGGCCACGCGGTGGACGGGGTGGAGGAGGCCTCGGTGCGGGCGCTGGCCAAGCTGGAGCAGGTGCTCCCCTCGCGTCTGCGCCGCCGCGTCGCGAACCTCCAGGCCGCCACGATGCCGCTGTCCGGGGCCTGGCGCGGGGACGGCGCCACCGTCGACCCGCGCACCCTGACCACGCTGGCCTCGGCCGTCACCGGTGAGGAGCGGGTGCGCTTCGGCTATGTCTCGGGCGACCGCACCGCCACCAAGCGCCTGGCCGAGCCCTACCGCCTGGTCTCCACGGGGCGCCGGTGGTACCTGGTGGCGTACGACATCGAACGCGGCGACTGGCGTACGTTCCGGGTCGACCGGATCACCGAGCCGTTCGCGACCGGGGCGCGCTTCGCGCCGCGTGAGCTGCCGGAGGCGAACGCGGCGGAGTTCGTGCGCGCCTCGATGCAGCGGCTCAGGCCCGTCCTGCCCGTCCTGGATCTCGACATCACCTTCGAGGCGCCGGCCGACTTCGTGACCGCCCGCCTGCCCGGCGTCCTCGGCGCGCCCGAGCCGCTGGAGGAGGGGCGCTGCCGCCTGCGCGCCTCGTGCACCGACTCCCTGGAGTGGGTGGCGCTGCGGCTCGCCCTGGTGGACTGCGAATTCACCGTCCACCAGCCACCGGTGATGACGGCGTATCTGCGCGATCTGGGCGAGCGTCTGATCCGGGCGGCCCCGGCTGCGCCGGAGGAGTGAAGGAGAGGGAGAACAGAGGAGACAAAAGAGAGGGGCCCCGACACCAGGGGGGGAAGGTGCCGGGGCCGGGAGCCCCAGCACCAGGGGGGGAGGGTGCCGGAGCTCGTCTTGGGGGGGCGGGGCCTAGGCCGCCGCGTCGGAGCCCGTGTCGCGCGCCATCTTCTTCAGCTCGAGCAGCGCGTGCTTCTCGATCTGCCGGATGCGCTCACGGGTCAGTCCGTGTTCCTTGCCTACTTCTGTCAGCGTACGCTCTCGACCGTCATCAATGCCGTAACGCATCTTGATGATCGAGGCGGTTCGCTGGTCGAGCTTGCCGATCAGGTCGTCGAGCTCTTCGCTGCGCAGCAGGGTGAGCACCGACTGCTCGGGCGAGACGGCCGAGGTGTCCTCAAGCAGATCGCCGAACTGGGTCTCGCCCTGGTCGTCCACCGGCATGTTCAAGGAGACCGGGTCGCGCGCCCAGTCGAGCACGTCACCGACGCGCTCGGGCGTGGAGCCCAGCTCGGCGGCGATCTCCGTGTGCTCGGGGTCGCGGCCGTTCTCCCGGTTGAACTCGCGCTGAATCCGGCGGATGCGGCCCAGCTCCTCCACGAGGTGGACGGGGAGGCGGATGGTGCGGGACTGGTCGGCGATGGAGCGGGTGATGGCCTGGCGGATCCACCACGTCGCGTACGTGGAGAACTTGAATCCCTTGGCGTAGTCGAACTTCTCGACCGCGCGCACCAAGCCGGCGTTGCCCTCCTGGATGAGGTCGAGCAGCGGCAGACCCGCCCTCGGGTAGCGCCGGGCCACGGCTACGACCAGGCGCAGGTTGGATCGGATGAACAGGTCCTTGGCGCGCTCCCCCTCGGCGTACAGCGCCTCCAGCTCCTCGCGGGTGGCTCCGGCCGCCTTGCCCGACCCCGGCGCGTAGACGTCCGACGTCGCCGCGCCGTCGAGGATCTGGCGTGCGTACACACCGGCCTCGATGGTCTGCGAGAGCTCGACCTCCTTGGCGGCGTCGAGCAGCGGCGTACGCGCGATTTCGTCGAGGTACATACCGACCAGGTCGCGGTCGGCGATCTCACCGCTGACTGCGCGGACCCTGCTTCCCGAATCCGAACCGCCAGAGGCGGACTGTCGGCGGGCGACGGCGCGGGTTGCCATGCGTGCTCCCTTACTGAGTGGTCGCGACACCCTCCCGGGTGCCCTGCATCCGATGGAAACAACGGCTGGAATCCGGACAGAATTCCCGACCGGGCCCTCCAGATTCGTGATCATGCAGTACCCTGTCGCGCCGCGAGCGGGTGACAGGGACCGCGAATCCGTACAGAGGCGCAGGTCAGAGCGGGTGACGAGGGCGGACCGGGGGCGTTTGCCGGTCTTTATGACACCTTCATCCCTGAGACCGCCATCACAGGCGATGTGATCCCCTTCACCCCCGAAGAGCACCGCCCGCGACCGCGCCCCCCTTCACCTAGACGGCCTGCGCCGCGGTGCGGTTGCTCGCGATGACCGATTTGCCGGACTCCGCGCAGAGCGAGAGCTAGTTAAACATTCAAGGAGCGTCCGTACAGTAGATGTATGACCTCGGCACCCAACTGGCTCACCGACGAGGAGCAGCGCACCTGGCGCGCCTACCTCCACGCCACCCGGCTCTTCGAAGACCACCTCGACCGACAGCTCCAGCGCGACGCCGGGATGCCGCACATCTACTACGGGCTGCTCGTCCAGCTCTCGCAGGCGCCCCGGCGGCGGCTGCGGATGACCGAGCTCGCCAAGAACGCG
Source organism: Streptomyces sp. NPDC006711 (assembly GCF_042869775.1). Classification (NCBI taxonomy): domain Bacteria; kingdom Bacillati; phylum Actinomycetota; class Actinomycetes; order Kitasatosporales; family Streptomycetaceae; genus Streptomyces; species Streptomyces sp. NPDC006711. The sequence goes on from NZ_JBIAGO010000019.1 coordinate 121,988, forward strand.
AAGATCACCCGCTCCCGGCTCTCCCACGCGATCGCGCGCCTGGAGAAGAACGGCTGGGTGCGGCGCGAGGACTGCCCCTCCGACAAGCGGGGCCAGCTCGCCACCCTGACCGACGCCGGGTACGAGGTCCTTGAGCGCTCGGCGCCCGGGCATGTCGCCGCCGTACGCCAGGCCCTGTTCGACCGGCTCACCCCCGAGCAGGTGGACCAGCTCGGCGAGATCATGCGGGTGATGGCGCAGGGGCTCCAGCCCACCGACACCAAAGCGGACCTGCCCTGGCTCCGCTGAGTCGAGCGGGGCCAGGGCAGGTCCGTGCGTCCGGGGTGCTACCGGGCGCGGGCGGTCAGTGGGCGACCACCGGGATGCGCACCTCGTCCTCGGCATCCTCACCGGCGCCCGTCCCGGCGACCGAAGTACCGCCCGGGCGGCCGGTGTTGATGAAGGTGACGGCGATGACGGAGGCGGTCACCAGGATGCCGACCGCCCACCAGATGGCGGCGGTGAAGCCGTGCACCATGGCCTGGAGCTTCAGGAGCTCGGGGTTGGTGGCGCCGAGGGCCATGTGCCCGGTGACGTACGCGGTCGTCGCGGAGGCGGCGATGGTGTTGAGCAGCGCCGTGCCGATCGCGCCGCCGACCTGCTGCGAGGTGTTGACCATCGCGGAGGCGACCCCCGCGTCGCGCGGCTCGACGCCGATGGTGGCCAGCGACATGGCGGGCATGAACGCGGTGCCCATGCCGAGGCCGAGCAGGATCTGCGCCGGCAGGATCACCGCGGCGTACGAGGTCGAGATGGACAGCTGGGTCAGGATCAGCATGCCGGCCGCGGCGGTCAGGAAGCCGGGGCCCATCAGCAGGCGCGGTGCGACCCGGGTCATCAGGCGGGCGCCGATCTGCGTGGAGCCGGTGATCATGCCCGCGATCATGGGCAGGAACGCGAAGCCCGTCTTGACCGGCGAGTAGCCCTTCACGACCTGGAGGTAGTAGGTCAGGAAGAGGAAGAGGCCGAACATCGCGATGATGGCGAGGCCGAGCGAGAGGTAGACACCGCCGCGGTTGCGGTTGGTGATGACGCGCGGGGGCAGCAGCGGGTGGCGCACCCGGGCCTCAACGGTGACGAAGGCGGCGAGCAGCACCGCGGACGCGACGAACATCGTGATCGTCACGGCGTCCGACCAGCCGGCCGACTCGGCGCGGGTGAAGCCGTAGACCAGCGCGACCAGGCCGGTGGTGGACAGGAGCACACCGGGGACGTCGAGCGGCGAGCGGTTGCGGGTGCCGGCCGGCTCACGGATGACGAGGTAGGCGCCGAGTGCGGCGACGATCGCGAACGGGATGTTCACGAAGAAGGTCCAGCGCCAGTTCAGGTACTCGGTGAGGAAACCGCCGAGGATCAGGCCCACCGCGCCACCGCCACCGGCGATCGCACCGTAGATGCCGAACGCCTTGGCGCGCTCCTTGGCGTCGGTGAACATCACGGCGAGCAGCGAGAGGGCGGCCGGCGCCAGCAGCGCGCCGAAGGCACCCTGGAGCGCGCGCGAACCCAGCAGCATGGCCTCACCGGTGGCGGCGCCGCCGAGCGCGGAGGCCGCGGCGAAGCCGAGCAGACCGACGACGAAGGTGCGCTTGCGGCCCCACAGGTCGGCGATGCGCCCGCCGAACAGGAGCAGGCCGCCGAACGCGAGGGCGTAAGCGGTGATGACCCACTGCTTGTTGGCGTCACTGATGTGCAGCGCGTGCTGGGCGGAGGGCAGCGCGATGTTCACGATCGTCGCGTCGAGCACGACCATCAGCTGGGCCAGGGCTATGAAGGCGAGCGCCTTCCAGCGACTGGGGTCGGGGACGAGGGAGAGCTGGTCCGGCTTGTCCAGACCGACTGTTTGAGACATGGGGGTAGCCACCTTGGGACGCGGATTACCGAGAAAAGTGTTGTAACTGCGCTTCAACTACAGGATGTGAACGGGGAGTTGAACCAAGAAGACGGTCAACCCCTCCGGAGGTCTTCGAGGGTCGCCGCACTGCCCGGCAGCTCGGACCGCGCCGGGGCCTGAAGCCCGTCGAGGAACAGTTGCAGATGACGGTGGACGAACTGGTCGATGTTCAGGCAGGGCGTGCCCGGCAGCGGCCGGGTCAGCTGGGAGAGGGCGACCATGAGATCGCCCACGGCGACGTCGGTGCGGAGCCGGCCGGCCGCGCGGGCGCGGTCCATCAGCCCCTCCACGTCGCGTTCGAGGCGGACGCTTGCCGCGTTCAGCTCGGCGTGGTCCTGGTCGAAGCGGTCGGAGAGCATCGGACAGAGCGCGCCGATCCGCTCGTCCGCCGCCGCGTGCACGAAGCGGCGCAGCGCGTCGAAGGGGTCGGCCTCCTCGGCGGCGGCCGCCTCGGCCCGGTCGGCGACGCGGTCCATGACGGACAGGACCACGCTGGTGATGAGCTCGGTGCGGTCGGCGAAGTGGCGGTAGATCGTGGCGTTGCCGACGCCGGCCCTGCGGGCGACCTCGTCCAGCGGCACCTCGGCGCCGAACTCGACGAACATCTCCCGCGCGGCGGCGATGATCCGCTCCCGGTTGCGCAGGGCGTCGGCCCGCGGACGCGGGGCGCGGCGCGGCTGAGCGCTGGCGGGTGCGGCGGCAGTCGACACGGCTGTGCTCCTTCTTCTTGACCGGGGTACGGGGGCGATCGCCTGTTCAGGGCGAGCGCGATGGACGGGTTCCGCCGGGACCTGACCCAAGCGGAGAAGCACTCCCCGTTTCGTGGGGACACCGGTTCAAACGGGGAGAGCGTCCCCGTTTATTTCCCGTCCTGAATGTGACCTGCGCCACCGCCGCCCATGTCCGGAAAAACCCACATTCGGGCCACCCAGCGCGCGCCCCCGACCCCTCCGACACAGGGTGATCAGACGAGCGCAGCGAGGAACCGGCCAGCTGCCGCGTACCCGAAGGCGAGGGCGTGCGCATGCAGGACGTCAGCCAGTCCCGCCCGGACCGGGCGCCCGGACGCCGGATACGCACCCGGCGCCGCAGCACGTTCTTCGGCGCCGCCCTCACCTCGGTCGCGCTCGCCGCGCTGACCACCGGATCCACCACGCTCACCGTCGCCACCCGCGCCTCCGCCGGGCCGGTGGCCGCCCCCGGCGAGTCCCCGCTCGACCCCTGCCGCATCCCGGCCACGCTCGGCGTCCAGATGTCGGAGGGGATGCCGACGCCCCCCGGGTACGCGCACTCCACCGGAATCGTCCGGGCCCTCACGCTGATGATCGACTTCCCGGACGCGCCGGGCAGCGGGACCGCGCTCAGCCGCTACCAGGAGTTCTTCCCGCAGACCAGCAACTGGTTCCGCAACGCCTCCTACGGCCGCCTCGACTACCGGCCCGAGGCGCCCATCCCGCAGTGGCTCCGGATGCCGAAGGCCTTCTCGGCGTACGGGATCGACCGGGGCTCCCCCTATGAGCCGGGCTACCACCGGCTGGTCCAGGACATGGTCGCGGCGGCGGGCCCCCGGGTGAACTTCTCCAAGTACGACCTGGTGAACGTGCTGGTCACGCCGAACGCGGGCCCCTCCGCGCTGGACACGGTCCTGTCGGTGACGTTCTCCGGCAACGAGGACGCGCCGTACGCCGACGGGGTCCCGCTGTCCAACACCTCGTTCGTCTACAGCCGCCAGGACGACGGGTCGGGGTCGTACGGGCAGACCGGCTACCGGGTGCTGCCGCACGAGAACGGCCATGTCTTCGGGCTGCCCGACCTCTACACCGCGCAGGGCGGCGGCGCCGTCGGGCACTGGGACATCATGTCCGAGGACTGGGGGGCCAACAACGACATGCTGGGCTGGCACAAGTGGAAGCTGGGCTGGCTCGACAACAGCCAGGTGTCCTGCGCGACCGGGACCGGCGACAGCCAGTACGCGCTGACCCCGCTGGCCACCGAGGGCGGCCCCAAGCTGGTCTTCGTGCCGGTCACCAAGGAGAGCGGGTACGCGGTGGAGGTCCGCACCCAGGCCGGCAACGACGAGGTGGTCTGCAAGCCAGGGGTGCTGATCTACCGCGTGGACGCGGGCGTGGACACCGGCCGCGGCCCCATCAGCGTCTCGGACGCCGAACCCACGGCGGGGGGCTGCACCCGGCGCCCCAACGTCAACGCGGAACTCTCCGACGCGACGTACACCACGGGCGAATCCTTCACGGACCGGACCAACGGAATCCGGATCGCGGTGACGGGCGTGGACGGCATGGGCAACTACCACGTGAAGGTGACCCGCTCCTGACCGCTCCGGATCCGGAGCCGGATCCGGCGACTGGTGCCGAACTCGCCGCTTTTCATGGCCGGTTCAGGAGCCTTCCCACCGTTCCCGCAGCTCCCGCTTCAGCACCTTCCCCGTCGCGTTGCGCGGCAGCGGGTCCTCGCCCACCATCACTCGCGCCGGCACCTTGAACCCCGCAAGCACCCCGGCCACATGGGCCCGCAGCTCGTCCGGTGACACCGACGCGCCCGGCCGCACCTGCACCACCGCCGCCACCTCCTCCCCCAGCACCGGGTGCGGCACCCCGAGCACCGCCGCGTCCAGCACCGCCGGGTGGTCGTGGAGGACCCCCTCGACCTCCACGCAGTACACGTTCTCGCCGCCCCGGATCACCATGTCCTTGATCCGGTCGACGATCCCGACCCGCCCCTCGCGCACCACCGCGAGGTCACCCGTCCTGAACCACCCCGCAGAGAACGCCTGCCGGGTGGCTTCCGGATCGTTCCAGTACCCGCGCACCAACGACTGCCCGCGCAGCCAGAGTTCGCCGGTCTCCCCCTCGGCGAGCGCCGCGCCGTCCGCCCCGGCGACCCGCACCTCCGTCGCCGGCGTGGGCCGCCCCGCGCTTTCGGGCCATTGGCGGTACTCCGCGCCGAAGTTGGCCAGCACCCCGCCGCTCGTCTCGGTCAGCCCGTACCCGTTGCGCGGCTCGACCCGTGAGCCGTACCGCGCGCTCAGCCCGCTCACCAGACCGGGCGGGGCCGGCGCGCCGCCGGTGTTGAGCGCGGTCAGCGTGTCGAGCCGGTCGCCCAACTCATCGGCCGCGTCCAGGAGTTGCAGGGCGGTCGCCGGGACACCGGCGTAGGCGGTGACCCGGTGCTCACGGATCAGGGCGAGGGCCCGCCGCGCGTCCCATTTGCGCATCAGGACCAGCGCACCGCCCGCCGACATCGTCGCGTACACCGAGGTGAACGCGGCCACGTGGAAGAAGGGGAAGGTCATGAGCGTGACCGGGGCGGGCCCCTGCCCCGGGACGAGGCCGCGCCCGAGCAGGGACATGGCCGCCTGGAAGCGGGGGTTCATGACCGCCCCGGCCTGCGCGAGCTGGGTGGCGACGGCACCCTTGGGGCGGCCGGTGGTGCCGGAGGTGTAGATGATGGTGGCGTCCGCGTCCGGCGAGACGTGGACGTCCGGCGGCCCGGCGGCCGGGTCGGGCGAGGTCAGCTCGGCGAGGTCGGCGTACCGCTCGAAGCCGTCGGGCAGCGCGCCCGCGTGGTGGAAGACCAGGCCGCGCACCCCGCGCGCGCCGGCCCATCCGGCCACCCGCTCCAGGCGCTCGCCGTCGACGAGCAGCACCCCCGGGTCGCAGTCGTCGAGGGCGTACGCGCACTCCTCCGCCGTCCACCACGCGTTCAGCGGCACGGCCACCAGGCCCGCCAACTGGGCGGCCCAGAAGGCGATCTGCCACTCGGGGTGGTTGCGCAGGGCGATGACCGCGCGGTCACCGGGGCGCAGCCCGTAGGTGCCGGCCAGGCGGCGGGCCAGGGCGCAGGAGGCGGCGAAGAACTCGGCGTAGGAGTAGGTGCGGCTCTCGGCGATCAGGAAGGGGCTCTCGCCGAAGGCCCAGACCGTCTCGGCGAACTCCCGCAGGGTGCGCGGCCCGGTGGCGTACTCCAGAGCGCCGCTCTCGCCCCGGACGACGGCGAACGGCGCGCCGGGCGCGGTGAGCAGCGCCTCGGCCCGGCCGGGTTCGATGCGCGCCGCGTCCGGCCGCGCCCCACCGTCCTGCTCCCCTGTCGTCACCACGGGATGCCCTCCTAAGCGTCCGCTCAGTATGTGCGGCACGACGCTATGCCCCTCCTCGGCTCCGGTCAAGGTCGGTGTAGAACACAACGGCCCGGGGCCGGGACATACCCGCTCAGCCCGGCAGCACGACCTGGCCGATTCCGTTCGGTCCCGACGCCGTGCCGGACAGGGCGTCGTCCGGGACCGGGCGGTCGCCCCGCAGCGCGTCCCAGACCTTGGGGGCCTTGGCCGCGTCCGGCACCAGGCGGTCCTCGTCGCCCTGCTCAAGCTGGGCCGGCAGCGTGACCATCTGGACGTCCCGCGCGGTCAGCCCCCGCATCGAGTAGGCGAGGGACGCGAGGTCGCCGACGTGGGCGAGGGAGGAGTCGGTGGTCAGGGACTTCGTCGCGGCGTCGGCCACCTCGAAGAGCCCGGCCGGGTCGGACAGGAGCCGCCCGCCACTGATCCGCCCGATCAGCGCGGTGAGGAACTGGTGCTGGAGCTGGATGCGGCCGAGGTCGCTTCCGTTGCCCACGCCGTGCCGGGTGCGGACCAGGTCGAGGGCCTGCTGCCCGTTCAAGTGGTGCTTGCCGGCCGGGAGATGGAGCCCGCTCTGCTGGTCGTCGATGGGCTTGGCGAGGGTGATGTCGGTGCCGCCGAGCGCATCCATCAGTTCCGCGAAGCCGTTGAAGCCGACCTCGACGTAGTGGTTCACGCGCAGCCCGCCGCTCAGCGCTTCCACCGCCGCGACCGCGCAGGGGGCACCGCCCGTCTCGTACACGGAGTTGAACATGACGCCTTCGCGCGCCGCCAGCTCGGTGCCGGACGCGGTGGTGCAGGCGGGGCGGTCGACGATGGTGTCGCGCGGGATGCTGACGAGCGCCGCCTTCTTGCGGCCGCCGTACACATGGAGCAGCAGCGTGGTGTCGGAGCGCCCGGTGGCGTCGCCGCCACCCGCGCGCGCGGCGTTCTTGCCGGCCCGCGAGTCGGATCCGACGATCAGGATGTTGAGGTCGGACGTGGCGGATGCGGCCGGGGTGAGCAGGGAGCCGAGCTCGACGCCGGAGATGTTCCGGTTCAGCCGGTGCCAGGTGTAGGCGGCCGCGCCGCCGATGAGCAGCAGCACCCCGAGGAGCGAGCAGAGCACGATGCGGGCGGTCCGGCCGACCCGGGGTATGCGGCCCCCGCGAGGTCCGTGCATCATCCCTCGACTCCGTCCGTCGGCGCCCCAAGGCTGCGCATGCGTACACACAGGGCGTTACCGCACCCGGTTTGAAAGGTACATACTTCCGCATAACGGGCAGTTTGGCTCCCGGAGGGGACGCGTCCCTGGTGGGTCCGCGCGGTGAGGAAGCCGGGCGCGGGCGGCCCACGGCGGCCTGTCCGCCGGGGTCACCCGGATGGCCCAGGCGGCCCGGGCCCGGGGCGGGCGTGGCGGTGCCGTACGGGGGCGGGCCGGCCCGGACGCGATGGTCGCTGATCAGCCATTTCCCCGGATCCTCGGCGTCCGCGCCTGTGTTAGGTTCGCGCTGGCCCGGATCGCACGGGCGTACGGGCGCAAGGGGGAGGGCTCGATGCACAAGGTTGTCGCGACGCGCGTCGTCGTGGTCGGCGGGGGGCCGGTCGGCATGGTGGTCGCCGCGGAACTCGCCGGTTACGGCATCGACACCGTCGTACTGGAGTCGAAGACCACGATCGACGAACACCCCAAGGCCAACACCCTGCACGCGCGCACCGTGCAGGGGCTCGTCCGGCGGGGCTATCTGGACCTGCCGGTGTCCGGCACCCGCTCGGGCACGGTGACGACGCCGTTCCACTTCGGCGGCCTGACCGGCCTGTCCATCACGACGCCCGCCTGTGAGCCCCCCGCGCTCCTCAAGCGCGCCCAGGCCGACCTGGAGCGGGACTTCGAGAAGAGCGCGCTGGAGAAGGGGGCCCGCGTCCTGCGCGGCCATCGCGTCGTCGAGGCGCGCCAGAGCCAGGACCACGCCGTGGTGGTGGCCGAGGGCCCGCAGGGGACCGTGGAGTTCCGCGCCGACTTCGTCGTCGGCGCCGACGGTGCCCGCAGCACGGTCCGCGAACAGTTCGCCTTCCCGGCCGATGTGCGCGAGCCGACGGTCTCGGCCTCGATGGGCGTCGTGCGGGTCGGCGAGCCGGGCGCGCTTGCGGAGGGCTGGCGGCGCACCGCGCGCGGCTGGACCGTGGCGCGCGCCCTGCCGGACGGACGCCATCTGGTCCGCGTCCTGGACCTCAGCGCCCCCCACCCCGACCGCCACACCCCGCTGACCCAGGCGGAATTGCAGGAACAGCTGTCGCGGATCAGCGGCCATGAGGTGCCGCTCACCGACGCCCAGAGCCTCAGCCGCTTCAGCGACTTCACCCGTATCGTCCACGGCTACCGCCAGGGCCGCGTCTTCCTCGCGGGCGACGCCGCCCACGTCCACTTCCCCATCGGCGGCCAGGGTCTGAGCACCGGCCTCCTGGACGCCCTCAACCTCGCCTGGAAGCTGGCCTTCCACCTGCGCGGCACGGCGGGCCCGGGGCTGCTCGACTCCTACGACAGCGAGCGCAGGCCCGTCGCCCAGCAGGTCGTCGACAACACGCTGGCCCAACTCACCCTGATGCGGCCGGACTCGGACCTCGACCCGCTGCGCGCTCTCTTCGACAGCCTCCTCTCCCAGGACGAGGGCGGTCGCCTGATCGGCGGCATGGTCAGCGCCCAGGGCCTGTGTTACCCGCCGCGCGCCGAGCACTCCTCCGCGTGGGAAGGACGCTTCCTCGACAACGAGACCCTGGAGACCGAGGACGGCCCGATCGATGTGATCACCCTGCTGCGCGACGGCCGCCCGCTGCTGCTGGTGCTCGGCGACGCGTACGAGGTACCGGCCGGGGCGGCGGCCTGGGCGCCCGTCCTTCGCACGGTGCGCGCCGCCGCGTCCGCGCACGGGAAACCCTCGGCGGTGCTGGTGCGCCCGGACGGCTATGTGGCGTGGGCACCGGACGGCGAGGAGCTGACGGGGGCGCTGCGCGGCTGGTTCGGCGAGCCGCGCTGACGCCGGTGCAGTACGAGGACGACGGCGGCGGCGAGCAGACAGCACGCGCCGCCGACGACGAGGCCCGAGCGCGCGCCCAGGTTCTCGCTCAGCCTGCCGACCAGGAGCGCGCCGAAGGGGGTCGTGCCCTGGAACACCAGCGTGTAGAGGGCCATGACCCGGCCCCGGTAGGCGGGATCGGTGCCGAGCTGGATGTGGTGGTTGGCCGCCTGGGCGAAGTAGATGGACCCGAAGCCGGTGAGCGTCAGCAGCACGGCCGCCGCCGCGTAGCCGGGGGCCAGGCCCGCCAGGCACTCCAGGGCGCCGAACACGGCCGCGGCCACGACGACGAGGCCGAACGCCGGACGGCCCCTGCGCAGCGTCGTGGCGAACGCCGCCACGAGGGAGCCCGCGGCGAAACACGCGGTGAGCAGCCCGAAGGCGTCCGCGTCGGCATGGAAGACGGTCTTGGCGAGCAGGGGCAGCGTGACCTGGAAGTTGAAGCCGAACAGTCCCGTCACGGCGACGAGGACCATGGGCAGCAGCAGGTCACGCCGGGAGAGCAGGTGGCGGATCCCGTGCGCGACGCCTGATCTCGCGCGGCCTGATCCGCCGCGCAGGAGTTCGGCGGGCCGCATGAGGCGCAGCGCGCCCACGGTGGCCAGATAGCTGGCCGCGTTCAGGAGCATCACCCAGCCCGGCCCCAGCCGGCCGACCAGCAGACCGGCGAGGGCCGGGCCCACGACCCGGGCCGAGTTGAAGTACGCGGCGCTCAGCGCGGACGCGTTCGGCAGCAGCTCGGCGCCGACGAGTTCGCTGACGAACGACATGCGCGTGGGCACTTCCACGGCGTTGACGGTGCCGAGCCCGAGCGCGAAGAGGTAGATGTGCCACAGGCGCGGTTGGCCGGTCAGGACCAGCACGGCGAGCGCCAGCGCCAAGGCGCCCGCCAGGAGATTGACCGCCATCAGCAGCCGGCGCTTGTCGTGCCGGTCGGCCAGCCCGCCCGCGTACAGGGTGAGCAGCAGCAGCGGCGCGAACTGTAGCGCCGTCACCACCCCCAGGGCGGTGCCCGAGTCGCCGGTCAGGGACAGCACGAGCCAGTCCTGGGCGACGACCATCATCCAGGTGCCGGCGACCGACACCAGCTGGCCGGCCGCGAAGAGCCGGAAGTTGCGGATCGTCAGGGACTGGAAGGTGCCGGCGAGCGTGCCTCTCATGCGGCGCTCCGGTCGGATGTCACGGATCCCTCTCATCGCTGCGTACGTGACGTGGATACGCGCACGGGTGGCGAGCCTAGGAGGGACACCTTCAGAGCGGGGTCACGCGTGTGTCAGGTCCCTGTCGGACGTGGCGGCCGGTCAGTCGGTGCCACGGAAGATGTGGCGGTCCGGCGTCTCCCGGTCCTCGCCTGCGAGCAGCGCCGGGCGCTTGGGGACGGGTCCCGCCGCGATGGGCATGGTGCCGAAGAACTCGAAGGTCGTCAGGTCGTCGTCGTCGAGCAGGTCTGAAGTCACGCCGGGGCCTTTCGGGGTCGGTCGGGGCGGGGGTCGCGCGCGGTGCGGTGCGGTGCGGTGTGCGGTCAGGCGACGCGGGATGGCGCGAGGGCGGTCGCGCGGGCGCCGTGGCGGTCGGGGTCCTCGTCGAGGCCGCCGACGGATCCGGTGCGCCCGGGGGCGGCGGCCTCGCGCCGCGCCGGCCTCGGCGGCGCCGCGTCGTGCGCCAGCAGGCACTCCTCCAGGAAGGCCAGCGCCCGCAGGTGGTAGGTGCGGGCCGCCCAGCCGAGGCTGATGTTGTGCCCGGCGTCGGGCTGGTGGTCGACGGACACCCGGGGCGCGGCGAGCGGTCCGCGCAGGGCGGCGATGGCCTCCTCGTCGAAGTGCCACCACTGTTCCTGCTCGGCGAAGGTGAACCGCACGGGGACCTGGACCAGGGCGGCGAAGCCCGGGTAGAGCTCGGGCCACAGGGGCCCCTCCAGCGCCTCCCTGGCCGGGACCGGCGAGACGAGCGAGCGCCCGAGCCGGAAGGCGTCCGGCGGGTACAGGCGCAGCGCGCCCCAGTGCCTGCGCCACGCGCCGTGGCCGGCCGGCCCTGGCAGCTGGTGCGGGTCCACGGCGAACCGGCTGCCCAGGCCCGATATGTCGAGTCCGAGCAGCCCGGTCCTGTCGTCGGCGGCCGACGCCAGGGCGAGTTTGCCGCCGTTAGAGTGCGCGACGAGAAAGAACCCGGCGCCGGTGTCGTGGCCCCGCGCGAACGCGGCGAGGGCCGCGTGCAGGGTGGCGGCCTGCTCGCACAGGCCCAGCCCCTCGGGCAGCGCTGCGGCCGAACTGCCGTACCCGGGGCGGTCGATGGCGAGCACGGTGTAGCCGAGTCCGGCTCCCGTGGTCAGCAGGGACAGGCCCGGGCGGGCCCGGCTGTCGAAGTATCCGGCCCGCATGCCGCCTCCGTGGATGGCGACCAGCACGGCTCTGGGCCGGACGCCCGCGGGCTCGGCGAGCAGCCCGGACAGGGTGATGCCGGCGGCGTCCAGGGTGATCTCGCGGACCTGCGGCTCAGCGGCGTTCGAGGGTTGTGCCATGACTATCAGCGCTCCAGGCGTTGCTCGGGACAGGATCCATGACCTCGCCACGGGGGGCGGCGGCGCGGCACCGGGCCGCGCGCAGGCACCAGGTGACGCGGCGCCGTACGAGGGTGTGCAGAGCGGGTTCCGGCGCTCCGGGCGCCTGACCGACGGCGAGTCGGTACGTCACATCAGCCACGAAACATCTTCCATCCGTGATCGTTCAGGGCATACCGTATATGTCATGAACATGACTACTCTTTCTCTTCCGGAGCATGCGGTCCGTCGCTGTCAGCGCATGCTCAACTCCCTGCATTCGACGGCCTACTTCACGGCCGACTTCGCCGACGCGCTGGCCGCACGCGGCATCACCGACCCGGCCGCGGCGCACCTGACGGCGAAGACGGCGGCCCTGGGAGCCGTGGGCCCCGGCACCGCGAGCGCCGCGCTCGGCGGCATCGGGCACGGCCTCCTCGCCCGGCACCTGCCGCACGTCTGGGAGCGGATCACCCCGGCCGAGGTCCTTGAACTGCGGTTCGCCGCGGCGGACAGCACCCTGCGCCGGCTGCTCGGGCACGACACCCTCGCGTCCCCCCGGATGGCCGAGGCGGCACGGCTGGCCCTGCGGGCGACCGAGGCCTGCGTCCCCCAGGGGCGCCCCATGTACGCGGCCCTGGCGGACGTGAAGGAGCCCGAGCCCGCACACCTGGCGCTCTGGTACGCGGCCACGCTGCTGCGCGAGTACCGGGGCGACGGCCATCTCTGCGTCCTCGTCGGCGCCGGTATCGCCGGACTCGACGCGCTGGTCCTGCACGCCGCCACCGGCGAGGGCGTACCCAAGGACGCGGTGATCGCCGGACAGGGCTGGAGCGAGCGGGAGTGGGAGGAGGCCGAGAGCCGCCTGCGGGCGCGCGGCCTGCTCGGCCCGGAGAACCAACTCACCGAGCAGGGAAGGACGTTGCGCGAAGACCTGGAGGACGAGACCGACCGCCTGGACGCCGCGCCGTTCGCGCACCTGGGCGGCGAGGGGGTGGCCCGTCTGACCGAACTGACCGAGTCCTTCGTGCGGGCGGCGGCCGACGCGGGCGCCTACCCCGCCCATCTGCGCCAGCTGTTCCTGCCGGTCTGAGTACGGGGGCGGACGGTCGGCCCGGGCGGCGGCGCGGGGAGCGGTCCGGGCGGCGGCCCGGGGAGCCGACCGTCCGCCCGGGCCGGCCGGCCGCTCAGAACCGGGCGTCGGCGAAGGCGGCAAGACGCCGCCCCCTCGTCCAGTCGACGTGGAAGACGATCCGGGCCAGCCGCCAGCCGTCCGCCGTGCGCAGCGCGCGGGCCTCGTAGTGCCCGCCGACCTCGAACAGCCCGGCGTCGGCGGCCAGATGCACGTGCGTGGCCAGCTGGTGCACGCGCAGCCGTGCCTCGTCGCCCTCGACGTCCACCGCGTGGGGGCCGCTGATGTGGTGCGTGGCGCGCCACCACGCCCGGGCCGTGCGCTGGAAGGCGGCGTAGCCCGCGACTCCGTGGTGGGAGCCGATCGGGAAGGACAGCTCGACGTCCTCGGTGAAGACCGTACGGAACCAGTCGTCGTCCAGGTCGCGTTCGGCCACCGAGTCCAGGGCCACCACGTAGCGGTCGAAGAGTTCCCGCAGCTCCGCCCGGTCGGCGGCGTCCCGCGTCGCCATGCGCTGCCCGCTCACGCTCCCGCGCCCCTGCGCCCCGCCCCGCCCTGCCAGCTGCGCGGCGGCCGGTGCGCGGCCGAACGCTCCAGGCGGTGCCAGCGCGCGGTGGCACGGGCCGCCGCGTCGGGCCCCGCCGAAGCGCCGTCCCCGGCTGCTGCGGCCCGGGCCAGCAACACCGTTGCCAGGGCCGCGAGTTCGGCCTCGGTCGGGTTGCCCTTCTCGACCCGGACCAGGGTCTCGCCGTTCATGGCGGACGTGCTCATGTCGTTTCCCTCCGTTGATGAAGACCGCTCCGTCGGTGGCGTCGGCAGATGGAGCCGGCCGCCGTGGGGCGTGGGGCGTGGGGCGTGGGGTTGTGAAAGGCCGGATGCCGCCGCACCACGGGGCGCGACGGCATCCGGGACGCGGGGGTGGTTCAGGCGAGAGCGGCGGTGAGGGCGCGGTCGAAGACCTCCTCGTCCTGGGCCCCCGTGACGGTGGCGGCGCCGATCCGGAAGACCGGCACCGAGCGGATGCCCAGGCCCCGGGTCCGCGCGAGCCGGTCGCGCAGCCGCTCCGCCTCGCCCGGATCCTCCCCGGGGCGTACTCCGGTCTCGGCGGCGAGCCGGTCCAGGGTGGCGCGCTCGCCTATGTTGAGGCCGTCGGTGAGATAGGCGCGGAAGAGGCGTTCGGCCATGGCCTCGCCGAGCCCCTGGGCTGCGGCGCGGGCCAGCAGGCGGTGCGCCTCGAAGGTGTTCACGTGCACGGCGCGGTCGAAGCGGAGGTCGAGGCCTGCGCCCGCACCGACCGCCGCCATGGCGGACCTGGCCCGCTCCATCTCGGCCCTGCCGCCGAAGAAGCCGAGGTGCACCTGGTCCAGCGGGACACCCTCGGCCGGTGCGTCGGGCGTGACCTGGAACGGCAGGAAGGCGACGTCCAGGACGTGTCCGGCCGCCCGGTGGCGGGCGGCGGCGCGCTCGAAGCGGGCGAAGCCGATGGAGGAGTGGACGCAGGTCAGGTCGAGCGCGATCTCGACGTGCAGCGGCGGGTGGTGCGTCGCGGGGGACATGAGAAGGCCTTTCAGTGCGTGGCGGATACGCCGGAGTGCGGGGGTCGCACCGTCACGGAGCGGACCTGGAACCAGCCGAACCGCCACCCCTCGGCGGTGCGCACCGCCCGGGCCTCATAGTGGCCCTCGATGTCGACCTGGGTGGCGGCGTCCGTGGCGCCCGGCTCGTGCGTCGCCTGCTGGCGCACCGTCACCGTCGCCCGGTCGCCGTCCACGTCCACGGCGTAATCCGCGTCCAGGCGCTCCAGCGGGCCCCAGCCGTCCCGGGCCCGGCGGTGGAAGTCCTCGAAGCCCTCCATGCCCCGGTCCGTGCCGTCGGGGTAGCTGAACATGACGTCCTCGGTGAAGACGGACCGCGCCCAGGCCGGCTCGCTGCCGGGCTCAGGGGTGCGCAGGCCGGCCAGGAAGCGCTCCGTCAGCTCCTCCACCTCACCGGCGTCCCGCCCGGCGGCGGGCTCCTTGTGCTGCGCGCGGCCGCCCAGGTAATAGGCCACCGACACCACCAGCGCGCCGCACGCGACGACGGCGAAGGTCGGCTGGATGCCGAGCGCGGAGACGATCGGCTGAGTGATGACGGGCGCGAGGAACTGACCGAGGAAGAGGGCGGTGGTCAGCAGTCCCGCGTAGCGGGCCCGTACCTCGGCGGGCGCTTCGGCGAGCACCCAGTTGTTCAGGTTCGGCATGAGGAAGCCGAGCCCGGTGCCCATCACAAGGAGCGCCACGACCAGGACGGCGATGTTGGGCGCCACCGCGAGGATCAGATAGCCGATGCCGATCGCCAGGAAGGACAGCGCGGCGAGCGTGAACTCACCGGCCAGCCGGCGGAAGAAGGCGAACCGCATCGCGACCATGCCCGTGGTGAAGGTCTGCACCGCCATGACGCCGCCCGCGACCACCGAGGGGGCGTCGAAGTGGTCCTCGACCAGGAACGGCACCTGCACCGGCACCGAGTAGAACGCGACCTGGCCGAGCAGCATCGCGGCGAGCGCCGCCACGATGCCGCCGGGCACCTTGCGGCTCCCGGTGGGCCGTGGCGCGCCCGGCTCACTGGGCGCGGCGATGGTGCGGCCACCGGGCAGGAACATCAGCGCGGGCACCAGCAGCAGTCCGCCGAGCAGGTAGATCAGGAACACCACGCGCCAGTCGAGACCCGCCAGCGCCCCGCCGCCGAGCAGCAGCACCACGCCGCCGAACGATCCGGCCGCCGCCTGCCGGCCCAGCAGGCGCTGCCGGTCGGCTCCCTCGTAGAGGTCGGCGATCATGGCCATGCTGCTGGTCATGATGAGGGAGACGCCGATGCCGAGGACGGCCCGGCCGACCAGCAGGCTGTACAGGTCCGGCAGGTAGGCCCCCGAGCTGCCGCCGATGCCGAACGCGAACAGGCCGGTGATCAGGGCCCGTTTGCGCCCGAGGCGTTCCACGACGCGGCCCGCCAGCGGGGAGAACAGCACGATGGCCAGGGCGTGCGTCGTGGTGATCATCCGGGCGAGGAGATCGACGTTGGCGGAGTCGGCGAACGCCTCGCGGATCCCCGGGATCGCCGGCGCGACGGTGGCGCCCGCCATGATCGTCAGGGTGCCGACGAGGACAAGGGTGGTGCCCTGCCCCTTGTCCTTCGGTGGGTGCTTCGCAGCAGTCATGATGCCTCTCTGGTGGTACGCGTTGCTCGTGCTGGACGCGTCACTCGGTGTCCTTCCGCCCCCAGGCGGAGAAGAGCAGGGTGGTCACGTCACGGGCGGTCGGGTCGTCCAGGTTCGCCACGAACCGGTCCAGGTCCTCGGCGCCGACCAGGCCGCGTTCGACCAGGCCCGCCCCCTGGAGCTTCATGCGCAGACGCATCAGCTCGTTGTCGGCGGCGTGCTGGCCCGGGCCCAGCGGCGTCACCCGCAGGTCCACCGAGCCGAGCCCGGCGCGGGCCAGGGTCGCGGGCAGCCTGCGGCCCCAGTGCATGTCGGCGCCTGCCGCCTCCCAGCCCTTGAGGTAGGCGCCGACCAGGGCGCGGCCCACGGCCGTCGCGCAGTGCTCGCTGGGCAGGAAGTAGAAGTCCTCGACCAGGAAGTGCCCGCCGGGCGCCAGCCAGGTCACCGCGCGGCGCAGCACCTCCTCGGGCCGCTCCAGGTGCTCGAAGACGGCGCGGGCGAAGATCAGGTCGAAGGAGCCGGGCTCGAAGTCGGCCTCGGCGATGTCGAGCCGGCGGACCTCCAGGTTGGGGTGGCGGTCCGCGTCGAGGGCGCTGGTGTCGCTGTCGACGGCGAGCACGGAGCCCTGGTCGGCCCGTTCGGCCAGCCAGTACGCCATCGAGCCCGCGCCAGCGCCCAGTTCGAGGATCCGCCAGGTGCGGCCGATGGGCAGCTGCTCGATGATGGCGCGGCTGCCCGGGTCGTAGATCGACTCCCACAGGTCGCTGAGCGCGGCCTCGACCGACGCGGTCTCGGAGTCCTGTGCGGTGGTGGTCATGCGGGTCACCTCTTCTGTTCGGTGCGCGCGGCCGCGTCGACATGGGCGGCGACGGCGCACAACACGTATTGGGGCGGGGCCACTTCGAGCCGGGCGAGCTCTTCTTGGCCCTCCAGGATGCGGGGGTCGGCCATCCATCTGCTGTAGGCCACCTCGCTCACCCACATCGGGTAGTTGACGAACTCGGTGCCGTCCTCGCTGAGGTAGGGCGTCACCGAGATGAGTCCGGGAAAGTCCCGCTTCCACTCGCCGCTGCGGGCCAGCAGGTCCAGCAGCCGGTGGGCCGATTCGGGTCCGCCCAGGTGCCGGGTGGCCACGACGACCACCCCGGGCCGCTCGCCGGCGGCGGGCCCCTCGATGGCGCCCTCGGCGGGGGCGCCGCTGAAGACGGTCGCGGCGAGCACGCCGGGGCGGGTGCCGAGCGCGTGCAGCACGCCCCCGGCCGGGTTGGTGCCGAACGAGGTGCGGTAGGCCGCCTCGCTGGTCCACTCACCGCGGTTGATCACGGTGGTGCCGTCGGCGCTGACATGGACGCGGGAGGAGATGAACCCCTCCGTGTGGCGCACCCAGGAACCCACCTCGTCGGTGAGGATCCGCACCAGGGACGCGGCGGTCCCGGGTCCGTCCACGCGCAGGACACCGAAGGTGACGAACCCGGCCTTCGGCGCGGCTGCCCGCTCGACTGCGATTGACATACGACAACTCCGTTGCGACTGCGGTGACTTGAGGCCTTCGACGGCGGCCGGGGCCTCGCTCAGCGGAACGCCTCGACGTGCTCATCGGCCCAGCTCCGGAAGGTCCTGGCCGGCCTGCCCGTGACGTCCTGGACCACGGTCGAGCCCAGCTCGGGCTCCTTGGTGAGGGCCGCGAAATAGTCCAGGGCGCCGTCGGCGTACGAGGGCGGCCAGCCGGTCGCGACCATCGCGGCGCGGGCGGCGTCGTGCTCCACGTCCTGCCAGCCGAGCTCACGGCCCAGCACCTCACCGATGATGTGGACCTGCTCCTCCTGCGACTGCGCCTCGGGCCCGGTCACCAGGTACTTCTGGTGGGCGTGCCCGTCCTCGGTGAGCGCGGCCACGCCGACGGCCGCGAGGTCCGCCTCGTGCACGGAGGTACGGGTGGCGGCGCCGTAGGGGAAGTGGACCACTCCCCCGTCCTTGATCTGCTGGGCGAAGCCGAGCGCGTTGGCCTGGAAGCCGGTGGTGCGCAGGAACGTCCACTCCAGGGCGGTCGCCTCCAGCAGCTCCTCCAGATAGGCGTGGCAGTTGTTGTCGACGCGCTCCAGGCCGATGTGGACGCCGATGGAGGAGACGAGGACGGCCCTGCGGGCCCGGGCCTCGATCTTCTTCACCACGGCGGGCGCGGTCTCCACGCTGGTGGTGAAGAACGGCCACATCAAGAAGACGCCGTCGACGCCGTCCAGGGCCGCGTCCAGGCTGTCGGGGTCGGCCAGGTCGCCTTCGAACAGCTCGACGCCCGCGGGCAGCCGGCCAAGGTTGGGGTCGTCCTTCAGCACCAGGGCGCGCACGTCGGCGCCGGCTTCAAGCAGCTGGGCCACGGCGTGCGGGCCGACGTTGCCGGTGGCGGCGGTGACCAGGACGGTGTTCTTCTTCGGCATCGTTGCATTCCCTAGGTCAAGCGGTCGAGAGGGGAAGGGGGTGTGGCCGCGGGGGCTCACTGGGGCGGGTTGCCGTGCTTGCGCGAGGGCAGTTCGGCGTGTTTGGCGCGGAGCATGTCCAGGGAGCGGATGAGCACCGAGCGCGTCTCACGCGGGTCGATCACGTCGTCGATCAGGCCGCGCTCGGCCGCGTAGTAGGGGTGCATGAGCTCGTCCTTGTACTCCTGGATGCGCGCCTGGCGTACGGCGTCGGGGTCGTCGGCCGCGTTGATCTCGCGGCGGAAGACGACGTTGGCCGCGCCCTCGGCGCCCATGACGGCGATCTCGTTGGTGGGCCAGGCCAGGGCCAGGTCCGCGCCGATGGAACGGGAGTCCATGACGATGTAGGCGCCGCCGTACGCCTTGCGCACCACCAGCGAGATCCGTGGCACGGTGGCGTTGCAGTACGCGTACAGGAGCTTGGCGCCGCGCCGGATGATGCCGTTGTGCTCCTGGTCGACGCCCGGCAGGAAGCCCGGCACGTCGACGAGGGTGATCAGCGCGATGTTGAACGCGTCGCAGAACTGGACGAAACGCGCGGCCTTCTCGGAGGCCTCGATGTCCAGGACGCCCGCCATGGCGGCCGGCTGGTTGGCGACGATGCCGACCACGTGGCCGTCCAGGCGGCTGAACGCGCAGACGATGTTGGGCGCCCAGGCCGGGTGCACCTCGAAGTACTCGCCGTCGTCGACGACCTCCTCGATGACCTTGCGCATGTCGTAGGCCTGGCCGGGATCGGCCGGGACCAGGTCGAGCAGCGCCTCGTTGATCCGGTCGGCGGGGTCGCCGGAGTGCTGCACGGGAGAGAGCTCGCGGTTGTTGGCGGGCAGCAGCGACAGCAGGTAGCGCACGTCCTCGATGCAGTGCTCCTCGTCGTCGTAGGCGAAGTGCGCCACGCCTGAGGTCCCCGCGTGCACGTCGGCGCCGCCCAGGCCGTTCTGCGTGATCTCCTCGCCGGTGACCGCCTTGACGACGTCCGGGCCCGTGATGAACATCTGCGAGGTCTCGCGGACCATGAAGACGAAGTCGGTGAGCGCCGGGGAGTAGGCGGCGCCGCCCGCGCAGGGGCCGAGCATCACGGAGATCTGCGGGATGACGCCGGAGGCGCGGGTGTTGCGCTGGAAGATGCCGCCGTAGCCGGCGAGCGCGGTGACGCCCTCCTGGATGCGGGCGCCCGCGCCGTCGTTGAGGGAGACCAGCGGGGCGCCCGCCGCCTCCGCGAGGTCCATGATCTTGTGGATCTTCTGGGCGTGGGCCTCGCCGAGCGCCCCGCCGAAGACCCGGAAGTCATGGGCGTACACGAAGACGGTACGGCCGTGCACGGAGCCCCAGCCCGTGACGACGCCGTCGCTGTGCGGCCGCTTGTGCTCAAGGCCGAAGCCGGTGGCACGGTGGCGGCGCAACGACTCGACCTCGTTGAACGAGCCCTTGTCCAGCAGGAGTTCGATGCGCTCGTGCGCGGTGAGCTTTCCCTTGGCGTGCTGGCGTTCGGTGGCGCCGGCGTCGCCGCCGCGCACCGTCTCCTTGAGCTCCGACAGCTCCTCGACCCGGGCACGTATCGACTGGTCGCTCGCGGACATGATGGTTCCCACTCTCCTTGGTCAAAAAAGTCGGTCAGACGGCGGCGGGCGCCAACGCGCTTTCGGTCAGGGCCAGTTGGCGGGCGCTGCCGCCGGCGTACACGGGCACACGGGGGGCAATCGAGCGGAGCGGCCGCTCAGCACCAGGCCGGGCCCCGTCTCGACGAACCGGCTCGCGGGCCGGGCCGTGCCGGCACAGCTGCGTCAGCGGGATGCCGAGGTGGTCCGCGGCCACCCGGTGGTGGGCGAGGGCGAGTTCGGGGCGCGCCACGAGCACGTCCCGGCCCATGCCCACCCGCACGCAACCCCGTCCGGGGAAGACGCATGCGGTGCCGGTCATCTGGATCACGTCCTTGTCGTCGGTCGGCGAGCGAGGGCCGGGGCCCGGTGTCCGTCGGCGGGGGCGGCGGGGCCGGCGCGCAGCCACTCCTCCTCCAGCAGGCGCACCCGGGTGCTCAGCGGGACGCCGCCGCGCACGGCGACGGCGGCCGCGTGGGTGGCGCCGCACGGCACGTCCAGCACGGTCCAGCCCGCCGGATGGCGCTCGGCCCGCGCCCCGAGGTAGTCCTGGGCGGGAGAACGGCTGAGGCCCGTGCCGATGCCCTTGAGGTAGGCCTCCTTGCGGGTCCAGATCCGGCCGAAGGCCGCCGCCCGCTCGGTCCCGGCCGGGCATCCCGCAAGTTCGCGCTGCTCGTCCAGGTGCAGGGCCCCGACGCACACGTCGATCGTCTCGGCGCCGGGCAGCCGCTCCACGTCCACGCCGAGCGGGGTGGTGGCGACGCCGATGAACGCGACGGTGCTGCTGTGCGAGAGCGAGAAGTGCAGGGGCGGCGCGGGCAGGTCGAGGGCCGGGCGGCCGTGGCGCTCGCCGCAGCCCGGGCACGGCTCGCGGGTGAAGCGCACGTCCTTCGGCGCGGTGTCCAGATAGCGGCCGAGCAGCCGGCGCAGCGCGACATGGACCGTCGCGTACAGCAGGCCGTCGGCGGGACGGATGAAGGAGTCGGCGCGGCGACGCTCGGCCGCGTCGAGTTCGGAGCGGTCCAGCAGGTGCGCGCGGTCGGGGTGCGGGCTGCGCATCAGCCAGAGGTCGAGCGCGCCGTCGCCGAGGGTGAACTCCTCGTCCGCCCGGCGCGGCGACGGCTCGGGGAGGAAGGCGTGGCTCCTGGCGCGGGCGTCGCTCATGCCGTGACCGCGCTGTCGTGGGCCGCGCTGTCGTGAACCGCGCTGTCGTGCGGGCGGGCCGGGCGCGGCCCCAGCTGTCCGGCCAGGCACGCGACGAGTTCGGCCGCGCTGTTGGCCAGCAGCAGCATCTGCAAGTCGAGTTCGACCCGCAGGGCCCGCTCCATCCGGTGCTGGAGTTCGAGCCCGGCGATCGAGCCTACGCCGAGGCTGCGCATCGGCCGGCCGACCGTGTCCACCTGGTGCGCGCTGATGCCCAGGACGCGGCCCAGCTCCTGACGTACGTAGGCGTCGAGGACGCGGGTGCGTTCGGCGTGGCCGACGCGGGCGAGGCGGGCCGGGTCGGGGGCCGGCGCCGCCGTAGCCCTGGCGGTGGCCCCGCACGTACGGGCGGAGCGACCCGTGCGGTTCACAGTCATGTCCCTTTCCGATGGATGTCCCGCTCCCCGGGGGGAGCGCGGTGCGCCGCGCTCCCCCGAGGAGCCGGGCGTCAGGCCTGGTACGGGGTCTTCGCCCGGCCCTCGCGCAGCACGGTGCCCCACCAGGTGAGCTGGTCCAGGAGCACCTTGGCCGCACCGGCCGGACCGGTCTCGTCCTTGGGCTTGCCGTTGTCGTCGAACGTGCCCCAGGGGCTGTGGAAGCTGACGGCGTCGCGGACGGTCACCGCGTGCAGCTCGGCGAAGACCGGACGCAGGTGCTCGACGGCGCGCAGACCGCCGGACAGGCCGCCGTAGGAGACGAAGCCGACGGGCTTGGCGCGCCACTGCGTGTAGTGCCAGTCGATGAGGTGCTTGAGCGAGGCGGGGTAGCTGTGGTTGTACTCCGGCGTCACCACGACGTAGGCGTCGGCCGCCTCAAGACGCGGCGAGATCTTCGCCAGGATGTCGGCGGCCTCACCGGCGGGGCTGAACGAGTGCGCGTACGGCAGCTCGTGGTCGACCAGGTCGATGACGTCGACCTCCAGGTCGGCGCGCTCCTTCGCCTGAGCGGCGAACCACTCCCCGATGACCGGTCCGAACCGGCCCTCGCGGACGCTGCTGATGATGACGGCAAGCCGCAGGGGCTCGTTCGACATGTCTTTCACCTTTCATCTTCGGGGGATTGCCGGGCGGCGCCGCGCGCCACCCGCCCGGGCGCGAGGCCACGGAGTGCGACGACCAGGCCGAGGAGTCCCACGGCCGTGATCAGGTACAGGACCGGGCGCTGCCCCGAGGGCAGCACCGCGGCGCACAGGGCGGTCATGACGGCCGCCCCCAGCTGTACGGAGGTCTGGTAGAGGCCGCCGGCCGCGGGCTGGTCGGCGGGGGTTACGGAACTGGTGGCCTGGACGTGGAAGGCGGTGAAGGCCAGCACGAACGCGATGCCGACGAGCACCAACGTGGGCAACAGGTCGCGCACGTAGGACTCTTGGTGCCCGGCCGCGTACAGGGCGTACCCGAGGGTCGCGGACGCCGCGCCCGCCGCGATGAGCCGGGGCGGGCCGAAGCGGGCGACGAGCCGGCCCGACAGCAGCGCGGTGACGGCGAGCGGCGCGGCGGCCGGCAGGAACGCGAGGCCGGTGGACCAGGGGCCGTGGCCGGCCTGTCGCTGCATCCTGAGGGTGACCACCAGGAGCAGCCCCAGGTACGAGCCGTTGAGCGCGCCGGCGCCGAGCGCGGAGCGAAGGAGCGGGCCGTGGCGCAGCAGGTCGAGCCGCAACAGGGGTTCGTGCGCGCTCAGTTCGACGCGGACGAAGACGGCCGCGAGCAGCGCGGCGAGCACGAACAGGGCGACGGTGCCCGGGGCGTCCCAGCCGCGCCCTGCGCCGAGGGTGAGTGCGGCTACCAGCGCCAGCATCGCGCCGGTGAGGGCGAGCGCGCCCGCCGCGTCGTAGCGGCGCGGCGCGTTCACCGCCGTGCCCGGCTCATCGCGCGGGATCAGCCGCAGCGCGGCGCCGAACAGCACCAGCGCGACCGGCGCGGGGAAGGCGAAGGTCCAGCGCCAGCTGAGCTCGGTGAGCGCGCCGGACAGCAGCAGTCCGGCCGAGAAGCCGCTGGCGCCGAAGAGCGAGTACACCGACAACGCCCGTCTGCGCGCGGGCCCTTCGGGGAAGACGGACGCGATGATCGCGAACCCGGTGGGCGCGGTGAGCGCGGCGCAGAAGCCCTTGACGAAGCGGGTGGCGATCAGCAGCGCCGCGCTCGTCGCCAGTGCGCCCGCCAGTGACGCGGCGGCGAACACCAGGAGCGCGACGAGGTAGACGGGGCGCCGGCCGTGGATCGCGACGAGACGGCCGCCGAACAGGAGCAGCCCGCCGAAGCCGACGGCGAACCCGGAGACCACCCACTGGAGTCCGGCCGTCGCCAGGCCCAGATCGTCGCCGATGGAGGGCAGCGCGACCAGCGCGACGGACACCTCCAGGGCGTCGATGAGCATGTTGCCGGCGAGCACGGACAGCAGCCCCCACTGGGCGGGGGTGAAGCGGGCGCCGGCCCGGCCGGGGCGCGTGGGTGTCGAGAGCATCGTGACCTCGCTCCGCAGGGGTCGTGGGGTGTCGGTGGATGGGGTCCGTGGGGCCGGCCGCGATGGGGGGAAGTGCCGCGGCCGGCCCGGTGCGGGGGCCCGGCCTCAGCCGAGCAGGGTGCCGCCGGTGGCGTCGACGAACGAGCCGGTGATCCAGCGGGCGTCGTCGGTGGCGAGGAAGGCCACGACGTCGGCGACGTCCTCGGGCTCGCCCACGCGGTTGAAGGCGGACATCCCCGCCATCGCCTCCACCGCCTCGGGGATGTCGAAGACGGGGTTGCTGTTGCGGGTGATGCCGGGCGCCACCGAGTTGACGGTGATGTTGCGCGGCCCCAGGTGCTTGGCGAAGTGCAGCGCCAGCTGGTCCACCGCGCCCTTGGTCATCGCGTACGCGATCTCGTCCGGGTTCGCGAACCGGGTGAGGCCGGAGGTGATGTTGATGATGCGGCCGCCGTCGGGCATGTTCTTCAGCGCCCGCTGGATGAGGAAGAACGGGGCCTTGGCGTTGACCGCGAAGAGCTCGTCGAACTTCTCCGGCGTGGTCTCCTCGGGCTTGACGCCGCCCATCACACCGGCGTTGTTGACCAGGATGTCCAGGTCGGTGGTGCCCGTGCGCTCGCGCAGGCCGCTCTCCAGGGCGAGGAAGAGCTCGTGCGCGTCGCCCGGGACGCCGAGTTCGGCCCGCACGGTGAAGGCGCGCCCGCCGTCCTTCTCGATGATCTCGACGACCTCGTCGGCCGCGTCCTTGTTGGCGGTGTAGTGGACGGCGACGAGCGCGCCCTCCCGCGCGAGGCGGATCGCCGTCGCGCGCCCCATGCCGCGGCTGGAGCCCGTGACGAGCGCCGTCTTGCCGGTGAGCTTGCCCATGTCTGTACTCCACTTCTTGGCCGGCGCGGTGGCCGGCGTCGTCGTCCTGGTGGTGCCTGCCGGGTCGCCGAACCATCGGGTCAGCGCTCGCGGCAGGCCGGCTGCCCGGGCGTTGCCGGGGCCGCTGTCGGTGTCGGTGTCGGTGTCGGCCCAGACGACATAGCCGTCGGGGCGCACCAGGAGGGCGCCGGTGTCCGGCGCGGGGGCGCCGGCCAGGGCGCTCACGTGCACCGTGCGCACCAGCGGCGTCCATGGCGCGGCGGCGGAGGCCAGCTCCGCGCCGCGCGCGGCGTCACCGGGCAGGATCAGCAGCACGCCCCGCCCTGCGCGCAAGGTCTCGGCGGTGGTCAACTCGCCCTCGGGCGTGGCCAGTTGCCAGTGCGGCAGACGCAGGCCGAGCAAC
The DNA here is from genome assembly GCF_042869775.1 of Streptomyces sp. NPDC006711. NCBI lineage: Bacteria > Bacillati > Actinomycetota > Actinomycetes > Kitasatosporales > Streptomycetaceae > Streptomyces > Streptomyces sp. NPDC006711. Next base: position 146,972 of record NZ_JBIAGO010000019.1, read on the forward strand.
GGGTGGCTGCCCGGGCCTACGCCGTCAGGACCCAGGTCGTCCGGACCCACGTCGTAGCGGATGTCGAGGCCGGAGATCATTCCGGCCAGGTGGGTCCTTACGTTCTCGCTCTCGCCGATCAGCTCGGCGAAGACCTCGCGGGTGGCGTCGACCTCCGCCGAGCCGAGCAGCAGCAGCGCCTGGGTCCTGATGTTGCTCAGGACCTTCTGCCCCACGGCCCGCCGTTCGCCGTCGTAGCTGTCCAGCAGCCCCTTCGGCCCGCGCCCGGTCACCTGCGCGGCGAGCTTCCAGCCGAGGTTGGCGGCGTCCTGAAGACCCAGGTTGAGGGCCTGCCCGCCGATCGGCATCTGCTGGTGGGCCGCGTCACCGGCGAGGAAGAGCCGGTGGTCGCGGTAGGTGGCGGCCTGCCGGGAGGCGTCACCGAAGGAGTTCACCCACAGCGGGGTGCCGCCGGCGATGTCCTCCCCGGTGACGCGCTTCCAGGCGCCGACGACGTCCGCGAACTCGGGCTGGGCGCCGCGCGGCACCGCACCGAACTCGTGCACCATCACCCGGGTCACTCCATCGGGACGCCGGGCGGCGATGGCCAGTCCTCGCGGCAGCCGCTGGAAGCGGCGGTTGGGGATGTCGATGCCCGCCACGTCGGCGCGCAGCAGTTCGCGGCTCGCGTCGGCGCCGGGGAAGCCGAAGCCCCCCAGCCGGCGCACGACGCTGTTCTCGCCGTCGCAGCCGACGACGCACTTGGCCCGGAAGAACTCCGTCACTCCCCCGGCCGTGCGCACCTCGGCCTCGGCGTACTCCTCGGTCACGGTCAGCCCGGTCACCTCGTGACCGCGCCTGATGTCCGCGCCCAGGTCCTTGGCCCACTGTCCCAGCAGCTCCTCGATGCGGGTCTGCGGGACCTTCCACTGGCCCGGGTGGGGGCCGGGAAGCGTGAGATCGAGCGGGATGCCCCCGAAGTGGCCCATCACGTCGCTGGGAATGTCGCCGAGCGGCGCCAACAGGCCGCGGGCGTCCAGGAGTTCCATGGTGCGGGCGTGCAGGGTGGACGCCCGCGACTCGGTGGTCGGCGCGGTGAGCCGTTCGAGGACCACCACGTCCGCGCCCGCGAGCCGGAGCTCACCGGCGAGGAACAGCCCGACCGGGCCCGCGCCCACCACGATCACCTGGGTCTCGGTGTGGTCCCCGGCCATGGTCAGGCCGCCTTGTTCTGGGCGATGTTCTCGGCGTGGTCCTTGGCGTAGCCGAGCGTGGCGCGGCTGTTGGTGCTCAGCGCGGTGTGGACGTACTTCCTCGCGTCCTCGACCGTGGCGTCGGCGCCCAGGATCTTGGCGATGTTCGCGGTGTTGAGGGTGACGGTGTGCTGCGAGGAGGCGGCGACGCCGTCGGCGTTCTCGGCGAACGTCCAGTAACCGGTGTGCAGCGTCATCAGCGCCGGGAGCGTCACCTGCTTGTACGCGATCTTCTCGTGCGGGAAGGCCACGCGGTAGGACTTGGTGGTGTGCACCGAGCCGTCCTTGGCGCGGGTGTCCATCTCCAGCTCCTGAAGGCCGGGGGAGGGCTCCTCGAAGCGGACGGTGGCCACGTGCGCCAGGCGCTCGGGCCACAGCTGGGCCTCGTTGACGAAGTCGAAGACGTCCTTGGCCGAGCCGGCGATCTGGACGGTGTCCTCGAAGGAGAACGTCAGGTCCTCGGCGGCGTGCGCGGCCTCGACGTTGGTCTTGAGGGCGGCGAGCTCCGAGCGCGAGTTGCGGTCGACGGCCTCGTCGATCCACTTCAGCGACTCGGGGTCGTCGTCGATGGCCCGGTAGTCGTGCAGCAGCCGCACACGGGAGTCGGTCGCCGAGACCGGCTCGATGATCCAGGTGCCGCCCATGGAGGCGACCGGCGGCGCCGAGACCTCCTGGCGGAACGTGATCCGCAGCCGCTCGGGGTCCAGGGTGCGGTGCGAGGTCCAGTTCTTGGCCTCGCCGTTGGCGGTGGCCCAGATGCGGATGCGCTCCTCGGTGGCGGAGCGCTCCACGTGGTCGACGTAAATCGTCGGCGGGAAGATCCGGGGCCAGTTCTGCACCTCGGCTATCAGCCGGTACACGGCGGCGGCCGGAGCGGAGATCGTGATCTCGTGCTCCACCTCGCGCAGGCCGGGCTGCGACATGCTGGTAACTCCTTGTGTGTGAAGGTGAGTTGAGGGCGACGGACGGATCAGAAGTTGCCGAGGCCGCCGCAGACGTTGAGGGCCTGCGCGGTGATCGAGGCGGCCGTGTCCGAGGCCAGGTAGCCGACGAGGCCCGCGACCTCCTCGGGCGTCGAGTAGCGGCCCAGCGGGATCTTCGACTGGAACTTTTCGAGGATGGCGTCCTCGGTGGCGTTGTAGGCGGCGGCGTACCCCTGGCGCACCCGCTGGGCCATCGGCGTCTCGACGTACCCCGGGCAGACCGCGTTGACGGTGATGCCGGTCGGCGCAAGCTCGTTGCCGAGCGCCTTGGTGAAGCCCACGACGCCGTGCTTGGAGGCCGAGTACGGGGCGCCGAGGACGACGCCCTGCTTGCCGGCGGTGGAGGCGATGTTGATGATCCGGCCGCGGTCCTTGTGGCGCAGGCCGCCGGTGGTCAGGACCTCGCGGGTCAGCCGGAAGACCGAGTTGAGGTTGGTGTCGATGACGTCGTGCCACAGCTCGTCGTCGATGTCGGCGGTCACGCCGCCACCCGAGCGGCCGGCGTTGTTGACGAGCACGTCCACGGTGCCGAAGCGGTCGACGGCCGCCTGTACGAAGGCCCGGGCGTCGTCGGAGGAACGGACGTCCAGGGTGGTGCCGTCCACCTCAAGGCCCTCGTCCTGGAGCTGCTTGACGGTCTCGGCGACGTTGTCCGCGTTGCGGGCGCCGATGAACACCTTGTGGTTCTGCGTGGCCAGAAGGCGGGCGACGGCCAGGCCGATCCCGCTGGTGGCGCCGGTGACGAGGGCGACGCGCTTGTCCTGCTGCGACATGGCTTGCTTCTCCAATGGACAGAGCGAAATAGAGAAAGAGAAAGAGGGAGCATCGGGGCACAGCGGGCCCCCGGCCGCCGGACGGCACGCATCGTCGTGCCGTCCCGGCGCCGGCGGAGCGGTTCAGGCGCCGACGAGGTCCCCGAGGTAGGTGTTGATCGCGGCGACGAGGGTGCGCGGGGTGGGGTTCTCCGCGAAGACGTCGTCGTCGAGGGAGATGCCGTACTCGCGCTCGATACGGCCACCGGTCTCAAGGAGCGCCAGCGACTCGTAACCCAGCTCCTCGAAGTCCGTGTCGAGGATGTCGCTGTCGAGGTCGACGCCCTCTTCGGCGCCTGCGCCCTCCAGCAGGATGCGCTTGAGGTCGTCGATGGTGAATTCCTGGGCGGACATGGGGTCTCCTTCGTGAAGAGTTCGCACCGGGTGCGCGGGTGCGACGGCAAATGGGGGGCGCCTCCCGCGGCTGCGGGCCGGCGTCCTGGCAGGTGCGGTGGCTCAGTCGAGCGAGCGCACGACCACGGCGGAGTTGAAGCCGCCGACGCCACGGGCGAGCACCAGCGCGGTCTGCACCGACGCGGTGCGCGGCTGGCCCGTGACCAGGTCGATGTCGTACTCGGGCGACAGCTCGACGTTGGTGGTCGGGGGGATCAGACCCTCGCGGATGGCGAGGACGGCGGAGACCACGTCGACCGGGGCGGCGCCGGAGTACAGGCGGCCGATCATGGTCTTGGGCGCCGTGACCGGGACACCGGACGGCCCGAACACCGCGATGATGGCGTCGGCCTCCTCGCGGTCGAGGCTCGGCGTGCCGGCCGCGTCGGCGAAGACCACGTCCACCTCTTCGGCCGAGACACCGGCGTCGGCGAGCGCGACCTCGATGGCGCGGCGCAGTCCGGGCTCGCGCCCGCTGCCGGGCTTCGGGTCGAAGGTCGAGCCGTAGCCCGCGACCTCGCCGTAGATGTTCGCCGCCCCGCGCTCACGCGCCGTCCGCTCGTCCTCCAGGATGATCAGGGCGCCGCCCTCACCTGCCACATAGCCGCAGGCGTCCTTGTCGAAGGGCAGATAGGCGCGCTCGGGCCGGTCGCTGGTGGACATCCGGCCGCCGGCGATCTGCGCGACCCAGCCCCAGGGACAGACCGACGCGTCGAAGCCGCCGGAGAAGATCAGCTTGCTGCCCTTGCGGATCTGGCGGCGGGCCTGGGCGATGGCGTCGAGGCCGCCGGCGTGGTCGCTGACGACGACGCCGCTGGGGCCCTTCATGCCGTTGCGGATGGAGATCTGGCCGCTGTTGACGGCGTAGAACCAGGCGAAGGACTGGTATGCGGAGACGTACTGGCTGCCCTGGCTCCACAATTTTTGCAGCTCGTTCTGGCCGAACTCGAAGCCGCCCGAGGTGGACGCGGTCACGACGCCCATGTCGAACTCCGGGATGTCGTCCGGCCTGACCCCCGCGTCCTCGAAGGCGCAGTCGGCGGCGACCAGGGCGAGCCGGGTCATCCGGTCGGTCTGGGGCAGCAGCCTGCTGGGCAGGTGCTCGGACGCCTCGAACCCGCGTATTTCGCCCGCGAGTTGGGACGGATAGGACGAGGCGTCGAACCGCGTGATCCGGTCGATCGCGTTCTTGCCGACCCGGGTCGCGGCCCAGAAGTCGTCCACACCGAGCCCGTTGGGGGTGGCCACGCCGATGCCGGTGATCACTGCCTTGGCACTCATGCCGCGCTCCTTTCCGGGCGGGCCAGCACCATCGCGCTCTGGAAACCGCCGAATCCGCTGCCGACTGTCAAGACCGCGTCCGTACGGTGCTCCCGCGCGGTCAGCGGCACATAGTCCAGGTCGCACACCGGGTCGGGGGTGTGCAGGTTCGCGGTGGGCGGCACTACGTTGTTCTCCATCGCGAGGATCGACGCGGCGATCTCGATGGAGCCGATGGCGCCCAGCGAGTGCCCCACCATCGACTTGATGGAGCTGACGGGGGTGCGGTACGCGTGCTCGCCGAGGCTCAGCTTGAACGCGGCCGTCTCGTGGCGGTCGTTCTGCTTGGTGCCGGAGCCGTGCGCGTTGATGTAGTCGATCCGGTCGGGGTTCATCCGCGCCTCGGCCAGGGCGACGTTGATCGCCTCGGACATCTCGCGGCCGTCCGGACGCAGACCCGTCATGTGGAAGGCGTTGCAGCGCGAGGCGTAGCCGGCGATCTCGGCGTAGATGTGCGCGCCGCGCTTCTTGGCGCTCTCGTACTCCTCCAGGACGAAGGCGGCGCTGCCCTCGCCGAGGACGAAGCCGTTGCGGGTCCCGTCGAAGGGGCGGGAGGCGTGCTCGGGGTCGTCGTTGCGCGGCGTGGTCGCCTTGATCGCGTCGAAGCACGCCATGGTGATCGGCGAGATCGGGGCGTCGGTGGCGCCGGTGATCATGATGTCGGCGGTGCCCTCGCGGATCAGCTCGACGGCGTGGCCGACCGAGTCGATTCCGGAGGTGCAGCCGGTGGAGACGACGGTGGCCGGGCCTTCGGCCCCGACCGCCCAGGCCACCTCCGCCGAGAACGAGCTCGGCACGAAGTAGTTGTACAGGTGCGGCACCGCGTAGGTGTGGTCGACCTCGTTCAGCTTGCCGTCGTTGCTGACCACGCGGTACTCGTCGTCGAGACCGGTGGTGGCGCCGACCGCGGAGCCGATGGTGACCCCGGTGCGGTGCGGGTCGAACCCGGCGAGGTCGAGACCGGAGTCGGCCAGCGCCTCGCGGGCGGTGACCACGCCGAACTGCGCGGCGCGGTCCATGCGGCGGATCTCCTGCGGGCTCAGCCCGTGCAGCTCCGGGTCGAAGTCGGCCTCGGCCGCGACCTGGGAGCGGAAGGAGGACGGGTCGAAGAAGGTGATCCCCCGGGTCGCCGTGCGTCCTTCGCTCAGCAGACTCCAGAAGTTCTTGGCACCGATACCGCCCGGCGCCAGCACTCCCACCCCAGTGATTACTACTCGGCGGCCCACTAGCAAAGGCCTCCTCTCGTGTCAGTGGTCATGTCGGTGGCGGACAGCATCACCGCGAGGCCGTCCAGTCGTAGAAGCGGGTGGCCATGGCGTCGGCCGGCGAGCGCCAGGTGGCCGGGTCGTAGGCCTCGATGAACGGCTTGAGGTCCTGGCTGATCCCCACGAACCGGGGGTCCGTCTTGGCCTCCTCGATCAGCTCTCCGCCGTTGTCGCCGTCGAAGTCCTGGAGGTGGAAGTACAGGCCTTTGTACGAGAACAGCTGACGGCGCCGGGTGCCCATGCGGTGCGGCATCTCCGTCTGGTCGAACTCGCCGAAGAGCTTGGCGACCTGGGCGCTGGACTCGACGTCCATGCGGGCCACGATCAGGGTGCTGTGCAATGTCTTTCCTCTTCCGTGGGTGTGGGGCGCTGTCAGGCGGCGGGGGCGAAGAGACGGACGAAGTCCGCCACGCCCGCCGCGATCAGTTCCTCGGTCTCGAAGTCCGCGAGCGGCAGGGCGCCGTGGAACGAGCGCTGGACGACGCTGCCCGCGACCAGCTGCGTGAACCGGCCGGCGGCGTGGTCCGCGTCGGGGATGTCAAGCAGCCCGGCGTCGGCGATCCGCCGCAGCCGTCGGGCCAGCTCGCGCTGCGCCTGGCGCGGGCCCGCCGTCTGCCACATCTCCAGCACACCGGCCGGCAGGCGGGTGGCCTCCGCGCCGAGGTGGCGGACGATGGCGAAGTGCTCGGGGAAGTCGGCGAGCGGGGTCAGCCAGGCCCGGCCAAGGGCGGTGAGGTCCCCCACCAGGTCGGTGACATCGGCGAGGTGGTCCTCGGCGATGACGGTCCCCGCGGCGGCGACCGACGCGGCGCTCTCCAGCAGGACGGACAGGAGCAGCTGCTCCTTGTCCTTGAAGTAGTGGGTGACGGTGGCCGGTTCGAGTCCGGCCTCCTCGGCGATGTCCTCGATGGTGGTGTGGTTCCAGCCCTCGCGGGCGAAGACGGCGCGGGCCGCCCGCACGACGTCCCTGCGCTCCTCCGCCGGCCCTGCCTGGGGCGGCGCGATGGTTGCCTGCGGCGTAGCCATGGTGTGTTCCTCCGTTGACGTGCTGGTCGGACGGTGTCGGGCCGGTCAGCCGGCCAGGGGCCGGCCGAACCAGCGCTCCAGGGCCATCGGCAGGTCGTGGTTGCTGCCGGGCGCCGCCCAGGCGATGTATCCGTCGGGGCGGATCAGCACGGCGGTGGTGCCCGCGAGGCCGCTCGCCTCGGAGAGCGGTCCGGTGCTCGCGGTGACGATGTCGACCCGGTCGGACCAGCCGGCGGCCCGGGCCCGCAGCCTCGGGTTGTCGTCGAGGTCGAGCAGTACGCCCCGGGCGGCGTGCAGCAGTTCCGTGCTGGACGTGGTGCGCCTGGCCGTGGTCAGTTCCAGGTGCGGCATGCGCTTGCCGAGCAGCGGGTGGCTGCCGGATCCGACGTCGTAGGTGATTTCCAGGCCGCTGACCATGGCGGTCAGGTGCTTGGCGACGTCGTCGTACTTGATGAGCTCGCTCAGTACGTCGCGCAGCGGCTGGACCTCGGGGCCGCTGAGGAAGAGCAGGCCCTGCGCCTGGGTGTTCATCAAAAGCCGCTCGCCGACCTTGTGCCGCTCGCTGTGGTAGGTGTCGAGCAGGTCCTCCGGGGCGGTGCCCTTGACGACGGCCGCGAGCTTCCAGGCCAGGTTGACGGCGTCCTGGATGCTGGTGTTCATGCCCTGGCCGCCGGCCGGCAGGTGGATGTGCGCGGCGTCGCCGGCCAGGATGACGCGGCCGCGCCGGTACTCGGTGACCTGACGCGTGGCGTTGCCGAAGGCGCTGACCCAGACGGGCTCGGCCGCCGAGATGTCCTCGCCGGTCAGACGCTTCCAGGCGTCGGCGACCTCGTGCCAGGACGGCGGGACCTCACGGCGCTGCGGCGGGGTGCCGCGTTCGCAGACGATGATGCGGGTGGTGCCGCCGGGCAGCGGGCCCACCATGACCATGCCGCCGGGCAGCGTCTCGCCGATCATGCGCGTCTTGAGCTCGACGCCCTTGATGTCGGCGAGGAACATCTCCATCGTCGCGGGGGTGCCGGGGAAGTCGAAGCCCGCCGCCTTGCGGACCAGGCTGCGGCCGCCGTCGCAGCCCACCAAGTAGGGGGCGCGCAGGGTGTGTTCGCCCTTGGGGCCGCGCACCTTCACCGTGACGCCGTCGCCCTTGTCGGTGATGGACAGGACCTCGTGGCCGCGCCGGATGTCCGCGCCCAGGCTGGTGGCCCACTCCTCCAGATGCGTCTCGGTGGCCGACTGCGGAACGGACTTCGCGGCCTGCCGGGCGCCCTCCAGGATGGAGAAGTCGATCGGCAGCCCCCCGAAGTGCCCCAGGTCGCTGGTCTCGACGTCCCCGAAGCGCGGCAGGATGCCCCGCTGGTCGAAGATCTCCATCGTGCGGGCGGTGAAGCCGAGCCCCCGGGACTCCCCGGTGCGCTTCTCCAGGCGCTCCAGGACGACGACTTCGACCCCCGCGAGCCGCAGTTCGCCCGCCAGCATCATTCCGGCGGGGCCCGCGCCCACGACAATCACCGAAGCGTCCATGTACCTCTCCTTGGCCATCTAGGGATTCCTGCAAGGGCGCCGCGACGAAAACGCGTCACGCACCTGGGGAGTACACGCGGTCCAACACACAACCGCGGAAGCTAGGAATGAGCTTCTTCGCCCGGCAAAGGGAGTTCAAGGGGCGGCCGTTCAAGACGGTGCGGTGTTTCTTCACGCATTGGTGGTGCGTCCACAGATACGTCCGGGGAACGTCATGTGAACTACAGACCCCCCGGCCCCCACCCCAGAACCCGGGCCGAGCCCACACCCCGCTTCCTGACCCTGCCCCGGGGGCGGAGGAAAACACCTTGCGTCAGGGGTGTGTGTGGTGCGTAAATTGCGGGCCGGATTTCTGCCGCCCCGGAAACCACGCTTCCGGCCCCGCGATTTCCCGCACAATTCCAGGCGCGGGTGGCGATTGCCCGGGGGATTCCCGCCCTTGGCGTTCGCGTTGACGTACGCGTTCTGGGCCGGCCCTGCGTGAATCGGCGCATGTCGCATGGGGGGTTACGGTGTTGTACGCCAATTCGTATGGCCGCCAGAAGTCACCTTCTGCGGAGCCGCAGGGGCTTGTGCTGGCCCGCAGCGGCGCCTTCAGCCTGTCCGGGAGTACGGCTTGTGCTGGCCCACCCAAGCAACCTCAGCCCGTCCGGCGATTGAGGACGAGGCCGTTCAGGCCGAACGGGGTCTGGGGCGGAGCCCCAGGGGCCCCGGCTGCGGACCGTGGATGGCTGGTCGCGCAGTTCCCCGCGCCCCTGAGGCATCCCGTGCGGGCCGGCATGGGCATCTTCAGCCTGTCCGGCGATTGAGGACGAGCGCCGTTCAGGCGCGAAGGGGGTCTGGGGCGGAGCCCCAGGGGCCCCGGCTGCGGGCCGTGGGTGGCTGGGCGCG